>CALMKX010000108.1 GCA_937867335.1 uncultured Acidobacteriota bacterium
GGCCGAGGGTGCTGCGGAGCCGGCCGTTGAAGACGACTTTCACCCGCCGCGGACAGAGCCAGCGCAGCTTGCGCAGAGGCCGCAGATAGGCCGCCGCCAGGCGTTCCATGGCGGCGGTGGAGCGCGCGGAGGGCGGCCTCTTCCGGCGCTCCGGGCGCGCGATGGGACGCGGTTGGGCGAAGAGCTCGAGAAGGGAGAGCTGCTCCAAGCGGCGTCAGTCTCCGGTCCCGGCCGCGGCCGCGCGCAGCGCGGCGTCGATCGCGGAGGCGTCGGCAACGCCGGTGTGGCGGTAGCTGATCCGACCCTGGCGATTCATGATCAGCAGAGTCGGCAAGGCGTTGATCTCGAGCGGCCCGCCGAGGATCTCCTCCGGGTCCACCAGCACGGCGTAGGGGAAGGGCCGGCGGGCGACGAAGTCGCGCACCGTCGACTCCTCTTCGCCGGTGGAGATCGCGACGAACTCGATTCCACGCCGCGCGGCGTCGGGGTAGAGCTCCTTGAGGATGTCGGCTTGCAGGTGGCAGGGACCGCACCAGGTGGCCCAGAAGTCGAACAGCACCACCTTGCCCTCGAGGCTCGCCGTGTTCACCTTGGCCCCGTCGAGGCTGGTGAGTTCGAAACGCGGCATCGGAGAGCCGATCCCCGAAACCGCCGCCTCGGGCGGGTGAGCCCCGCCTTGACAGGCGAGGGAGGCAAGGCACAACACGACCAGGACGGAAGCGGTAGCGACTCTCATGGCAAGGGCTAAGGATACGTCAAGCGATCGGATGGGTACGAGGGAGGGATGAAAAGCGGGGGCTGGGCGATGCCATACCCCCTGAAACGGAAACCTCTCCTCCCCCCAGTAGCGGCTCGCAGCTAGCTACATCCGCTGGTCGAGCCGCAGTTGAGGCATTTGTAGCAGCTGCCGTTGCGAACCATGATCGAGCCACACTCATGGCAGCTGGGTGCGTCTTGCTGGTACAGGAAGGTCACCTTGCCCGGCTCCGCACCGGTCGGAGTGCTCGCTGCCATTGGCTCGGCATAGGCCTCGTCGCGCAGGATGACGCCGGCGGCCTGCTTGCTTTCCTTGCCCAGGAACTTCGAAGCGAGCCAGCGGAAGATGTAGTCGATGATCGACTTGGCGATCGGGATCTCCGGGTTCTTGGTGAAGCCCGAAGGCTCGAAGCGCATGTGGGAGAACTTGTCCACCAGCGCCTGAAGGGGCACGCCGTACTGCAAGGCCAGGGAGATCGCCGTGGCGAAGGCGTCCATCAGGCCGGAAATGGTGGAGCCTTCCTTGGCCACCACCAGGAAGATCTCGCCGGGCTGACCGTCTTCGTAGAGCCCCACCGTGATGTAGCCCTCGTGGGCGTTGATCGAGAACTTGTGGGTGATCGCCTGGCGCTCGTCGGGGAGCTTGCGCCGCACGGCCCGGGAGTCGATCCCCAGGCTCTCGCGCAGCTCCTCCTTCTTGGTCGAGAGCGGCTGGCTGCGCTTGCAGTTGTCGCGGTAGATCGCCACCGCCTTCAGACCCAGCTTCCAGCCCTCGAGGTAGGCCTGGGCGATGTCCTCGGCGGTCGACTCCTCGGGCATGTTGATGGTCTTCGAGATGGCGCCCGAGATGAACGGCTGCACGGCGGCGAGCATCTTCAGGTGGCCCATGTAGTGGATGGAACGGGCCCCCTTGGCCGGTTTGAAGGCACAGTCGAACACTGGCAGGTGCTCCGGCTTCAGGTGCGGAGCGCCTTCGATGGTGTCCTCGGTGTCGACGAACTCCACGATCTCGCGGATCTCGCTCTTGTCGTAGCCCAGCCGCTCGAGGGCCACGGGCACCGTCTGGTTGACGATCTTGATCATGCCACCGCCCACCAGCCGCTTGTACTTCACCAGGGCGATGTCCGGCTCGACGCCCGTGGTGTCGCAGTCCATCATGAAGGCGATGGTGCCGGTGGGGGCGAGCACGGAGATCTGGCTGTTGCGCAAGCCATGCTCTTCGCCGAACTCCACCACCTCGTCCCAGCTGCGCCGGGCGGCGGTCAAGAGGTCGGGGGGCACGTGGGCCGAGTCGATCGCGCGCAGTGCGTCGCGGTGCTTGCGCATCACGCTCAGCATCGGCTGGCGATTGGGCTCGAAGCCCTCGAAGGGGCCCATGGTGCCGGCCACCCGCGCCGATTGCGCGTAGGAGGCGCCGGACATCAAGGCGGTGATCGCCGCCGCGTAATCCCGACCGGCGTCCGAATCGTAGGGCAGGCCGCGGGCCATCAGCAGCGCGCCGAGGTTGGCGAAGCCGATGCCCAGGGGCCGGAACTTGTAGGAGTTCTCGGCGATCGTGGGCGTGGGGTAGCTGGCGCTGCCCACCACGATCTCCATCGCCGTGATCACCACTTCGCAGGCGTGGCCGAAGGCCGGTACGTCGAAGCCGGTCTCGGCATCGAAGAAGCGCAGCAGGTTGAGCGACGCCAGGTTGCACGCCGTGTCGTCGAGGAACATGTACTCGCTGCACGGGTTGGAGGCGTTGATGCGAGCGGTGTTGGGGCAGGTATGCCAGGCGTTGATGGTGGTGTCGAACTGCATGCCCGGATCGCCGCAGACCCAGGTGGACTGGGCGATCATCTGCATCAGATCGCGGGCCCGGTAGCGATCCATCGGTTCGCCGCTGGTCACTGCGTAGGTGGTCCACTCGCCGTCGTCCACCACGGCCTTCATGAACGAGTCCGTCACTCGCACCGAGTGGTTGGCGTTCTGGTAGAAGATCGAATCGTAGGCCCCGCCCGGTACGTTGAAGCCGCCATCGTACCCGGCGTCGATCAGCGCCCAGGCCTTGCGCTCCTCGATCTCCTTGCAGCGCACGAACTCCGCGATGTCCGGGTGGTCGATGTTCAGGATCACCATCTTCGCCGCCCGGCGCGTCTTGCCACCGCTCTTGATCACGCCGGCGAAGGCGTCGAAGCCCTTCATGAACGAAACCGGGCCGGAGGCCGTGCCGCCACCCGCCAGCTGCTCGCGCGAGGAGCGCAGCACCGAGAGGTTGGAGCCGGTTCCCGAGCCGAACTTGAACAGCATGCCCTCGGTGCGGGCCAGCTCGAGGATGGACTGCATGGTGTCCTTCACCGAGTTGATGAAGCAGGCCGAGCACTGGGGTTTCTCTTCGATGCCGACGTTGAACCACACCGGCGAGTTGAAGCAGGCGTATTGATGAAGCAGCAGGTGCACCAGCTCGGCGTGGAAGGTGGTGGCGTCCTCCGGGCTCGCGAAGTAGCCGCCCTGCCGGCCCCAGCCGGCGATGGTGTCGGCCACCCGGCTGATCAGCTGGCGGACGCTGGTCTCTCGGTCCGGGGTGCCGAGCTGCCCTCGGAAGTACTTGCTCACCACCACGTTGGTGGCGGTCTGCGACCAGAATTTGGGAACTTCCACTCCGCGTTGCTCGAAGATCAGCTCGCCGCGCTCGTTGCCGATCGTGGCGTCCCGGACTTCCCACTCCACCAGGTCGAAGGGATGAGTTCCGGGAGTCGAGAAGCGCCTCTCGAAATGCAGGCCCGAGGCACTGGCCGCAGAGGCGGCGCTCGCTTCGAGCAGGTTCGGGTTGGCGACTTCCGGATGACTCGGCACTGCGGCCGGCTGGACCTCCATAGACAAGCCTCTCCTCTCGTTCAGGGGCAAGTTGACACCAGGCTCGTTCACCGCGTAGACGAAGCTCGATTGAGTTCTAGCTAATTATGCGCACGCGAAGACTAGCGCGGCGAATCTCGCCGTGTCAAGGGAGATGCTACTAGATATTGTGGGGCGGGAGTCCAGCTATCCCATACCTAGTAGCGTGCGGGTGAGGCTTCTAGCGTGACAGAGCCGCGCCCATCGGGCTTCTCGGCTCGACCGGGCGGCGCTCCTATAATTCCTGCCATGGACGACGGACACAGCAAGACCCCGCCCGGCGGGCTGACGACCTCTTCTGGGATTCCCGTCGAGCTCTACTACCGGCAGGCGGAGCAGCCCGTGGGAGCCACCGCTGAGCTTCCCGGCGACTTCCCCTACACCCGCGGCCTCTACGCCGACATGTACCGTAAGCGGCGCTGGACCATGCGCCAGTACGCCGGCTACGCCAGCGCCGAGGAATCCAATCGTCGCTACCGGTTCTTGCTCTCGCAGGGCACCACCGGCCTGTCCGTGGCCTTCGACCTGCCCACCCAGATCGGCTACGACTCCGACCACGCCCTGGCTCGAGGCGAGGTGGGCAAAGTGGGGGTGGCGATCGACTCGATCGAAGACATGCGGCGCCTCTTCGACGGCATCCCCCTGGGCGAAGTCACCACCTCGATGACCATCAACGCCACCGCGGGCATCCTGCTCGCCCTCTATCTGGTGGTGGCGGAAGGGCAGGGGGTCGCCTGGGAGCAGGTGAGCGGCACCGTCCAGAACGACATCTTGAAGGAGTACATCGCCCGCGGCACCTACATCTACCCGCCGCGGCCGTCGCTCAAGCTGGTCACCGACGTGATCGAGTTCTGCTCGCAGCACGTGCCCCGCTGGAACACCATCTCGATTTCCGGCTACCACATCCGGGAAGCTGGCTCGACGGCCGTGCAGGAGGTGGCCTTCACTCTGGCCAACGCTCTCGCCTACGTGGACTCGGTGCTCGCCCGCGGCCTCGCGATCGACGACTTCGCTCCCCGTGTCTCCTTCTTCTTCAACGCCCACAACAACTTCCTCGAGGAGGTGGCGAAGTACCGCGCGGCTCGCCGCCTGTGGGCCGAGCTGGTCACCGAGCGCTACCGGCCCACGAACCCCCGCTCCACCTGGCTGCGCTTCCACACCCAGACCGCCGGCTCCACCCTCACGGCCCAGCAACCCGAGAACAACATCGTGCGCGTGGCGGTGCAGGCGCTCGCCGCCATCTGCGGCGGCACCCAATCGCTGCACACCAACGCTTTCGACGAGGCCCTGGGCTTGCCCACCGAAGCGGCCGCCCGCATCGCGCTGCGCACCCAGCAGATCCTCGCCTCCGAGTCCGGCGTGGCCGATGTGGCGGACCCGCTCGGCGGCGCCCACGTGATCGAAGCCTGGACCGAGGAGATCGTCTCCCGGGCCCGGGACTACCTGGCGCGCATCGAAGAGATGGGCGGGGCGCTTTCGGCCATCGAGCGGCGGTTCCAGCAAGACGAGATCGCGGAAGCCGCCTACCGCTACCAGTTGGCGGTGGAGCACGGCCAGGCGACGGTGGTGGGGGTCAACGCCTACCGGGTCGCCGAGGAGCACCGGCCGGAGGTGCTGCGCATCGACCCCAAGGCCGAGCAGGACCAGGTGGCGCGCACCCAGGCGCTGCGAGCCCGGAGAAACGGCCCCCGCACGGCGGCCGCCCTCGAGGAGCTGGGGAGGGCCGCCCGCGAGGGCCGCAACCTGATGCCGCCGATTCTCGAATCCGTGCGCGCCGAAGCTACCCTGGGCGAGATCGCCGACAGCCTGCGCGCCGTCTTCGGTGAGTACCAGGAGGGCTCGGGTTAGAGCCCGCGCCCACTTACTTGCCCTCTTCGGTCTCCACCTTCGCCTCGCCCGGCTTCGGCTCCGGCTTGGGCAGGGGCTGGGCCGCCCGCACCGCCGCGATTTTCGCCTCGAGGTCGGTGAGCTTCGCCTCCGGCACCTGGAGCGCGGCCGTGCGCTCGCTCGACTTCGCGGCCACCTGGCCCGCCGCCGGCGCGAGCAGGGTGAGCGTCTCCTCGTGGCCCTCTTTGCCGACCAGCTTGAGGGTGATGCGCGCGGAGCCCGCGGGAGCGGCGTCCACCAGCTTGTCGCCCTTGATCTCCGTGACAGCGGCCAGCAGATCTCCCACCGGGCTGTAGGGAATCGAGGTGCCGTCCCGCTTCCAGTCGCCCTCGGCCCGCTCGAGCGAGAGCTTGCCCTTGGCATCGCTCACCTCGAAACGGTCCACTTCCCACGTGGCCATGCCGGCCCAGGAGAGCGAGCGCCAGGCCTCGGGCGCCCGCTCGAGGTCCGCCGCGAGGTCCGCATCGGTGGTCACGATTTCCGTGCCCACCCGGGCGTAGTGGCTGAGCGAGCCCTCGCTCTCCGGCTTGCCGAACTCGAGCTTGAAGGGCGTGGCCTCGCCGCTCACTACCACCTCCAGGGTGGCTGACGGGTTCGCGAGGCCTGTCGTGGCCGGATCCGCGGCCGGCCCCTCGAGGAATTTCTTGGCCGCGAGGCCTTGCAGGGCCGAGAGCAGGCGGTCCACCAGATCGCGGTCAGCGCGATCCGAAACCGGCGCCTCGAGCCAGAAGCTCTCGCCACGGCGGGCCAAAAGCACCCGCGGCCCGCCCGCGTGAGTCAGCGCAACGCTGGCGATCTTCGAGCGATCGCCGTGGAAGAGGGTGCGGTCCCGCCAGTCTCCGGCCTCCTTGGCCACGTCGGTCATGAAGTTCGCCGGCACTACCACCGCCACCTTGCCGCCGGCGACGGCCGCGATGGTGGAGGTGGACGACGGCAGATCCGCTCCCACCTCGAGGGTGGTTTCGCCCTTGGCCGTGCGCAGGCTCACTCGGGCCCGAGGAGCCTCGAGACCCAGCTCCTTGCGGTCGAAGTCCTCGATCGAGCGCTCGGCTTCGAGGTTGGAGAGGGTGCCCAGCAGCATCCGCACCTGGCCGCCGTCGGCCGCGGCGGAGAGCGGCTCCACCAGCCTCCAGGTCTCGCCGAGCGGCGCGTCCACGCTCTTCTTGCCGGCTTCGGCCGGGGCCTTCTGCCGCTCCAGGCGCACCTTCTTGCCGCCCGTCTCGAGGGTCACGGCCTCGACATCGTTCACCTCGAAGTCGAGCACCTTCTTGGCCCGCTCGGCGCGCTCGCTCGAAGAAGGCAGCTTGCGCTCCACGAACCACACATAGGCGCCCAGCCCGGCCACCAGCAAGAACAGGATGAGGAGCGTCCGTGGCTTCACGGCTAGCGCCTCCTCTTCAAGTACACCCAGATACCCCCGGCGATCGCCGCGAGCGGCAGCAGGCCCACCCACAAATAGGCCGTGAGCAGCTGTTGCTGCGTGAGGTTGAGGCGCGGCTGCTCCATTTTCTTGGGTGGAATGCCGAGCAGCGTGTCCCGGGCCAGCAGCCAGTTGAAGAGGTTCTCGGCGAAGATGCCGTTGCTGGCGTTGCCCACCAGGCGGTCGGAGAGGAAATCCGAGTCGCCCAGCACCACCAGGCGCATCTTGCTCGCCGGGCTGCCTTCCTGGCCTTCGCTTTCCTTGGGCTCGGCCACCACGCCGACGGCCACCGGGCCGGCGAGGTCCTCCGGGTCCTTCTTCACACCGCTCTGCACGGTGAGGTTGGTTTCGCCCCAGCCCGCGTCGCTGCTCTTCAGAAGCTCGGTGAGCTGGTAGCCCGAAGACCCGGCGTCCGCGCCGACCGAACGGGCGAGCGAGAGCAGGATGTTGAGCTTGAGGTCCGCCAGCACCTGGGTGATCTTGTGGCTGCCGTAGGAGTCGACGAAGAACGTCTCGGCGCCGAAGAAGGGCAGGCCCTTGTCCGGGTCCACCACCACGTTGGCGCCCAGCTTCACGCCGTAACCGGCGAGCCAGGGCCCGAGGCCGAGGTCGGTGATCTTGCCGTCCGGGGCGATCGGCGGATCGAGCAGCCAGAGCATCCGGCCCCCGCCCTTCAGGTAGTCCCGGAAGACGTCCAATTCCGGCTGGGCGAACGGGCTGATCGGCCCGGCCACCACCACCAACGAGGTCTCCGCCGGCACGGCCTTCTGACCCAGCGAGCCCCAGGAGGAGAGCTCGAGATTCTGGCCGCCGATGAGCTCCTTCAGGTGGGAAAAGCCCGTGGCGGCGAAGTCATCCAGGGATTTTTCGCCGTGACCGGTGGTGAACAGGATCTTCGCCCGGGTGCCCGAGCTGAGCTCGTAGAGAGCGCCGGTGAGCACCTGCTCGCCCTTGAAGCTCGAGAGATGGGGCATGCCGCCCATCGGTACTTCGGAGGAGTCGATGTCGGCGAGCTGGTTCTCCTCGATGATCCGGCGATCCTTGCCGTTGTCGAGCACGATCTTGATCGCCCGCGGGTCGTAGCTGGTCTGGTACTGCTTGAGCAGGCGCTCGACTTCGACCGGATTCTTGGCGGCGTCCACCGCGTGCACCTTGACGTGCGAGGAGCGGGCAGACATCTGGGCGAGCAAGCCTTCCACCGGCTCGGAAAGCGGCGAGCCGGGGCTCTGGAAGACGGTGACCGTGAGGTCGCTCTTGAGCCCAGCCAGCACCTGCTGGCTCTTCTCGGAGAGCGAGTAGAGGCGGGTGTGGGTCCAGTCCAGGCGCTTGTGGTACTTCCAGCCGAAGTAGTTCACCAGCGCCAGCAGGGCCGCGGCGAGCAGCACTCCGGCCGACAGGGTGGAGCTGGCCACCAGGGTCTTCTTGGTTCGAGTTTCCATCCCCTCACGCCTCCTAACGCCACTTCTTGGCTTCGAGCGCCCGGCTGGCCAAGAACAGGAAGAACACCGTCGAGGTCAGGCAATAGACCACGCTGCGCGTGCTGATGACGCCCTTGGCGTAGTCCCGCATGGGGGCGAAGATGTCGAGATAGCCGAAGACTTCCTTCGCCGCCTGGCCGTTCACCAGGTCCTTGGCCCAGCCGAACACGAAAAAGAAACAGAACAGGATGGCGAGCGCGAGAATCGCCGCCACCACCTGGTTCTTGGCGAAGGAAGAGGCCATCACGCCGATCGAGAGCGACAGGGCGCCGATCAAGAACAGGCCCAGATAGCCGGCCGCCACGGTGCCCCAGTCGAGCTCGGTGTGGGCGCCCACGATCACTGCATAGACCACCGTCGGCAGCCACAGGGAGGCGAAGAAGGCGAGCACCGCCAGGTACTTGCCGGCCACCACCTGGCCTTCGGTCACCGGCGCGGTCATCAGCACCTCGATCGAGCCGCTGCGCCGCTCTTCGCTGATCAGCCGCATGGTCAGAAGCGGCGTCACCGTGAGCAGTACCAGCCAGCTCAAGCTGAAGAAGAGCTCGAAAGGCGGGCCCGGCTGGGACATCGGGTTGGCCAGGAAGCTGATGATGACGATGAACAGGATGCCGTTGAAGATCAGCATCAGGGCCGCGATGGCGTAGGCCAGCGGCGAGAAGAAGTAGGCGCGAAGCTCGCGCTGGAAAGTGGCCCAGAGCGCGCTCATGAGGGCTCCTCCGTGGTTTCCGGGGCGACCTCGGCAGCGGGCGCCTCGCTCCCCGGGGCCGGCTCGTCGCCACCGGGGGCGGCATCCTGGGTAGTGAGCCGCACGAAGATGTCCTCGAGGGAAGTCTTCTGCTCGGCGAGCTCCAAAAGCACCCAGCCCTGGGCCACCGCCGTGCGGAACACCGCCTCGCGCAGATCCGCCTCGCGGTCGCATTCCACGCGGAAGCTGCCGGGGCCGAGGTCGGTGACTCCCACCGCCCCCGGCAGCTGGCCGAGCACTTCACTCGCGCCGGCCGGCGCGTCCTTCAGGGTGACCCGCAGCATCGGGTTGCCCCGCCAGCGCTCCCGCAGCTTCTCCGGGGTGCCCTGATCGATGATCTTGCCGCGGTCGATGATCAACACTCGGCTGCACAGGAGCTCGACTTCCGGAAGGATGTGGGTGGAGAGCAAGAGCGTTCGCCGCTCGCCGAGTTCGCGGATCAGCTCGCGGATGGCCACGATCTGCTTGGGGTCGAGGCCCACGGTGGGCTCGTCGAGCACCAGCACGCCCGGCTCGTGGAGGATCGCCGTGGCGAGCCCCACCCGCTGGCGGTAACCCTTGGACAGGGTGCCGATGATCTGCCCCTCGACTTCCGTCAGGAGGCACCGCTCCACCACCTCGCCGATCCGCCGCTTGGCGTCGGGGCGGCGCATGCCCTCGAGGGCGGCCCGGTAGGCGAGGTACTCGCGCACTCGCATCTCCGGGTAGAGCGCCACGTTCTCGGGGAGATAGCCGATCTGCCGGCGCACTGGAACCGGCTCGCTGAAGAGATCCCGCCCCCCTACCAGCACTCGGCCGGTGGTGGGGGGCAGGAAGCCGGTGATCATGCGGATGGTGGTGGTTTTGCCGGCCCCGTTCGGGCCGAGGATGCCGACGATCTCACCTTCGTCGACGGCGAAGGAGACATCGTGGACTGCGGTGAAATCGCCGTACTTGCGCGACAGGTCCTGCGCTTCGATCATGCCGAGACCCCTCCTCCCAAGAAAACGCGTCGAAACAGCAGCGCTTGGCGCCCGAGGGCGAGAGCGCGAGCAAGATCAGTGCCCTCTTCCGAGCCCGGCGCTTGGGGCTCCTTCCAGGCCAGCCGCCGGCCGATCGCGCCAAGATGACGCGCCGCGCGCCCGGGTACAGCCGGCCCACTCCAGGGGCTTTTCCGCGACCACGAAGGTCGCAAGCCGTACAATGGAGCAATCCGGGAAGCCCGATCGATAACTCCTGAGAGAGGTGCTTGTCATGCGTTCTCCCGCCCTCTTCGCTCGAGCCCTTCTGCTTCTCGCCCTCGCGCATCCCCTGCTGCCAGCCCAGGCCGCCCTCTCCCCGGTGGGGGACCAGTTCCAGGTCAACGAAACCACCGCCGGCGACCAGCGGCCACTCCTGTTGAAAGTCGCCCCCAGCGGCAGCTTCCTGGTGGTCTGGGAAGATGTGGCCACCCACCAGTTGCGCGCCCGCCGGTTCGCAGCGGACGGCACCCCCGCCGGCTCCGAGTTCAGCCTGGCCAGGAGCGGCGCCGTGGGCGCCGCTACCACCACCGGCGGTTTCCGGGTGGCCTACGCCGTGCCGGATCCCGGCTTTCCGGACGACACCGACATCGAGCTCGCCGAACTCGACGGTTCGGGCGCCCTGGTGGGCACGCCGACCCCCGCCAACACGCTCACGGTCGGCAGCCAGGGTGGGCCGCACGTCGACGTTGCGGCCGACGGCCGCTTCGTGCTGGCCTGGGACACGCAGATCGGTGTGGCCGGCGACCCCAACGGCGTGCGCGCCCGCCCCTTCTCCTCCGGCGGCACGGGCGGCACCGAGAGGAGCGTCAACCCGCCGAGCCTCGAATTCCAGGCCCCCGCCGCGGTTTCGGTGGCCCCGGACGGCAGCTTCGCCATCACCTACACCGACGGCGACTTCGGCGGGGACTACTTCCTCGCCCGCTTCCTGGCCGACGGCACCCCGGTGGGCGGCGTGATGCACCTCGGCGACTCCACGTTCTTCAACACCGAAGTTCTGGCCCTCGCCGGCAACGCCTTCGTCGCCCTGGGCCAGAACCTGAGCGACGGCGGCACTTTCGTCCGGCGCTACGGAGGCGACGCCGGCCTCCTCGCCTCCCAGGCCGTGGTGGACCCGCCGGTCACCCTCACCGCGCCGGACACCGTGGGCAAGCTGGCGATGGACCGGGACGGCAACGTGGCCGTGACCCTCGACTCCTTCGCCGGGCCGGGCGCCCCCGACAACAGCAACGTCTACCTGCGCCTCTTCGGGCCGGACCTGAGTCCGCTGACCGACCTCAGCCTGGTGAACACCTTCACCGCCGGCGAGCAAGGCGCCTCCCTCCTGGCCGTGACCCCGCGGGGCGGGCGGCTGGTGGTGGTGTGGCAGAGCGAGGGCTCCCCCGGCACCGACGCGAGCGGCACCAGCATCCAGGCGCGGGTGTTCCTAGCCCCCTGGCTGATGCGCGACGGGTTCGAGACCGGGGATCTCTCCGGCTGGGCGGCCGTCTCGCCGTAGCCTGCGGCCCCGCTGGCGGGGTATCGTCGCGACCGACCGGCCCCGTGCGGGCCACCGGATCCGAAGGAGGCAGCCCATGAAGTCCGCCTACGAGCTGGCGCTCGAGAGACTGGAGCGCGACGGCATCGAGCGGCCTCGCGAGGAGGCCCTGAGCCCTGAAGTGCGCGAGCAGATCGCGGAAGTGAGACGCCAGGCCGAGGCCCGCCTGGCCGAGATCGAGATCCTCTATCAGGACCGCTTGAAGAGCCTGGCGGACCCGGCCGCCCGCCACGAGGCCGAGGAGCACTACCTCGTCGACCGCCGCCGCGTCGAGGCCGACCGCGACAGCCGCCTCGCCCGCCTGCGCGGAGAAGCGGCTACCTCGTAGCAGCGGCCCCAGGACAGGGGCGACTGCCCGTCCCCCGGGCGCCCTCAGTAGGGCATCTGATCTTCGTCCATACCGAAGTAGTGGCCGAGCTCGTGGAGCACCGTCTTGGTGATCTCCTCCACCAGCTCTCGCCGATCCCGGCAGGCCCGCAGCAGGGGGCCGCGGAAGATCAGCACCCGGTCCGGCATGGCCTGGTAGAAGGTGTCCCGCTCGGTGAGCGGCACGCCCACATAGAGGCCGAAGAGTTCGCCTTCCTCCTCGTCCTCTTCGCCTTCCTCGGCCGTCCGGGTAGCCAGGCCCTCGAGGTCCTCCGGGCCCGGCTCTTCCTCCACCATCACCGCCACGTTCTCGAGCAGCTCGGCGAACTCCTCCGGCAGGTTCTCGAGCGCCCGCTCCACCAGCCGCTCGAACTCCTCCCGGCTCACCCGCAGCGCCCCGCCGCCGGAGGAACGGGGAAACCGCCCGCTCATCGCCCCGCCTCCTGGGCCAGAGCCGCTCGGCCGCAGAGCACATCCAGGCGGAACTCCGAGCCGTCGCGCATGCCCAGCCGGGCGTAACGCTGCTTCAGGGCGGCTTCCTCCCGGGGCACGTACTGCGCCGGGTCTCGCGCTTCCTCGCTGCACAGCGAAACCAGCCGCCGGTGCATGAAGCGGCCGAGGCCTGGGCCGAAGTGCGATGGGTTCAGGGCTTCGTCCCAGTAGTCATTCACGTGATCCGCCCAATCGAACGGCCTCGCCAGGTGCGGCCGGCCCCAACGCCAGGTGACGATCGCCTTCTTGCCCGGCACGATGTCGTCCTCGAACAAGCTGCGGTAGAAGCGATAGCCCTCGTAATTGGCCACCAGGTCGGCGTTCGAGTACACCCCCGTGGTCCACTGGCCAAAGAGCCAGCGCTCGTTGAAGCGCCCGCGGCCGAGGATGCGGTCCTCGCTCCAGCCGGCGCGGTAGCTGCGGTAGTACTTGAGGCCCTGGGAGATGAAATGGCCCAGCTTGTCCGAGCCCACCAGCGAGCCGGCGAGCCGGATGGTTCGGCCGACGCCGAACACGAAGAGCGTGCGCGTGGCGGTGAACGGCGCGCCGCGGAAGATGCTGTGGAACCGCGTCTGCGGCAGCTTGTCGACGGTGCGGCTCTTCATGGCTAGTCGCTCGATGTGGTCCACCCAGTGCAGGCCGCCAAGGATGCGGTACACCTCCACCGCGAAGCGGTACTCACTCGGCGGCCCCTGCCAGCGCTCCACCACCTGCTCGAGGGCCCGGTTCACCACCGCATTCAGCTCCTCCCGGCAATCCCGAATCGGCTCCAGGCGATGGGAGTACTGGTCGCTCTCATAAGCCCCTAGGGGCGCGGCCGAGGCGAGCAAAAAGAAGCCAGCCCCCAGCCAGAAAAGCGGCCCCCGATGGGCCGAGACCTCGAGCGAGCCAGAGCGCAGGTTCATCACCGGCCAGCATACGTCTGCGGTCTGGCTGCGGTAAACCGCGCGCTCCTGGCCTCCTCCCGACCCTCGCCCCCCCTCAGTTCCCTCCGAGGATCAGCGGTAGCCCATCCTTGCCGGCGCCGACTACGACGACTTTGGTGTTGGGGCTTTCGGCGATCTTGAGGGTGGCTTCGATGCCTTTCCAGCGCAGGAGCTGGTCCGAGATGCCCTGGGAGACGATGCGCTGGAAGTCCGCCACGCCCTGGGCTTCGATGCGCTTGCGCTCGGCTTCCTGGCGCTCTTTTTCCAGCACGAACTGCATGCGCTGGCTCTCCTGCTCGGAGGAGAGCTTCTCTTCGATCGCCTGGGAGAGCCGGGCCGGCAGCACCAGCTTGCGGAACGGGGTGGATTCGATCGAGATGCCGCGGGGGGCGAGCAGCTTGCGGAGCTCCTCGGCCAGGCTCTCGGCCAAGAGCTCGCGGGCCGAGGTGTAGAGCGCTTTGGCCTCGTAGCCGGCGGTGACGCTGCGGCTCACCGAGCGGAACTGCGGCACCACCACCACGTCCACGTAGTTGGGGCCGATGCCGCGGTAGACGTCGGGAGCGCGGTCGGGGTCGAGGTGGAAGAGCACGCTGGACTCCACCTTCATGGTGAGCCCCTCTTTCGAGGGCACGTCCATCTCCTCCTTGAGCTCCTGGGTCATCACGGACATCTTCACCACCCGGGCGAACGGATTCACCAGGTGGATGCCGGACTTGAGGCTCAGGGGCTCCACGCTGCCGAAGAGATCGATCACGCCGACGTGGCCCGCGGGCACCACGGTGACGGCGCTCACGGTCAGGCCGAAGGCAAGAATCAAGACCATCGCCACCAGCAGCCGGCGGCCGAGGGCCTTGAGCAAGGCCGGGCGGGGGCCGCCCAGGCCGGGTTCGAGTTCGAGGGGGTTGCTCATGGGTTGCCTCCTCGCAAGGAAACGGGCGCCAAGCCCGTGGAGTTCGACCTTCGGTACGCGGGGCCCCCGGGGGCTCTTCCCCGAGGCGAGGCGCTAGCGCTCGAGCTTGAGCTTCTGGCCGGGGTAGATGACACCCTTGCGGCCGAGACCATTCGCCCGCTGCAGCGCCTGCACGGAGACGCCGTAGCGCCGGGCGATGCCGAAGAGGGTCTCGCCGGCGGCCACCACGTGGAACTCGGGCAGGGCTTGGGCCGCTGTCGCCGGGGCGCTCTGGGCGGCGAGGGGTTCAGCCGGCACCACGCCCGGGTTTGCCGGTGTGGGGGCTGCTTCACCGGTGGGGGCGGGCACGGTGGTGGAGGCGCCGGCCGGCTGAGCGGGCACCGCCGGCT
>CALMKX010000109.1 GCA_937867335.1 uncultured Acidobacteriota bacterium
GGTCACGGCCGCCGGCTTCTCGCCCAGGGCCTTCAGCGTCGCCGCCTGGATCGGGTCGCCCTGCGCGGCGCCCTGCTTGAGGATCGACGTCGCCCGCGCGGTCCCCGCCGCCGCGGCCTTCGCGCCGCAGACGGACTGGAAGGACGGCGCGTTGAGCAGCGTCACGAGCGTGCCGAGGATCGCGTTCGCCTTGCCGACCGCCTCGAACACCCGCAGCGAGTCGCACGAGCCGAGCAGCACGCCGCGGCGCGTGATGCCGTTGCCGTCCTGCGAGCTCAGCATGGAGGCGGCCATGTGGTTGGCCCAGGCCAGCCAGTAGAGGTAGCCCTCCTGCTTGCCGGGCGGGTTGTAGGCGAGCCCGTTGAAGAGCTGGTTGAGCACCTGGAAGCTCTGCTCGAGCTGCGGCTGGGTCGCCGCGAAGTCCGCGGCTGCCGGCTTCAGCGCGGCCGCCGTCGGCTGGGCCGTCTTCGTGAACGGGCCGATCTGGTTCTCGATGACCGGCTTCGTCTGCTTGGCGAAGCTCTGGAACGACTGCAGCGCGGGTGCCAGCCCCTCGGCCGCCGGCTGGAGCTGCACCACTCCGGCGGTGGGCTCGGGGGGCACGGTCACCTGCTCGATCGCGACTTTCACCGTGGGCAGCGCCTTCTTCACCCTGGTGGTGGCGGTGGACCCGGCCGTGGCGAGCGGCACGGTGCTCACCAATACCGCGACGCTCACCTCGCCCAGCCCCGATCCCTCGCCGGGCGACCACTCGGCCTCGACCGACACCACGGTGACCACGCTGGCCGACGTTTCGGTGACCCTGAGCGACAGCGTGGACCCGGTGAAGCCCGGCAACACCTTCGACTACGTGATCCTGGTCACCAACGGCGGGCCGAGCTTCGCGTCCACGGTGGCCTGGAGCGACCCCCTGCCGGCCGCCGCGCTGTTCCAGTCGCTCACTTCGCCGGCCGGCTGGACCTGCAGCACCCCGGCTGTCGGCTCGAGCGGAACGGTCTCCTGCTCGACGACCACGCTGATCAACACCACGGCGAGCTTCGGGATCACCGTCCAGGTAGACCCGGCGACGCTCGCTGGCGCCACGCTCTCCGATACCGTGACCGTGAGCTCGGCGACTCCAGACCCGGATAGCACCGATCTCACCGCGACGGAGGACACACAGGTGGTGTCCCAGTCCTCGATCGCCGCCACCAAGACCGTAAGCGGACAGCTGATCGCCGGCTCGGACCTGACCTACACCATCGTGATCAGCAACGCCGGGCCCTCGCCTCAGCAAGACAACCCCGGCGACGAGCTCACCGACGCTCTGCCGGCGCCGCTTTCGCTGGTCTCGGCCACGGCGAGCTCGGGCACGGTCACCACGGCGGCCAACTCGGTGGCCTGGAACGGCTCGATCCCGGTGGGAGGCAATGTCACCCTGACCATCGTGGCTACCATCCCTCTCGACGCCGGCCCGGGAACCTCGATCACCAACCAGGGCGTGTTGCACTACGACATGGACGGCGACGGCACCAACGAGGCTCTGGGCGAAACCGACGATCCGGCTCTGGGCGGCGCAGACGATCCCACCAGCTTCGTGGTGGGCGGGCGCGGTGCCGAGGAGATCCCCACCCTCGACGAGCTGGGCCTGGCCGTGCTGGTTCTGGCCCTCGCCCTCGCGGGCTGGGTGCTGGCCCGCCGGCAGAAGAAGCTCGACGGCTAGCCGGCCTGCCGATCTCGCCTCGACGCCAAGGGCGCACCTTCGGGTGCGCCCTTTTTCATGCCGTCGAGCTTTCTAGAGGAGCGCCGTTCGGCTTCCGCGCCGGGTCCGACAACCGGGTCTCCCTCGGCCCGGGTCGGCTCACTGAAGATAGTAGATGCATGCTTCTGTCTGGGGGCAGAAGTTATTGATCGAAAGGGAGATTGCTGTGAGCCGATCCCTGCCTCGGGTTCCTCTCCTCCTCGCTGGTGCACTCACTCTGGCCGTGTTCTTCTCTCCGCCCCTGGCCGCGGATCAAGCAGAGGACGCATTCCTGGCGGCCCTTGCCCCATCACCGGGCAGCACGGCTGTTCCTGGGTCGGTACCCGAGCCGGTGGGGGTAGCGGTCACTTCGAGTTGTACCGCCCATTGCTGGGACGGCTCCACGGTGACTTGCTCGGGCACTACTTGCAGTGCTCAAGACTCGAACTGCGTGGGAGGGGGTCAGGGCCAGTGTACCGGCACCAGCTCGGGGACGATCCTTTGCCCCTCCTGCCCGACCTGCACCACCACCTGCCAGTCGGGGGGGTCGGTCAGCTGCCGCTACGGCAGCACCTGTACGACTCGCAAGAACTGCTGGGCCATGTGCGACGGCGTGCTGTTCACCTGCAATCCTTTGCCGGCAAGCTGCCCGCTCTAGGCCCGGCGCTCGAGGATGCCCTCTTCGCTCAAACAGGAGAGAGTGACGAGCAGGCGTTCCTTGGCCAAGGGCAGGGTGTGCTCCAGGTGGAAGAGCGTGCTGCCGGGATGGTGGCCGAGGTACTGCAGCACCTCGGCCACCGGAAGGCGGTCGAGGTCGCCGAGGGAGCTTGCGCTGGCCGTTCCCAGGTGGAAGCGGGAATGCGGTTCAGGCAGCCGACCCTGGCGCCGCTTCAGCTCGTCCTGGAGCCAGGCGAAGTCCATCAGCAGGCCTTCGACCTCGAGTCCCTCCGGCTCGCCTTCGCGGTCCACCGATCGGGTCTGGACCGCGAAATGCCCATCGCGCAGGGACAGGAGCGAGAAGAGGGCGTCGATGCCGGACAACTGGCCGATCTCGCTCCCGGCGAAGCGGCCCCGGCGGACTTCGATCGAGCCCACGCCGAGGTTGCAGCGCAGGGTAATGCTCTCCGAGCAGGCCAGCCGTTCGCAGCGTTGCAGCACCTGCACCAGCGGGAAGGCCGAAAGCTCACCTCGAAGCAGGAAGCCGGAGGAGCGCCTGCGGCAGATCAGCCGCTGGCAACGGGCCACCAGCTCATCGGGATGGCAAGGCTTGACCAGATAGTCATCCGCGCCCTGTCGCAGGGCCCAGACCCGCAGGGCTCGATCGCGAGCGGCGGCCAGCACCACCAGCGGCGGCGAGCCGAACCTGCGGCCGACCTCACGCACCTGGGGCAAGGACTCGCGCAGGTTCAGCTCCTGTCCTTGTGCCGGTAGATGAAGCAGGATCAAGTCCGGACGACCAGGATCTGCGGCCTGATCGCCGAGCTCGAGGCTGGAAACCCTGAGCCCTCGAGCCTCCAGGGCTTCGCTCAGGCCGACCGAAAGGGTGGGGCAGAGGTCGATCAGCAGCGTCTTGTGCGGCGACCCTGGAGTGGGGGTGTAGTGGGGGCACCGAGTGACAGCGGTTGCGGGCAGGACGAGCGGGGAGGGCTCGGGAGTCATGACAGGGTGGAGGCTCGGCATCCTTGGAAGGCCCTTCTCGGGAAAGAGGCGTCCGCACTCGATCAGTGACAACACGAGATCAGAGATACATCAACTAGTGCCATGATTCATATTTTCAGACATCTGAACCATTTGCTTCAATGGTTGCATTATGCAGGCGCCGGGCGGCGCAGGTCAAGTGCGAGAAATGGGCACCATTTCACACGCCAGCGGGTCCCTTGTGAAGGATCCGCTGGCGACGGTTCGCCGAGGATGGGGGAGTGTTATTCGAGCCAGACCTGGTAGGTGCGGGTGCCGTCTTCGAGAGCGATCAACTCCTGCGGGCGGACGCCGCCGGCGAGGACGCGACGCACCAGCTCCCCGAGCCGCACTCCCCGACCGGCCAAGCTCTCGGCCACGGCCGGCGGCACCAGCTCTTCGAGGTGGGCGACTTCGACGGCGGGTAGGCAGAGGGCCAGGAGCTCCTCGCCCTGATCCTGGATGACCACCCGCAGGAAGCGGGCCAGGCACTCCAGCCGAGGCGGCTCGGTGATGCCGGCAGGAGTGGGCAGCTCGAGCCTGCGGGCTTCGGCGAGCGTCTCTTCGGGCACCACGGCGGTCAGCATGGGCCACCAGGCGAGCGGCACATCGAGGGCCTCGAGCTGCTGAGCCAGGCCCTGGAATGCCCGGAGCAGAAACACCGAGTCCGCCGGGCCGGCCGCCCGGAACCACCAACGCAGCTCCCCGAGCAGCTCTCCGAGCCGTTCGGCCAGGCGCCAGCGCGAGGGGTCGAAAGGCCGGTCGAGCAGGAAGGGCTCGAACAGTGCCTGGCAGATCTCCGGCAGCCGGTCGGCCAGGGGAGCCAGCTTGGCGAGGTCGAAGCCGATCGCGCCAAGGCAGGCCAGGAGGTCGATCGAACCCCCCTCGCGCAGGGCCAGCAGCAGCTGAAGCAAGGCCAGGCGGCGAGGGCTCTCGAGCTCCAGGGTGCAGCCGTAATCGAGCAGAACCACTTCCGGGCGGGCGTTCTCGCCTCGCCGGAACAGGTAGTTGCCGGGGTTGGGGTCGCCGTGGACTTCCCCCAACTGGAAGAGGCTCGCCAGCAGTGTGCGGACCAGGATGCGAGCGAGTTCGGCCCGCTCCAGGCGAGGCCAGCCGCGGGCGCTCGAGAGCGGTTCGCCGTCTTCCCAGCTCTGCACCAGAAGGCCGGGGCGGCTGAGCGACGGGAAGGGGCGCGGCACTACCAGGCCGGGAACGGCGAGCTGGTGGTAGAAGCGCAGTTGCCGCTCGGCCTCCGAGCGGTAGTCGAGCTCGCGGGCGAGATCTTCGGCCAGCAGGCGGCGGTAGCGATCGAGGTCGAAGCCGAAGCGGCGCAGCGGCCCCACGCCCGGCAGCAGGCCGGCCAGGCGGAGCTCCCGCCTGACCGCTCGCTCGATGCCCGGATAGCGCACCTTGACCGCCACTCGCGAGCCGTCGAGCAGCTCGGCGGCGTGGACCTGTCCGAGCGAGGCGGCCGCCCTGGATTCGTCGAAGCGCCGGAACGAATGGCTCAAGCGGCTGCCGAGCTCGGCTTCGAGGGCGGGGCGGATCGCCGCCAAGGGGAGGGGCTCGCTCCGAACCACCTCCGCTCCCGGCCGGTCGCCCAGCAGCACCTGGCCCACCTTCATGGTGATGCCCCGGGCGTCCCGGAAGAGCCCGGCGATCGCCTGCCAGGCCCGTTCACGCTCACTCTCGGTCGAGCCGTGGCGGCGGCGGAGACCGTGGGCGGCCAGGCGAGCCAGCATGCCGAGCCGACCAGGTATCGCCCGGGCCTTCGCGCTCTTGGATGAGCGGCCGCTGGCCGTGGGCGAGCTCAGCATGCGAAGTCGTCCGCGAAGTCGGCTGGATCGAAGCCGTGCTCGACCAGCACCGGCTGGAGCCTCGCGCGCATCATCCGCGGCGTGGCACGAACGCTCGCCCGCGCCACCAGCTGGGTCGAGATGCTCTCGAAGTCGGCCCCGAGCAACTCCGCTTCGGCCACGGTGCCGCTGCGTGCGAGCTCGCGGAACGGCTCGGGAACCCGGACGAGCAGGCTCTGGGCGAGAGTGACCGCCGCGGCGTCCCAGGCTCGGGTGATCGGCAGCTCGGGTGGCTCGGGAAGCTCGTCCTCGCGGAGCCGACGCCAGAGCACCACGAGGCTGCCGTCCGGAACGCGGACCTCGAGTTCTTTTTGCCGCCGCTCGAGGTCGATCCGGCTCGCCACCAACGAAGCCCCTCCGGTCTCGAGCAGGGGCAGGGCTTGCTCGAGCTGGCCGGTCTGCAGGCGGATCCGCGGCGCGGGCTCGCTGCCGCGGCGGCTGAGGCGGAGCTTCACCCCGGCGGCGTCGAGATCCACGTAGTCGTCGCTCTGCTCGAGCACCTGAAAGCCTAGCGTGTCGCAGTAGAACTGAAGGGCCGCTTCGAGGTCATCGCTTTCGAGCCAGAGATGGCTGATGCCGAACAACACGCTGGACTCCTCGGCGGAGCCCCGCTCAGGAGGCGGCCAGGGTACGCTGCCGCTCCGGCTCGAGAAGAGCCTTGCCCTGTCGGGGAGCCTCGCCCGGCTCGGCGCTCCGGCGCTCTCTCCGCAGCAGCGAGAGCAGGGTGCCGTAGTCGCTGGGCGAGGCGGTTCGGTAGAGCGTGAAGAAAGGAGCCTCCTGCAGGCAGAACCAGCCCTGGCTGAGGCCACGGACCATCGCCGCGTACGGCTGGCCGGAGCCATCGAGCGCGGGAGCCCGCAGCACCCGCTTGCCATGCTGGTAGAGCTCGCGCATCGCGGTCATCGAGAGGCTCAGAGAGCGCTGGCCGGCCTGTCCCACGAGAACCGCCGTGGAGGCTTCCGGGTCGAGCTCGTAGAAACAGAGCGCCGCTTCCATCTGCGGTCCGGCGAGCTGGAAGACCTGCGGCAGGGGCTCGAGGCCCAGGCCGAGCAGCGGGCAGGCGGCGAGCACTCGCGGCAGGATCTCGCTCGCGGCGAAGCTGTAGCGCAGCTGGAAGGCTCCTGCCGGGCTCGGCTCGAAGGGCTTGATGTGGGCTCGGCCATCCGCGAGAGCCTTCACCACGTGGGTCAGCGCGTCGGCCGTGAAGCTCAGCAGGGCTTCGCGCAGCTGCTTGTCGTCCAGCCCGGCCCGGCGGGCCAGCTTGGCCGAGATGGGCTCGCCGTCGCGGACACTCTCCCGAGCCAGCTCGGAGATCTGCTCCGCCGAGAGACTGCCGCTGCCGCTCAAGAAGTCGGCGAGGCTCGAGGTGCCGAGGCGACACCACAGCCAGGAGAGCTGGCCGCGATCGACGAAGATCCTCGCCAGGTCGCCACCGTTGCGCTCGGAAGCCACCGGCAGCGTGCCGGCGCCCTCGGGAGCCTGGCGCTCGAGAGTCTCGAGAAGGTCGATCAGCGTTCGCAGGTAGAGCATCAGCTCGGCTTCGTGGCCAGGTTGCGCATCGCGCTCCTGAGCTCCGTCACGCAACTTCCCACGTTCGCCTCAGGTGCCAACAAAGCCAGCAACAAGACGCTCATCGAGGGAGACGAGAGATATGCAACCAAACCTTCTTCAGAGTGTATGACAGCTTCGTGGAAATCGGCAGAGCTGTCTTTTGTGGTGGGCTGGGCCACGGAGTAGACCGCCTCGAGCGAGGAGACGGCGGTGAGCACGTCGTCCATCAAATAGCGGAGGTTGTAGAGGCGCTCCGCCGCGCCGGCGCTCGAGACCGCGCTCGCCAGTTCCTGCTCGATCGCCCGGTCGGAGAAGATCACGGCCTCGATGCCGACCCCGGTGAGCAGCAAGCCTCTGGCCGCCTCCTCGGCGTCCCTTCGGGTGCGCTCCAGCTCGAGCCTGGGTTCGGGGTCCGACACGATCCTGATCTCCTGGCGCCCTAGAGGTGTGGCCAACATGGCGGAAGCGTAAGCCAGGCCACTTTACAGCTTCCATTAAGATGGCCGGCGCCTCTTTTCGCGGTGTAATTCCACCCGTAATAAACAGAGTGAGAGGCTGACGACTGTTGGGACAGCCTTGACGACGAGGCAGGAACTGCGTAGGGATCTCGACGCGCGTGGCCGGCCCTGGTTGACACGGGAGCCGAGACCACGCAAAGTGAGGGAACTACGGATATTTGCCTGATTAGGCGGGAGGAAGAGATGGCTTCGATCAACGACTTGTGTAAGCAGATGGTGGACAGCACCCCCGATGCCGTGGCGGCGAACGTGGTGGACCTCGGCTCCGGCATGATGCTGGGCGGCTTCTTCCTGTCCAACTTCACTTCGGACCACTTCGAGGCGGTCTCCGCGGCGGCCACCGCGCTCTACCGCGGCCGCGAGACCCTCCGGGTGGAGGACCTGGTCAAGGCCCAGCGTGGCGATACCTCCAACGAGCACTACATGGAGGATGTCCAGTTCTCCACCCGCGGCCTGCTGCATTTCGTGATGAAGGTGCCCAGCAAGGAGGCGATCCTCTGCCTGGTGATCCGCAAGCCCGGTAACGTCGGCATGGGCTGGGCTGCGATCCGCACCAACGTCCCCAAGGTGGCGCCGCTGATCCCTTAGCGGCGGGCGCAGCCGAGGAGCCATCTGGGTCGGAGCCGAGCGCATTCGGCGCGGGGAGATCGCTCGCGATCCCGCGCCCCTTGTGGTCCGACTTCGGGGCTCCGGCCTCACCGCAGCCGGATCTCGCCGAGAAGCTCGAAGTTCTGCGAGGCCGAGTGGGTTTTGCACCCGGAGGGCCGGGCGACGTGGTCGCCTGGCTACCCGAGCAGCTCGCCCTCGAGCGGCTGCTGGCGCGACTGGCTGGAGGTGAGGCCAGGTTGCGCCCGGATCTGGTAGGCGACGTGGGCCAGGCCGGGGGCTCGGGAGGGCAGTACGGTCGCTTCGTGGAGCTAGGTGCGGAGTTCCTGAAGTCGAGCACTCGCCGGCGCTTCGCGACCGCCGATGAGGCGATCGCGAGCGATCAGCAGGCCGAGCGGCTTCGGAGTTCGCTCGGGATCTACCACCCCGCACGGGCGTGGTTCGTCTCTCGAGGCAGCGACGAAGCCTTCTGGGTGTGCTCGCTGACGCCCCGGCTCGAAGTGCTCCGGGAGCGCTTCCACTCGGGGCAGGCCCTGGCTTGGCAGCGCTATCTCGAGGCCATCGAGCTCTGCTTCAAGGTCGGGGTCGAGTCCGGGCTCTGGCTGGACTGCAATCCCAACAACTTCGGCGAGTTGGCCGGTGGCCTGTATTACCTGGATGACGACCTCAGCTTCGGCAGCGCAACGACGCTCGCTTTGCAGGCTCTGCTCCGGCTGCGGGAGCATGCCACGGCCGATCTTGCCTTGCGCGAGGGCTTCCTGCGCTCCTTCTCGGAGCTGGCTCTCGCTTATGCTCAGCATCCGCCGGTGCGCCAGGCGCTCTACCGCGACCTCACCAACGAGGTGCTCTGGCCGCGCGAGGCCGAGCTGCGGAGCCTGGTTCAAGGGCTGCTGCTGTCTCTGGCCGGCTCCGGCCGCTTACGATGAGCTGGCTTACAGCGCTTCCCGAGTTGGCCCCGGAGCCCGACGCTCCCTGGGCCCTGCTGGCGGATCTCCACGCCAACTTGCCGGCCACCGAGGCCGTGGCCGCCTATCTCCGCGAGCAAGGCCTCGGCCGGGTGGTGGTGGTGGGCGATCTCGTCGGCTACGGCGCCCAGCCGGCGCAGGTCGTCGACTTGGTTCGGCACGAGGGCTGGCTTGCCATCCGCGGCAACCATGACGAGATGGTCCTCGGGATCGAGCCGGAGAACATCGTGATCAAGCCCTACGCGCGCGACGCCATCGAGTGGAGCCGGCAGCGGCTCGCGCCCGAGCAGCTGGCCTACCTCGGGGCTCTCGAGCCCTGGGGCCGGCTGGGCAGCTCGGTGGTCCTCGTGCACGGATCGCTGGTCGATTCCCGCAAATGCTACGCCTACCTCTACGACCTCTCGCTGGACTTGAACATCCGCCGCCTTCGCGAGCTCGAGCTCGGGCCGGGCACCCTGGTGGTGACCGGCCACACCCATCGGCCGGCGGTCTTCGAGGTGCAAGGCGACGAAGGCCATTCGCTCGCCGTCCCTGTGGGCGGTCTGGAGCTCGATCCCGGCCGGCACTACTTCGTGAACCCAGGCAGCGTGGGCTTTTCGCGGGACGGCGACCCGCGCGCCAGCCTGATGATCTTCGAACCCCGGCACCGCCTCGTTCGGCTGGTGCGAGTGGCCTACGATCTCGATCGGGCTGTGGCGAGCATTCTCGAAGCCGGGTACGGCCCGCGCATCGCCGAGCGCCTGCGGGAAGCGAACTAGCGATCGCCGATATGAATACCACCCTCAGCTTCTGGACCGCTTCGCTGCTCCTCTTGGCCGTCGCCATCGCCATGGGCTTCGCCGGTTGGCGCCACATCCGCTATGGCCGGGTCGAAGAGCACCGGCGCCGGATGCGGGCCGCGATGTGGCTGGTGGTGGCCTTCCTGGTGGCCTATCTGGCGAAAGTTGCCTTTCTCGGCCGGGAGAATCTGGCCCTCTGGGATTCCCGCTCGCTGTGGATCCTGCGCCTCCACGAGACGGTGATCTCGGTGATGTTGCTCGCCGGAGGCGTCGCACGTTGGTTGGGGCAGAAGGCGGCGGACCGCGACTGCCTGGGCTCACCGGCCAACCGCTGGCACCGCTGGTTCGGCCGGCTGGCCCTGGTGGCCGGCCTCTGCGGCCTGGCGACCGCCGCCCTGGTGCTCCTCGGCATGTACGCCCGCACCCGCTAGCCGCCGCGGCGCTAGTGCACCAGCGGCCGGTACCGGATGCGGTGGGGCTGGTCCGCCTCGGCGCCCAGCCGGCGCCGGCGGTCGGCCTCGTAGTCCTGGTAGTTGCCCTCGAACCACACCACCCGGCTATCCCCCTCGAAGGCCAGGATATGCGTGGCGATGCGGTCGAGGAACCAGCGGTCGTGGC
>CALMKX010000110.1 GCA_937867335.1 uncultured Acidobacteriota bacterium
GGGGATGCGCCGAGCCCGGCGAGTGAGCCGGTCGGCCTCGGCGGCCTGCGCGGCCTCGAGGCTCCCGGGCCGAGCCTGCTCCAGCACGCTCGACAGAGCCTCTTCCAGCTGAGGGGAGGTCATTCGCTGGTGGCGCAGAGTGGCGAGCGTGGCCATCACCTTGGCGCGGCTCCCCACTCCCTTGGCCGGCAGCATGGTTTCCTGGTCCCACTCGAGCAGCTCTTCCGCGGTCTCGAGGTCGTAGATTTCGCCCCAGAGCTCAAGGAGTTTCCCGAAAGCAGTAGCCAGCTTCATGGGCATGATTGTATTCGATCGTACGTCCGGCTCGCGCCTGCGCTGGACTCGGAATCGCTGACGAGAGCCCGGTCTCAGAACCGACTTCGCACTGTCACGTACACCGAGCAGAGGTGTAGTAGATTCGAGCGCGTCGCGTACGCGGCTCTCACAGGAGCTCCTCTTGCAGCCCCAAACTCGCAGTTTCCTTGCCATCGCAGCCGTGCTGCTGGTGGTGATCGCCACCCTCACCATTCCCCGGCTCCGCTCCGAGCACAGCGTCGAGGCGAGCGGCCGTGCCGCGGTTCCGAGCGCAGGCTCGGACGGCCCGGCGCCGGCCCTCAAGGTGAGCACCGCTCTGGTGACGCCGCGGCCCTTGGCCGAGCACCTCTCCACCACTGGCACCCTGAGGGCCAACGAGCGCGTCGACCTGGTGTCGGAGATCGCCGGCAAGGTGCGTGAGATCTACTTCGACGAAGGCTCCGCGGTGGAGGCCGGCAAGGTCCTGCTGAAGATCGACGACGCCGAGCTCCTGGCCCAGAAGGAGCGCTCCCGTTACCGCCTGGAGCTCGCCTCGAACCGCGAGGCGCAGCAGAAGCGGCTGTTCGGCGAGGGGATCATCAGCCAGGAAGAGTACGAGAGCGAGCTCGCCCAGAAGAACGTGCTCGAGGCCGAGGATCGGCTGATCAACAGCCAGCTCGCCAAGACCGAGATCAAGGCGCCGTTCGCCGGCATCATCGGTCTGCGCGCGGTGAGCGTGGGCAGCTTCCTCTCGCCTCAGACCCGCATCGCCACCCTGCAGGACATCGACCCGATCAAGCTGGACTTCGCCGTGCCGGAAAAATACGCCGGCCGGGTGAAGGTCGGGGCCCAGGTGCAGTTCAGCATCAAGGGCCAGGACGACCACTTCGAGGGCGAGATCTACGCCGTCGAGCCGCTGGTGGACCCCGAGACCCGCTCGCTGACGGTGCGGGCCCGCTCCGCCAACCCGGGCCGGCGGCTCACGCCCGGGGCCTTCGCCGACGTGGAGCTCGCGGTGAAGGAGATTCCCCGCGCGCTCACTGTGCCCGCCATCGCGGTGATCCCGGACCTCGCCGGCAAGAAGGTCTTCGTGATCGAGGACGGCAAGGCGGCGGTGCGCACCATCACCACCGGGCTGCGCACAGAGACCGAGGTGGAGGTGGTCTCCGGGCTGGCCGAGGGGGATCGCGTGATCACCTCCGGCCTGCAGATCGTCCGGCCCGGCCAGCCGGTGGAGGCGGAATGAGCCTGTACACGGTGGCCTTGCGGCGGCCGGTTCTGGCCGTGGTGCTTTCGCTGGTGATTCTGCTGTTCGGAGCGATCGCCTTCGCGCTGCTGCCGGTGCGGGAGTTCCCCTCGGTGGACCCGCCCACCATCACGGTCACCGCCAACTACCAGGGAGCCAACGCCGACGTCATCGAGACCCAGGTCACCGAGCCCCTCGAGGACGCGATCAACGGCGTGGCCGGCATCCGCACCCTGACTTCCACGTCGCGGGAAGGCCGCAGCACCATCACCGTGGAATTCGAGCTCGGCTCCGACCTCGAGCAGGCCACCAACGACGTCCGGGATCGCGTGGGCAGCGCGATCAGCCGGCTGCCTCCGGACATCGATCCGCCCCAGGTCTCGAAGTCCAACGCCGACAGCCAGCCGATCGTGCAGATCACGCTCTCTTCGTCCCAGCGCGATCTGCTCGAGCTCACCCGCTTCGCCCGCGAGGTCTTCGCCGAGCGGCTGCAGACCATCCCGGGCGTGGCGGCGTCGGACATCTACGGCGAGCGCACCTTCGCCATGAGGCTGACGGTGGACCCGCAGAAGCTCGCCGCCTACCGGCTCACCTTGATCGACGTCCGCGACGCTGTGGCGCGCGAGAACGTGGAGCTGCCCTCGGGCCGCATCGAAGGCCGGGACGTCGAGCTGCCGGTGCGCACCGCGAGCCGCCTGTCCACCCCCGGCGAGTTCGAGAGCCTGATCATCAAGGAGGTGGACGGCCGGCCGGTGCGCTTCGGCGACGTGGGCACCGCCGAGCTGCGGGCGCGCAACGAGCGCACCATCCTCAAGGAGAACGGCCTACCGATGGTGGCGGTGGTGGTGCGGCCCCAGCCCGGCGCCAACCAGATCGACATCGTCGACGAGTTCAACCGGCGGGTCGAGCAGCTCAAGCGGGATCTGCCGGCGGATATCAAGGTGGGCTACGGCTTCGACGCCAGCCAGTTCATCCGCCGCTCGATCTCCGAGGTGCGCGAGACCCTGCTGATCGCCTTCCTGCTGGTGGTGGGGATCATCTTCCTCTTCCTGCGCGACTGGCGCACCACCGTGGTGCCGGTGCTGGCGATTCCGGTGTCGCTGGTGGGCAGCTTCTTCATCCTCTACCTGGCCGGCTTCTCGATCAACGTGCTCACGCTTCTCGCCCTGGTGCTGGCGATCGGCATCGTGGTGGACGACGCCATCATCGTGCTCGAGAACATCTACGCCAAGCTGGAGGCGGGAGCGCGGCCTCTCGAGGCCGGCGAGGCCGGCACACGGGAGATCTTCTTCGCGGTGGTCGCCACCACCTTCGCCCTGGTGGGGGTGTTTCTGCCGATCGTCTTCCTGGGCGGCTTGACCGGCCGGCTGTTCCGGGAATTCGGCATCACCCTGGCGGGAGCGATCTCGATCTCCGCCTTCGTGGCCCTGACCCTCACGCCGATGCTCTCTTCCCGCTTCCTCAAGCGTCGCGACGAGCATCCCTGGTTCTACCGGGTCACCGAGCCGTTCTTCGTGGGCCTCGCGCGGGGCTATCGGGCCAGCCTGGAGAGCTTCCTCAAGCGCCGCTGGCTCGCCCCGCTGCTCCTTGCCGGCTGCGCTCTGGCGATTTTCGGTTTCTATCGGCTGCTGCCTCAGGAACTCGCGCCGCTCGAGGATCGCTCCGGCCTGCGCATGACCGCCCGGGCGCCGGAAGGGGCGACCTTCAGCTTCATGGACCGGTTCACCGATCAGCTGGTGGGCATCGTCGGCCAGGAAGTGCCCGAGAGAAAAGCGCTGATCTCGGTGACCGCTCCCGGCTTCGGCTCGTCGACCTCCACCAACTCGAGCGTGGTGCGCATCGCCCTGACCGACCCGGAGGATCGCCAGCGCTCTCAGCAGGAGATCGCCGCCGCCCTCGAGGGCAAGCTGCGCTCGCTCACCGATGCCCGGGTGTTCATCACCCAGGAGCCCACCATCGCGGTGGGCCAGCGCCGCGGCCTACCCATCGAGTTCGTGCTCAAGGCGCCGGACATCGAGCGGCTGCGCGCGGTGCTGCCGAAGTTCCTCGCCGAGGCGGCCAAGGACCCCACCTTCACCTTCGTGGACGTGGACCTAAAGTTCAACAAGCCGGAGCTCGCAGTGTCGATCGACCGCGAGCGGGCCCGGGACCTCGGCGTCTCGGCCCTCGCGATCGGCCAGACGCTCCAGCTCGCCCTCTCCGAGCAGCGGGTGGGCTTCTTCATCCGCGACGGCAAGCAGTACGAGATCCTCTCCCAGGTGGCCGCCGATCGCCGGGACGAGACCTTCGACATCAACAACCTCTACGTGCGCGCGAGCGACGGCACGCCGATCCAGCTCGACAAGTTGGTATCCGTGGCCGAGGAGTCGCGGCCGCCCCAGCTGTTCCGCTTCGACCGCTTCATCGCTGCCACGGTTTCGGCGAGCCTCGCCCCGGGCAAGACCATCGGCGACGGCATCAACGCCATGCGCGCGATCGCCGGCCGCACCCTCGACGAGAGCTTCCAGACCGCCCTCTCCGGCCAGTCGCGAGACTTCGCCGAATCCGCCGGCAGCCTCTCCTTCGTGTTCGTGCTCGCCCTGGTGCTGATCTACCTGGTGCTGGCGGCGCAGTTCGAGAGCTTCCGGGATCCCTTGATCATCATGCTCACGGTGCCGCTGGCCCTGGCCGGCGCCTTGTTCTCGCTCTGGTATGCCGGGCAGACGCTCAACATCTTCAGCCAGATCGGCATGATCATGCTGATCGGCCTGGTGACCAAGAACGGCATCCTGATCGTGGAATTCGCCAACCAGCGCAAGGAGGCCGGCATGGGCATCCGCGACGCGGTGCTCGAGAGCGCCAGCGCCCGGCTCCGGCCGGTCTTGATGACCAGCCTCTCAACGGTGTTGGGCATCTCGCCGATCGCCCTCTCGCTGGGCGCCGGCTCCGCGAGCCGCGTGCCGATGGGAGTAGCGGTACTGGGAGGCCTCACCCTCGGCACCCTCTTCACCCTCTTCGTAGTGCCCGCGATGTACACCTACCTCACTAGCCGGCGAGCCGGGGAAGAGTCCGCGGAAGCCCCCGGCCTGGACGACACCCAGGACATCGGCCCCGCCCACGAGGCGGCGTAAGAGCGCGGGGGGCCCTGCTTCACCGCCCCCGCGCCGTGCCTCAGCCTGCTTTCTTCGCCCGCACGAACTCGAAGCCGAAGCGACCTTTGACGCAGAGGTTGCCGTGAGTGGTCTGGTTCTCCAGGGGGGAGAGGGCCTTGACGATCTGGCCGTCCTGGACGTGGAGGGAAAGCGTGCAACCCACGCCGCAGTAGGCGCAGATGGTGTCGGTGACGGTCTGGCGCTCGGGGGCCCACTCGCCCCGGTCGCGTAGCTGGTGCTCGCTCTTCGCCATCAAGGCGCCGGTGGGACAGACCGCGATGCAGTTGCCGCAGTAGACGCAAGCCGAGGTGGGCAGTTCGACATCGAACTCGGTCGAGATGTGGGCATCGAAGCCCCGGCCGGCCACGGCGATGGCGAAAGTATTTTGGGCGTCGACGCCGCAGGCCTCCACGCACTTGTAGCAGAGCACGCACTTGCCGTAGTCGCGTACGTAGAGGTCGTTGTCGTCCTTGAGCGGCTGCGCCACCGTGGCGGCTTCCGGGCCGAAGCGCTCGGGCCTGGCCTGGTAGCGCTCGAGAAGCGGCGCCAGGCTCTCGGCGGTCGACAGATCCACCGAGGAGGCGAGCAGCTCGAGCACCACCTTGCGCGCCAGGCGCACGCGGGCGGATTCGGTGGCGATCTTCATGCCGGGCTCGGCGCGGCGGGAGCAGGCCGGCACCAGCACCCGGGCCCCTTCCTGCTCCACCACGCAGACGCGGCAGGCGTTGACCGGCGTCAGCGTTTTCAAGAAGCAGAGCGTGGGCACTTCGACGCCCGCAGCGTGACAGGCGTCGAGCACCGTCGATCCTTCGGGCACGCTCACGGGCTGGCCATCGATCTCGAGGCTCACCGCAGGTTTCTCGGCTCGAGCGGGCTCCCGCGGGATCTCCGAGGGCGGCGGTGGCAGGCGAAACCAGATCGGCTCAGTGCTCACGAGCGCCCTCCTGGGCGAAAGGGTTGGAGGCGGGCCAGGGCCGATTCGATCGCCGACGAAGCCGTCTGCCCCAGGCCACAGATCGAGGCGTCCCGCATGGCCTGACCGAGTTCGGCGAGGAGCGCCTGCTCCGCCTCGAACCCACCGTTCGGCCGGCCGTGGCAGAGGCGTTCCACCGCCTCGAGCTGGCGCACGGTGCCCACCCGGCAGGGCACGCACTGGCCGCAGGATTCGTGGCGGAAGAACTCGGCGATGCGTTGCAACGCACCCGGGAGCTCGGCCGAGTCGTCGTAGACCAGCACCACGCCCGAGCCGAGCGTGGCGCCGTGGGCGCGGGCTCCTTCGAGGCTGAGCGGCATCTCGAGCGTCTCCGGGCCCACGAAGGCACCGGCCGCGCCGCCCAGGAGCACGGCCGCCGGAGGGCGGCCACCCACCACTCCACCCGCCTTGGCGAGGAGCTCGGAGAGCGGCGTGCCGAAGGGCACCTCGAAGAGTCCCGGCTTCTCGACTCGCCCAGAGACGCAGAAGAGCTTGGTGCCGCGGGAGCCCTCGGTGCCGGTCGAGGCCCAGGCCGCGCCGCCCTCGAGCACGATGTCGAGCACATTGGCCAGGGTCTCGACGTTGTTGATCACCGTGGGCTTGCCGAACAGGCCCACCTGCACCGGGAAGGGCGGCTTCGAGCGCGGCTCGCCTCGCTTGCCCTCGATCGAGTTGAAGAGGGCGGTTTCCTCGCCGCAGATGTAGGCGCCGGCGCCGCGGCGGACCTCGATCTCGAAGCTGAAGCCCGAGCCGGCGATGCCGGCGCCCAGCAGGCCGGCACGGCGCAGGGCGGCGAGGGCCCCTTCCAGGCGCAGGGCGGCCTCGGGGTACTCGCCCCGCAGATAGAGGAAGCCTCGCTCGCAGCCGGTGGCGAAAGCGCAGACCGTCATCGCCTCGAGGATGGCGAAGGGATCCTCCTCGAGCAGCAGGCGGTCCTTGAAAGTGCCGGGCTCCGATTCGTCGGCGTTGCACACCAGATAATGCGGCCGTGTGGCCTCGGCAGCCACTGCCTGCCATTTGCGGCCGGTGGGAAAAGCGGCGCCCCCTCGGCCCACCAGCTTCGAGGCGATCACCTCCGCGATTACCTGCTCCGGGCCGATCTCGAAGGCTCGGGCCAGGGCCCGGTAGCCCCCGCTCGCCCGGTAGGCGTCGAGGCTCCCCGGGTCCACCTTGCCCATGCGGCGGAGCAGCTTCAAGCCCCCTTCACCGAGCTGGGGCACCGAGCGCCGCAGGTGGATCGCGGCGGCCTGCACGGCGTGCAGCGAGTCGCCCTCGACGTAGTCCATCACCATGTAGAGCTGCTCGGACTCGTTGCCGAGGTCGAGGATGCTCACGACGTTGGGGTGGCGGATGTGCGCGGCCACCCGCGCCTCGTCGAGAAACA
>CALMKX010000111.1 GCA_937867335.1 uncultured Acidobacteriota bacterium
CGGAGGGCGGGGCCGCTTCGGAGGCCGAGCGGGTGGCGAACTCGGGGGCCCCCGAGCCGCGCCCGAGCCCGAGATGGGCAGCGGGCAGGAGCGGTTCGCCGACAGCCCGAACCGTCGTGGTCCGCGCTCCCGCGGGCTCAACGAGAATTACGCCCGGGAGCTTCTCGAGCTCCACACCCTGGGCGTGGACGGCGGCTACTCCCAGCAGGATGTGGTGGAGGTGGCGCGAGCGTTCACCGGTTGGACTCTGGTGCCAGCCGCGCGTGAAGCGCAGCTCGATCGCCGGCTCGACCGCGCCAGGCGGGCGGGCGGCCTGGGATTCGTGGTCGAGGGCGATTTCCTCTTCCGGGCGGACGCTCACGACGCCGGATCGAAGCAGGTGCTTGGCACCCGTCTGCCGGCTGGGCGTGGCCTCGAAGACGGCGAGCAGGTGCTGGATCTGGTGGCTCGCCATCTGGCCACGGCCCGCCATCTCGCCCGCAAGCTAGCGATCCGCTTCGTCTCCGACGAGCCGCCTGGTCTGCTGGTCGAGCGCCTGGCGAAGACCTTCAGCGCTTCCGGGGGCGACCTTCGTGCCGTGATCCGAGCGCTGGTCGAATCCCCGGAGTTCTGGGCCCCGGAAGCTCGCCGGGCGAAGATCAAGAGCCCTTTCGAGCTCGCGGCCTCGGCTCTCCGGGCCACGGGAGCGGAAGTTTCCGATCCCGTGGAGACGATCGAGTGGATCGGCCGCATGGGCCAGCCGCTCTACCTCTACCAGGCGCCAACCGGCTTCCCCGAGGTGGCCGAGCACTGGGTGAGCACAGGAGCGCTGCTCTCGCGGATGAACTTCGGCCTGGCGCTCGCGGCGGGCCGGGTGGGGGGCGTGCGGCTCGAGCTGGCCACCTTGGTGGGCGAGCGGGAACCAGAGTCCCGCGAGGAAGCGCTCGACCTCCTCTTGCCGCTCCTGCTGCCCGAGCGAGAGACGGCGGCTCTGCGGCCGCAGCTGGCGGCGGCGGTGCGAGAAAGCGGGCTTGCCAGGAAGGTGGCCGAACGCTCGGAGCAGGCTGGCGGGGCGAGCGCGATGGAGGACTACGGCTCGCTCGAGGAGGATCCGGTCTTTTCCCAGCTCGAGCCGGGCCGGGACTCGCCCTACGGCCGCCTGTTCCAGCGCCATCGTCGTGCCGCAGGAGTAGAGCACGAGCCCACGGCCGTCGAGCAGGTGGTGGGGGTGATCCTGGGCTCGCCCGAGTTCCAACGCCGCTAGTAGCCGGAATCGCAACTACCGAGGAGCTGCCCATGATCGATCGAAGAATCCTGCTCAAGGCTGGCGGCATGGCCCTGGTGAGCATCGGGGTCGGCCCGGCTTTTCTCTGCCGGGCGGCGCTCGCCGCCGAGCCAGGCCGTCGCCGCAAGGTGCTGGTGGCGATTTTCCAGCGGGGGGCGATGGATGGCCTCGCGGCTGTGCCCCTGGTAGGAGACCCGGCTCTTGCGAAGCTTCGGCCCCGGCTGGCTCTCGCGGCCACCCGCGCGGCCGGAGTGGAGAGCCTGATCGACCTCGACGGTCGCTTCGGCCTGCACCCGGGTTTCGCAGCGTTGGCGCCGCTGTACCGAGAAGGGCAGCTGGCGGTGGTGCACGCGGTGGGCTCGCCGGACTCGACCCGCTCGCACTTCGACGCCCAGGACTACATGGAGACCGGCACGCCGGGCGAGAAGGGCACCTCCTCCGGCTGGCTCAACCGGGTAGCCGAGAGGCTGGGCCCTGAGGCGAGCCCTTTTCGTGCCGTGTCGCTGACTTCCTCCTTGCCTCGATCCCTCTACGGGCCCGCACCGGCCCTCGCCGTTTCGAACCTGGCCGAGCTCCGGGTGGGAGGGGCGGCCGGCGGGGCAGCGCGCCCCGCGGGGCGCGGCTTCGAGACGCTCTACGAGGAGACCTCCCAGCAGCTGCTGCAGGAGACCGGGCGGGAAGCCTTCGAAGCCCTGGCCTTGCTCTCGGAGAAAAAGGTCGCCTCCTATCGCCCGGCCGCCGGAGTCGACTATCCCGGCGGGGCGCTCGCCACGTCTCTGCGCCAGATCGCCATGCTGATCAAGGCGGATGTGGGCCTCGAAGTGGCGTTCGCCGAATCGGGAGGTTGGGATACCCATGTGCAGCAGGGCGGAGCGCAGGGCATCTTCGCTCGGCGGGCCGCCGAGCTGGGCCGGGCGCTCGCCGCTTTCTGGCAGGATCTGGGCCCGGCGGCCAAGGACGTGGTGGTCATGACCATGACCGAGTTCGGCCGCACCGTGGCCGAGAACGGCTCAGGGGGCACCGACCACGGTCACGGCTCCTGCCTCTTCCTGCTCGGCGCTCGGGTGGCCGGTGGCAAGGTGCACGGCAAGCTCGAGAGTCTGGACCGCGGTGCCCTTTTCGAGGGGCGGGATCTCCCGGTGACCACGGACTTCCGGGCGGTGTTCACCGAGGTGGCCCGAAGGCACCTGGGTGTGGCGAACTCGGCGGAGCTTTTTCCCGGCTTTTCCGGGGCCAACGTCTCGCTCTTTCGCGGCTAGGGAGCGAAGATCTTAGCGTTCGCGGCTTAGATCGTCGCTGCTGGGCGGGGCGTGTTGAAATTTCTGGCAGAAACTTGACGTTCTCTCACTCAAGCCGGCCTCCTCGGTCGGATGTTTCTCGCCCGGCGCTGCATTGCACCGGGCCAACGAGTGGGAGCACCGATGAAACTCGACCAGCACGAGCCCCTCACCCTTCCGGTCCTGCCGTTGCGCGAAGTCGTCGTTTTCCCGGGCGTCGCCATTCCGATCGCGGCCGGCCGGCCGGCCACCCTCAAGGCGATCGACGCGGCGATCGCCAACACCGAGCGCTACGTCTTCGCGGTGGCCCAGCAGGACAGCGACGCCTCAGCCAGCCCCGAGAGCCTCTACACGATCGGCGCGATCGCCCGCTTCGACATCCTCCAACGAAACCTGACCGGCGTTCAGCTGCTGCTCCACGGCGAGCAGCGAGGCATCGCCGTGCGCATCTTCGAGAAAGACGGCCACCTCGAGGCCGTGGTGCGAGTGGCCGAGGAGATGCCGCCGCTCCGCGAGGACGACCCCACCTTCGTCGGCCTGATGCGCGAGACGCAGGAGCGGGCCGCGGAGCTGGGCCAGAAGGCCGGCATCCCTCGCGAAGCCGTGCAGCAGGTGCTCGGCAGCGTGGAGGAGCCGGGCCGCTTCACCGATCTCATGGCGGCGCACGTGGATGCTTCGGTCGCCGAGCGCCAGAACCTGCTCGAGACCCTCTCGGTCGAGGAGCGGCTGCGCCGGCTGCTGGTGCTGATCCAGAAGCAGATCGCCGTGCTCGACGCCCAGCAGGACATCAAGAGCCGAGTGCAGGAGGAGCTGGGTGACCGGCAGCGCGAGATGGTCCTGCGCGAGCAGCTGAAGGCGATCCAGAAGGAACTCGGCGAGGGCGACGGCGGTGAGGATCTGGCCGAGCTCAAGGTCAAGCTCGATGCCCTCGAACTGCCGCCGGTCGCGCGCAAGGAGGTGGATCGCGAATTCTCCCGCCTCGCCCGCATCGGCCGCGAGGCCATGGAAGCGCAGGTGATCCGCACCTTCCTCGAGACCGTGGCCGAACTGCCCTGGAACGAGCGCAGCGCCGACCAGCTGGACCTGCGCCACGCCGAGGAGATCCTCGATCAGGACCACTACGGTCTCGACGATGTGAAGGACCGTGTACTCGAGTTCCTGGCGGTGCGCCAGCTACGACAGGCGAAAGACCGGGCGACTCAGGTGCCGGGCGATGGCGGATCGGCTCGCCCCGAAGCCGCGCTGCCCGCTCCGGCCAAGGACGACGAGTCGGCTCGGCGGAGCCCGATCCTGCTGCTCATCGGGCCGCCCGGCGTGGGCAAGACTTCCATCGCCAAGTCCATCGCGCGAGCGATGGGCCGCAAGTACGTGCGGATCTCCCTCGGCGGCGCCCGCGACGAGGCCGACATCCGCGGCCACCGCCGCACCTACGTGGGTGCCATGCCCGGCCGGATCATCCAGGGCATGAAGCAGGTGGGCACCAAGAACCCGGTTTTCCTGCTCGACGAAGTGGACAAGCTCGGCGTTTCCTTCCAGGGGGATCCAGCGTCGGCCCTGCTCGAGGTGCTCGACCCGGCCCAGAACGACTCCTTCACGGACCACTACCTGGGCATCCCCTTCGACCTCTCGGAGGTGCTGTTCATCTGCACGGCGAACTTCGTGCAGAACATCCCGGGGCCGCTGCTCGATCGCATGGAGGTGGTGGAGTTCTCGGGCTACACCGAGCAGGAGAAGCTGGCCATCGCCCGCCAATATCTGGTTCCTCGCCAGCTCGAAGAGAACTCGCTCTCGGCCGACCAGATCGCCTTCCAGGACGAGGCTGTGGCGGAAGTGATCACGTCCTACACCCGGGAAGCAGGGGTTCGCCAGCTCGAGCGGGAGCTCGGGCGCCTGGCCCGCAAGGTGGCGCGCAAGATCGCCACCGGCGAAACCGAGCGCGTGGTGCTCGACCGCCCGAGTGTGAGCAGGCACCTCGGCCGCCCGAAGGTGCACCCTGAGCGGGCCGCGAGCCACGACCAGGTGGGAGTGGCGACCGGCATGTACTACACGCCGGTGGGCGGCGACATCATGTTCGTGGAGGCCGCCACCATGAAGGGCAAGGGCGAGCTGGTGCTGACCGGCCAGCTGGGGGATGTGATGAAGGAGTCCGCCCGAGCGGCATGGACCTTCGCCCGCGCCCACGCTGCCTCGCTGCACATCGACCAGGATGCCTTCCAGCGCGATCTGCACATCCACGTGCCGGCCGGAGCCATTCCCAAGGACGGTCCCTCTGCCGGCATCACCATGTCGACCGCCATCGTCTCCGCCCTTTCGGGCCGGCCGGTGCGCTCGGATGTGGCGATGACCGGCGAGGTCACGCTCTCCGGGCGGGTGCTGCCGATCGGCGGCGTCAAGGAGAAAGTGCTGGGCGCGGTGCGGGCCGGCATCCGCTGCTTCGTGCTGCCGGCGGCCAACCGGGGCGACCTCGAGGATCTCCCCTTCGAGGTTCGGGAGAGGATCGACGTCCATCTCGCCGAAGAGCTGGGCGAAGCCCTGGCGGTGACGCTCCGCGACGTCACCTACCAGGAAGGACGGCTACTCTTCGCCGGCGAGAACCCGGACGACGTCGAGCCGCTCTCGAGCTTCGTTCCGCACTGAGCGGCGAGGCTTGCCATCAGGTGACTGCCAACCAATCGCGCGGAGGCAGAAAGTCCGTGTAGAGACGGGCCTCCGCGCTCCCTGGCTCCGGCTGCCAGTCGTAGGTCCAGGCAGCGAGAGGTGGCAGGGACATCAGGATCGACTCCGTGCGCCCTCCGGACTGCAGGCCGAACAACGTGCCGCGGTCGTAGACCAAGTTGAATTCGACATAGCGCCCGCGGCGATAGAGCTGGAAGGACCGCTCGCGCTCGCCGTAGGGCGTGGCCCGCCGGCGCTCGACGATGGGCAGATAGGCCGCGAGAAAGGCTTCGCCCACGCTCTCGAGAAAGCCGAAACAACGCTCGAAGCCCCACTCGCTGAGATCGTCGAAGAACAGCCCTCCAACCCCCCTGGCCTCGCTTCGATGAGGCAAGAAGAAGTAGCGGTCGCACCATTCCTTGTAGCGAGCGTAGACCTGTTCGCCGAAGGGGAGGCAGGCCTCTCGGGCTACCCGATGCCAGTGCACGGCATCTTCCTCGAAGCCGTAGTAGGGCGTGAGGTCGAAGCCGCCTCCGAACCACCAGATCGCCTCGCCCTGAGCCGGCCGGGCCTCGAAGTAGCGCACATTGGCGTGAGTGGTGGGGATGTAGGGGTTTCGGGGATGGATCACCAGCGAAACTCCCATGGCATCGAAGGCGCAGCCCGCGAGCTCCGGCCGATTGGCGGTGGCCGAGGGCGGCAGATGCTCACCGAAGACGTGCGAGAAGCCCACCCCGCCCTTCTCGAACACGGTCCCTTGCGAAAGAACGCAGCTCAGTCCGCCACCACCTCCTGGTCGCTGCCAGGAATCACGCTGGAACCGTTTTCCACCGTCGGCCTGCTCGAGGCCGGAAACCCATCGAGACTGCAGGTCTGTCAGGAAATCCAGAACGGTGGCAACGCCCTTCTGTTCGTTCATAAAGAATAACCGTCCATTGCATTATCGGGTTCGCGTCTCTTGTTGGCCCGAACGCCGCCGTTGTGTCACGAACCGCCGTCTCTGTGCATTTTGAAAAAAGAATGTGCGCTCGCCGTGACTCCTTCTGTGACGAGGTCCTGGCCCATGAGCACGACGAGATGTCCACTCTCCGCGAGCAAGCATGAGCTCGATCGCCCTTCGCTCGGCAAGGGAGATTTCTTGTTCGATAGAGCGATGGAATCGGAGCGTTTTGCACACATCTGGTTTATACTTCGTCTCTATTCTTCACTGAGAGTCCACGCTCGCAATCTCCCTCTAGCTTATCCGCCCTCCCGGCAGGAGCGACCCGAAGCGAGGGCGTCATCGACCCTACACAAGGAGGTCAACGCATGAAGCAGCAGCAGCAGTCGACGCCTCGCCGTCGCTGGTCGGCTGTGGCGGTCCTTGCCGTGATCCTCTGCTCGCCGGCCTGGTTCGTCCTCGAGGCCGAGGAGCAGACGACCGTGCAGGCGGCGCCCGCCACCCAAGCCGCGGCTCAGAACGGATCGCAGGAAGAGACGGTGACCGTCTCTCCTCTGCCCGGTATGGTGGTCTCGATCGACCCCGCCACCGGCCGTGTCCGCGAGCCCTCGCGAGCCGAACTCGAGGCCCTCAAGCAAGCCATGAGCCTCCAGTTCCGGCGCACAGCCCCGGCCTTCCAGCCGCGCCAGGCTGCGAGCGGGATGCTCTCCCTGGTGGTGGCTTTCGATGAGATGAACTACGCCGTGGCGCGCTACGAGAACGGCCGCGCCATTCCCAGCTGCGTCGAGGGCCTCGACAAGGCAGCCGACTTCCTGCTTCAGACGTCGGCCCTGGAGGAGAAGTAAGCCATGCGAACGAAGAAGACCCTGCTTCCGACCCTGGCTCTCCTCCTCCTCGCCTCGACCGTGCCGGCCGGCGCGGTGAATATCGTCATCAACAACGTCGATCCTCCGGGCGTGGGCTTCAACGACCCGACGCCGGTCGCCGCGGTAGGCGGCAACGGTGGCACGACTCTCGGCCAACAGCGCCTCAACGTCTTCCAGACCGTGGCTGATGTCTGGGGCAAGGTGCTCGACGGCTCGGTCACCGTGGTGATCCAGTCTTCGTTCCAGGCTCTCACCTGTTCGCCCACTTCGGGTGTGCTGGGACAGGCCGGCTCGATCCAGATCTTCTCGGACTTCTCTGCCAATGCGCGCCCGGCGACCTGGTACCACGCGGCCCTGGCCAACCAGATCGCCGGCACCGACCTGACGCCGGGCCCCTTCGATCCGGGCTTCCTGCTGCCGCCGTTCAACGACGACATTGTGGCCCTGTTCAACTCGCGGCTCGACAACGATCCGGGCTGCCTGGGCGGGATCGGCTGGTACTACGGCTTTGACGGCAACCATGGCGCCCAGATCGCGCTGTTCGATGTGGTGCTCCACGAGATCGGCCACGGCCTGGGCTTCGCCAACTTCGTCAATGAGACCACTGGAGCGAACACCTCCGGCCTGACCGATATCTACTCCACCTTCACCCGGGACATCCAGACCGGCAAGTTCTGGAGCCAGATCACGACGGACGCAGAGCGTGCCACCTCGGCCCGCAACTGCAGCAACATCGTCTGGGACGGCCCCAACACCAACCCCGAAGTTCCCCGCTACCTCGCTTTCGGGCTGCCGTCTCTGACCATCAACACCCCGGCCGCCATCGCAGGCGTGCTGCGGGTGGGCCCGGCCTCCTTCGGCCCGGCGCTCGCGGCGCCCGGCATCACCGGCAACGTGGTCCTCGCAGACGACGGTGTGGGAGTCGGTTCGGACGCCTGCACGCCGCTGGTCAACGGCGCCGCCGTTGCCGGCAACATCGCCCTGGTGGATCGCGGCATCTGCACCTTCAATGTCAAGGTTGCCAACGCCCAGGCGGCGGGAGCCACCGCGGTGCTGGTGGCCGACAACGTGGTCGCCTGTCCCCCCGGCGGCCTCGGCGGCACGGATCCCACGATCTTGATTCCCTCGGCGCGCATCCCCCTGACCGACGGCAACGCGATCAAGGCCAACCTGGCCGGCGGAGTCAACGTCACGTTGGGCGTCAACCCGGCTCGCCTGGCCGGTGCCGATGCCGCCAAGCGCGTTCAGCTCTTTGCCACCAACCCGGTGCAGTCGGGCTCGAGCATTTCCCACTTCGACAACATCGCCACCCCGAACCTCACCATGGAGCCGGCCTACAACGCCGACCTCCACGGTGGCCTGGACCTCACTCCCTTTGTGCTGGTGGACGAAGGCTGGAAGCTCAAGAGCGTGGTGATCGACGGTTGCAACACCCGGGTGCCGAACCGAACCCTGCCGGATTCGACCGGCTACCGCTTCATCTCCGAGGTGATCGACCGCTGCGCCGCGGGCGCCACCAACCATGGCCAGTTCGTCAGCTGCGTCAACCATGCGGCCAAGGACCTGCGCACCGCCGGCTTCTTGACCCAGGCCCAGCGCAACGCCCTGCAGCACTGCGCCGGTGAGGCGAACATCCCGCCGCACGGGCACGACGACGACGATGATGATGACGACTAGCGGCTGAGCCCCACGGCAGCCGCCTCGTGGATTCTCGAGAGCCGGGCCTTATTTCGGCCCGGCTCTTTGTTTGTTGCGCCCTGCCACGACTCCAGGCCGGACCTGGTGCCCAGCCCGCCGAAGCCGCCACGCCCGCATGCTCTCGCGGTGTGCTATCCTTCTAACTAGACAAATCTGGTGAAACTGGCCCTGCGCGGTTCCTTCGAGGTTCCGATGTCGCCTTGTCGACGCTGACCCTCCGCCGGGAATTCAGGTTTCCTAGAGCGCAAGACTGTTAGTTGCGTACCTGGGAGGATGCGGGTACGTCGAACCTGTAACAGTGCGCCCAGAAGTCAGGCGGGTGCGGAGCTGGCGAGTATGTCGAAGAGGATCTACGTCGGGAATCTGCCGTACCGAACCACCGCGGACGACCTTCGCCGCATTTTCGAGGACTACGGCACCGTACTGTCTGTCAACCTCGTCAACGATCGAGAGACCGGCCAGCCCCGCGGTTTCGGCTTCGTCGAGATGAACGACGCCGAAGCGGATGCTGCCGTCGAGGCCCTGAACAACACCATGGTCGGTGGCCGCAGTATCAAGGTCAACGAAGCCCGGCCACGGCCAGAGCGCCGCAGCGGCTAGACCCGAACAGGGCGGAGAGGGGCGGGCGTGGCAGCCCGGGTCGAGAGTCTCGAGACCCGGCTCTACGCGAAGGACGATCCCTACTCGGATGTGGGCTCGCCCTGGAGGGCACGGGCTAGAGCCGTCGCTCTCGTTCTGCGGTGAGATGGGCTGAGGGGGCCTGGAGGAAACTCCGCGAGGCGGCGCCAAGTCTCGGTGAGACCTTGGTTGGGAGACAGGGATTCGAACCCCGATTCTGCGGTCCAGAGCCGCATGTCTTGCCGTTAGACGATCTCCCAAGACGGCCGAGCAAGGTTAGCGGATGGCTGCAAGCGACGTCAAGGTCGCCCGCCGCCCGCACGGCGCATAGCGGAGGGCGCTCGCGGCGCGCTGACTCGCCTCAGGGGATCGGCTCTCCTTCGCTGCCGGTTCGCTCCCCGTAGAGCGCCGAGAGGCGCGCGGTGACCGGCCCTACGCTGCCGTCGCCGATGCGTCTGCCGTCGACTTCCACCACCGCCGCGAGCTCCCCCATGGTGCCGGTGGTGAACGCTTCCTGAGCGGTCCAGACCTCGGTCAGCGAGAGGTTCTTCTCCACCACGGACAAGCCGTCGCCCCGGGCGAGTTCTATCACGATGCCCCGGGTAACGCCCGGCAAGCAGCTATCGGCATGGGGGGTGTAGAGCCCTCCTTTGCGCACCACGAAGACGTTGGTGGCGTTGGTTTCGGAGACGAAGCCGGCGTGGTCGAGCATCAGGGCGTCGTCGGCTCCGGCGACATTGGCTTCGATCTTGGCCAGGATGTTGTTGATCAGGTTGTTGTGGTGGATCTTCGAGTCGATGGCGAAAGGCGGGTTACGGCGGATGGCCGAGGTGATCAGCCGCAGCCCCCGCTTGTCGTAGACCGGCGCCTTCCACTCGGCGAGCACGATCAGGCAGCTGCCAGTCTGGTTGAGCCGAGGGTCCATGCCCGAGGTGACCTTCTCACCCCGGGTGAGCGTGAGACGGATGTGCACGCCGTCGCGCATGCCGTTGGCCTTCAAGGTTTCGAAGATCGCCGTCTTGACGTCCGCTCGGCCGGGCACGCCTGTGAAGGCCATGGCGTGAGCCGAGGCGAACAGGCGGTCCAGGTGGCTGTCCAGGGCGAAGATCCGGCCCTGGTACACCCGCAGCCCTTCCCATACGGCGTCGCCGCCCTGAACCGAGCTGTCGAAGACCGATACCTTGGCCTCGGCCCGGGGCAGGAGCTTGCCTCCCACGTGCACCACGATCGAGGTGTTGCGAGGATCGGCGGTCTGTAGCATCAGGCACTCCTACCGGAGAGGGCGCGGGCTTCGAGCTTCTGATAGTGAGGCAGGCACTCGGCCAGCAGGGGCTCGAGGGCCTCCGGGAAGGGCTCGGTCTTGGCGCGGTAGGGCTCGAAGCCACTCGAGCGGTGCACGTTGTGGTACCAGTGAGAGGCCCAAACGCCGTCCTCGGGCCGCGCTCCGGGAGTCCACGAGAGCATCTTCTCGGTGAAGGCCAGGCCCAGGCGGCGACAGAGCTCAGCGAGAACCCCCCCGGGGTCGAGCAACAGGCGCCGCGCTTCGAGCACGGGCGGGTCCTGGCCCAGGGCGAGGAGGTGGTCGAGGAGCTCGGTCTGCATGGCAAGTCCGGTGTCCCGCAGACTGGGGTGCGGGATCTGATGGACCACAGAGGGGAGCATCTCGCGAGGGTCCCGGATCAAGAGCACATTGACGGCTCCGGCCAGGAAGCCCCGATCCACGCCGACCAGGTGATGCGCCATCTGCTTGAAGAAAACCACCGGCCGGCCGTAGGAGCCGAGCAGGACGTTGCGAACCACTGTTTCGCCGTCGGTCTCCATCGCGGCCAGAACCTCCTTGGCCCCGGGGTGATCCGCGCCGCTGACCCGGAGGTAGTGGCCGTAGAGAGGCTCGTCCACCACGAGGGTATCCGGTCGCTGGGCGAAGGAGTACATCAAGGCGGTAGAGACGTTTCTCGGGCCCGACCAGAGGTGGATGCGGAGGGGCTCTCGGTGGTTCATCAGGAGACGCTTCCTGTCTTCGTTGCGTGAATCAGCGGGGCACTGAAGGATATCGGGAAGCCAATTATAATGGGCGGCGCAAGTGAACTCGTTGCCGACTCCCGACAAGGTATGAACTCCACCGGCTCCCGTCCTCGAGCCAAGCCGTGGACCGAGTTGCCGTTTCTTTGTTTCAGCAGGGCGCAACCCAACAGATCGTTCCAGGCCGGTCGTCCCGAGGGGGTGCTCTCGAGCCGGCCCGCACCGTTCCAGGCAGACTCAATAGCGAGGAAGGAAACGATGACCCTGACCAGGAAGCTCACGATGGCGCTCGCCGTGCTGGCGCTCGTTGCCCGAGCGGGGGAGGCGCAGAGACTCTCTCGAGAGGCCGATCCCGACGGCCAGTTCAACAGCCTGCCCATGGAACGCTACGTGTGGTACCACGAGACACGGGCAGAACCGCTCGGCTATGTGCCCACTGGGGCGCTGTTCCGGGCCGAGGAGCAAACAGCGGCCTACATGGCGAGTCGGCGTGGTGTGCCGGCCAAGCTAGCGGCGACGGCGTGGGTGCCTCTCGGGGCGGCGCCTCTTCATGGCGGACAGATCGGCACCACGGCGCCGACCCGCGACATGAGCGGCCGAGTGCAGACGATCGCGGTGGACCCGGGCAACGCCAGCCACTGGTTGATCGGTGCCGCGGGCGGAGGGATCTGGGAGACCACGGACGCCGGCGTGACCTGGGCGCCACGCTCGGACGACATGCCCTCGCTCGCGATGGGCGCGATCGCCTTCGCTCCCGGTTCTCCCACGACGGTGCTGGCGGGAACGGGTGAGGCCGCCTTCGCCGCAGACTCCTTCGGCGGTGGTGGCGTGCTGAAGTCCACCAACGGAGGCAGTTCGTGGAGCGTGCTCGCAACGGCAGACTTCGCCGGCAACTCGATTTCCGACATCAAGATCGATCCCGCCAACGCAGACACCTTCTTGGTGGGCACAACCAGTGGAGCAGCCGGCCGCGTGGCGGTAACGCCACCCACCGCGCCGGCTCGCGGCATCTACCGCACCACCAACGGCGGCACGTCGTTCAGCCGAGTTCTCGACGGCGACGTCACCGACATCGAGGCCAACCCCGCGAACTTCTCGCAGCAGTACGCCGGCGTGGGCAACCCGACGCCGACCGGAACCAACGGAGTCTTCCGCTCGACGGACGGCGGAGCCACGTGGAGTGTGATTTCCGGGCCCTGGACCTCGATCACCGGCGGCATCGGGCGAGTCGAGCTGGCGATCGCACCTTCGGACACCAGCACGCTCTACGTGAGCATCCAGGATGGTTTCGATGGCGCCGGCAATGACGGCGGCTTGCTGGGCCTCTGGAAAACCACCAACGCCTGGGACCCCACGCCTACCTTCAGCCTGATCGACACCAGCGCCACCGGCACGGGCGGCTACTGCGGCTGGGACGCGGCCTTTGCCAGCCCCTCGAACCAGTGTTGGTACTCCCACGCTCTGATCGTGGATCCCACGAATGCCAGCGTGATCTACGCCGGCGGCGTTCCCGAGTGGAAATTCAACGGCACCAGCTGGACCGAGGTCAGCAAGACCGTGGCCGATCCCACCAATGGCATCCACGTGGACCAGCACGCTCTGGCGTGGGCCGGTAGCCGACTGATCGCCGGCAACGACGGTGGCGTGTGGAGCACCACAGACGGCGGCGCCACCTGGACCGATCACAACACCAACCTGGCGATCTCTCAGTACTACGACGGCTCGCTGCATCTGAAGCGGGACTTCGACCTGTTCATCGCTGGCGCGCAAGACAACGGCACCCATATCCGCACGGTGGCAGGCACCGGCTGGGACTTGCTGACCGGCGGCGACGGTGCCGACAACACCATCTCGGCGGTCGACCCGGACAACGATTGGGGCCTGTCCACGCAGCGACTGAACATCATCCGAACGATCGACGGCGGAGCCACCGGGCAGACCACCTCCGGCATCAACCGCACCGGCGTGCCATTCATCGCCCGCTTCGACAACTGCCCGACCAACCCGGACATCTGCATCGCCGGCACGGACAACCTCTGGCGGAGCAACAACTTCTTCCAGGCTGGCACGCCCACTTTCGCCACCAACGGCCCGGAGATGACCCAGGGCCTCGGTGCCCTGGCTTTCGCGCCTTCCGACACGACCTGCGGCACCTATGCCTTCGGCGCCCGAGCCTCTACGGCGATCGCCAACAACCGCGGTGCCCTCCGGGTGACGATCGACGGAGGCACCAACTGGACCGACTGGGACGCCTCCAACCAGGTGCCGGAACGAGGGATCACGGACATCGCCTTCGACCCGAGCAACCCCTCGATCGCCTACGTCACGCTGTCGGGCTTCGATGAGGCCACACCGGGCTTCCCGGGCCATGTCTTCCGCACCACCAACGCGCTGTCTGGATCCGCCACCTGGACCGACATCAGCCCGCCGGCGAACCTGCCCGCCAACTCGATCGTGGTCGACCCGCGCACTCCGGCCACCCTCTACCTGGCGACCGACCAGGGCGTGTGGTACTCCACGGACTCCGGCACCACCTGGACCCACTGGGGCCCGGCGGATGGCATGCCGAACGTGGCCGTGTTCGAGCTCAACATGGATCGCCTGGGCGAGCGTCTAGTGGCCTTCACGCACGGACGGAGCGCCTTTATCCTGTCGGACCTGATCTTCGCCGACGGCTTCGAGACGGGCAGCCTAGGCGGCTGGCCGGTGCACGTCCCGTAGCGATACCGATGTCAGAAAGCCCCGGCCCTGTGCGTGGACCGGGGCTTTCTGCCCTCCCAGCCGAGACTCCCTGCCTCAGAGGTTGACCGGCGTTCGGAAGCCGCGCGGATCACGGCCGAAGGCCCGGAGCTGGCCACAAGCCGCACTCACCTCATCGCCACGGCGACGGCGGACGGTGGCGATCCAGCCCCGCTCTTCCAGCCGCGAACGGAAGCGCTCCACCACCGAGGCGGGCGGCGGCACCATCGCAGCGCCGAGCACCGCATCCGGGTTGATGGGGATGAGGTTAATTTTCGCAGGAAGGCCCGCGAGTCGTCTGGCCAGCGCGTCGGCGTCGGCGAGAGCGTCGTTGAAGCCGCGAATCAGGAGGTACTCGAAGGTGAGGCGGCGTCCCGGCTCGAGAGGAAAGCGCTTCAGGGCGCCGAGCAGCTCGGCGAGGGGATAGGAACGGTTGACGGGCATGATCTCGCTGCGCCGCGAGTCGTCCGGGGCGTGGAGAGAAATCGCCAGGTTCGGCCGCTTGGGCCAGGCCGCGAGTGCGTCGATGCCCGGCACGATGCCCACGGTGCTCACCGTGATTCGGCGCCAGGAGATCCCTTCGGTCAGGATCTCGAGCGCAGCGCGCAGCTCCTCGAGGTTCTGCAGAGGCTCCCCCATGCCCATGAACACCAGGTTCAGGCCGGCCGAGTCGAGCTGCCTGTGGCGCTTGATTTCCAGAACCTGGCCCACCATCTCGCCCGAGGTCAGGTTGCGGCCCGCGCCCCAGTAGCCGGTCACACAGAACTTGCAGGCCATGGCGCAGCCAGCCTGGCAGGAGATGCAGAGCGTTCGCCGCTCACCGTCCGGGATGTCCACGGCCTCGATGCTGGCCCCGTCGGCGAGCTCGAAGAGGAACTTCTCGGTGCTGTCCGAGGCCGGTCGCCGCTCGAGCGTCCGCGGCAGGCCGACCACGAAGCGCTCCGCAAGCCGCTGGCGCAGCTCGAGCGGGAGCGTGGTCAGCTCCTGGAGATCCTGCACTCCCTGATGATGGAGGCCGCGGTAGATCTGGTCGATCCGGAACGGCCGGTCGACGAGCCCGTTCAAGAGATCGCCCAGGGCCGAGCGGGACAGGCCGAGGAGAGCGTGGGGCTGGACGAGCGTCATGGCAAGAAGGGAGCCAGTCGGAGCCCTCGCGCCGGAAAAAATTGCGCGAGCGGCTCGGCGTCGAGCGTGGTCAGCGCTTGCGACGCCGTCTCAGGCGACGGGTCGGGTCGATCCCGATCGAGCGCAGGAACGACAAATCGGTGGTGTTGATCTGGAAGCTGGGCTCGCTCGGCCTCGGAGGCTCGATCAGTGGCTCGGGCAGGTTGCCTTCCTCCAGGCAGTCGAGCACCAAGCGAAGCCGGTAGCCTTCCTGGCGGATCCTGCGCAGCGTCCGCGTTGCGTCGGGAGACACCAGAATGGCCTCGGAAAGGGCTCTGCCGAGGTCACGAAGCATCTCTTCCAGGATGGGATCCTGCTTCTTCATCACGCCGAGCTGGTCTCCCTCGCGGTGCCACCGGATTATCCACCTCCCCCAGGGGAGAGTCAAACGACGTCAGAACCCGGTTTCGCAGGGGGCGAAAGGTCTCGCAACCGCGCACCGGCGGCGTGCTAGCCTTCGCGCGTCATGCCGCACACCGACACTCTCGAGCTCTCCCCGGCCGCGGTCTCGGCATGGGCCGATTCGGTCGGAGTCGACGTGGAGCAGGTCGAGGCCTTGCCGGGAGACGTCTCCCCCCGGCTCTACTTCCGGCTCCGGAGCCGGAGTGGCGAGAGCTCGATCGTCGCTTGCTATCCGGAGAGCCTGCGCAGCGCCTGCGAGCGTTTCGGCGAGACCACTCGACTGCTCGAGAAGGCGGGAGTCCCTGTGCCTTCTGTTCTGGCTCGAGATCCGGACCACCGATTCATGCTCCTGGAGGATGTCGGCAGCTGTTCGCTCTACGACCTCGCAGGCCGGACTTGGCAGGAGCTCGAACCCTACCTCCACCAGGCCGCTGAGCTTGCGGGGAGAATCGCCGGGCTCGACGTGCCGGCGGTTGCCGGCCTCTCGCCTCCACTCGATCGAGCCCTCCTCGAGCGAGAGCTCGAGCAGACCTGGCGGGAGTTCCTGGCACCCAGGTCCCTGGTTTCCGAGCCGCAGCTGGCAGGCCGCCTGGAGCGTGCCCTGGCCGCGCTCTGCGCACAGCTGGCCGCCCAGCCGCCGTGGCCTTGCCACCGGGATTTCATGGCCCGGAACCTGGCTCTCAAGGACGGCAGTCTGGTGGTGCTGGACCACCAGGATCTGCGCTTGGGGCCGCCCTGTTACGACCTGGCGAGTCTGCTCAACGACAGCCTCTTTCCCCCGGAGGAGCTGGCGTTTCGAGTCCTCGACCGAGCCGGCGTCAAGGAGTCGGAGCGGCCGGGCTACCATCGCGTAGCGGCGCAGCGGACCCTCAAGGCGGTGGGTACCTTCGCTCGCTTTGCCGAGCGCGGCAGCCCCCGCCATCTGCCACTCATTCCGCCCACCCTGACCAGGGCTCTCGGGCATCTGGCTCGGCTACCGGAAAGCCAGGAGCTCTGCGCGGAGTTGTCACAAGCCTGGGCCACCTACCTTCTGCTACACTGACGGAACCAGGAGACCAGGCCGCCAGATCGGCACCTTCTGGAGGAGAAGAAATATGCCCACCCTCGCAGGACTTATCGGCGGTCTCGGGTTTCCCGAGCTCCTGCTCATCTTCGCCATCTTCTTCCTGATCTTCGGTGCCGGAAAACTGCCCCAGCTTGGTCGCGGACTTGGCGAAGGCATCCGCAACTTCAAGAAGGGCCTCAAGACCGACGAGCCCTCAGAGCAGCTTCCGGCTCGGACCGAGTCTCAGCAAGAACGCTAGTCCCCTGCCTGCCCGGCCGCTTGAGCGACCGGGCAAGACCCTATCCGGCCTTCTGCTGGTCGTGCCACAGCTCCTGGTGGTGGGCCCGGTAGAGGCTGATCACTCGCTCCACAAACTGTCTCGTCTCGCTGTAGGGCGGTACGCCGTGGTAGCGCTCGACGACTGCCGGCCCGGCGTTGTAGGCAGCGAGCGCCAGGGGAAGCTCGCCCTGGAACTGATCCATCAGCTGCCTCAAGTAGCGGGCCCCGAAGTCGAGGTTCCGGCGAGGGTTCTTCAGATCCTCGGCGCTCCACACCAGGCTGTGGCTCGGCATCACCTGGGTGAGTCCCACCGCTCCGCGGGGAGAGACTACGCGCGGGTTGAAGTTGGACTCGGCTTCGACCACGGCCGCCAAGAGCAGGGCATCCAGCTGGTATCTCTCGGCGCTCTCGTTGATCCACTCGCCATAGGGAAGAGCCGCGATGGTACGGCGCCCGGCTTCGTTGGCCGCCAGGCGCTGGAAGAGGGCGAAGTTGCGAGGCGCTCCCTCGGGCATCGGCGTGGCCCTGGTAGCGAACAGCCGGAAGTGGGCAGTGGCTTGTGGTGGGGCGGACAGCCAAGCCTGAAGCTCACGGAGGAAGGTCTCTTCGGCCGGATTGGCGGGGGGGAGGCTCGCCAGGCTCGAGGGAGCCGAAGTGCGTGGATGGCCGAGGACCAGTCCGAAAGCCAGCGCAGCCAAGGCGAAGGTATAGCGTCGAGGTAGAGCTCGTTTCACTCCGTAGTCCCTCCTGGACGGTTCCTGCTCGGACGACGACCCGTGGGAAAGAGGCCGATTTGGCCTGCTGGGAGCCGAGATCATCCGAGGGCGGCTCGAGCTTTGGTTCCGCTCGTGGAGCGCCCGGCAGGAGCGGGGCCCGAGGCACCCTCGACAGGGTTGGCCGGCCGCTCGATCGAAAACCGTCGGGTTCAGGCGGCTCAGGCCGCCGACTCGCTTCGAGCCGGAACAGACCTAAGCCTTGCCATGAGGCGGATCGCTAACCTCGGGAGGGTCGGCTATCCGCTCGGTATCGGGCGAACGGTCTGCAATGCTGGTGCCAGAAACGGTGGGAACTGCCTACTTCCGGGACGAGCGAGGAAATCAGGTCTCGATTGACCGGCGGCGCCCGTTTCGGCTGATGGGGAGCCGAACCTCGTCCTGGACGATGCCGAGGCTCGAGACCTTGTTGCGGAGGGTGTTGCGATGGACCCCCAGGCTGCGGGCCGATCTGCAGACGTTGCCGTCGTTGGATTTGAGGGAAGCGACGATGAACTGCTTCTCGAACTCCCGCCTGGCTTGGTCGAGGGTCACGCCTCGCCGAACGAGTTCGTCCACAATCCGAGAGAGGCTGCCACTCAGAGGTTCTTCCGCCACCGCTCCCTCTCTTTCCTGCTCAATTTGCCACGGGCAAGCATATCACACGACTTTTTCCGAGCTGTCACTCGTCCTGAGGCGCTGGAGAGCCTCGGCGGGGGGCGTTTGTGGCCTTCGGCCGGCAAGCGAGAGCGTAAGGCTAATGCGGCGTCGGGCCCCCGTCAAGCCCGAGCGCGGCGGCCCGTGAAGGGGCCTCCGCGCTGGCAAAGGAGCGGCAATCGGGCGCTACTTGAGCTCGATTCGGTCGCCGACGAGGATGGTGAAGCGGGATTCGATAATCCGCGCCAGAGCTGAATGTTGCTCGGCCCAGAGGATCGCGAGCTCGCCGAGGATGACGGGTGGCAAGCCCGGCTTGTTGATCCGGTAGATGGTGAAGACGTCGCCGGGCGCGACGTTGTCCACCGAGCCGCGGTCGATGAAGACCACATTGTCCTGGCCGAGCGCCACCTGGCGGTCCTTCGCCACCAGAATCACCGGGGCGTTCTCCAGATGCTCTCGCGAGCTCGGCAGGTTCGGCGGACGCGGGGCGGTCTTCCGGCCGAGCGGAACGGGCTGGGGCTCGAAGAGCTTGAGATGCGTGCCCACGCTGATCGACTCGCAGCTCTGAACGATCTCGGCGATCGACATCTCGTCTTGTACCGTCAGAACGCGGACGCGGCCCGCATAGCGATACAAGCGCCCATAGGTCTCCCGCGTAATGGGGTGGACCACAGGCTCGTCTTCTTCGACGGCGATCAACACCGTTCCCGGCTCCAGACCCGAGCCCGCTCCGGCGTTCAAGTAGACGATGTCGCCCGTGGCGAGGCCGAACCGTTCTGGCAGCTCACCGCCGAAGTTGCCGGCCACCGAGCCCAGCCGGGTGTTCATCGTGGGATTCAGCCCATCCGCTTCCGAGCCGACGATGGTGTAGGGAAAGCTCTGAGAAAGCTCGCCCACGAAGCCGGAGCAGTAAAGATCCGTCTCGCTGCCGAATGGGCGTGGCGCGCCGGCTGCCGCATCGGCGTCGAGAATGTTGGCCAGCCTCTCGCCGCCGCCTTCCCCAGCGGAAGTGCTCTTCGCCCCCGAGCCCTCAGCCGAACTCGCACCCGTGTCGCCCCCTCCCGAGCCTGCTCCGAGGTCGACATCCTCGAGGGTCGAGGTGCTTTCGGCAACCTTGGTGCCAACGATCAGGGGATCACCCGGGTAGATCCAGTGCGCGTCTCGGACGTACTGGTTCTGCTCCCAGATCTGGGGCCAGAGGTAGGGGTTGCCGAGGAACTTGTTCGCCAGAGACCACAGAGTGTCGCCCGGAACGACCGTGTAGATCTGCGAGCCCTCCGCCGGAGCGGGGAGCTCCCAGGCCGTCCAATGGTCCCCGGCGTACCTCAGCTGGGCCGGTGGGCGGTCTCCAGGGTCGGCGGATGCACCCACCGCGAGCAGGACGAGCGAGACAATCGGCAGCAGAAGAGTCTTGCGGCTCATACGGAAACCTCTCGCGACACAGGCGGCAGATGCCGTTTTTGCAGGCTATCTATACGGACTACTCTATGATCCAAGCTATCCGGTTTTGCTCGCAGTGTCAAGTTTGAGGCGCCTTTAGACGGGCTCGGCTCAAGCAAAACTTGAGCAGGAGAACCCCGAACTTCGGTTCTGGCCGAGGGCGGAAGAGCCCCGGCTCAGGGCAAGGCGGAACGGCGCTCCTCGGCGGTGGTTGCGGCGCTGCTGCCCGGGAAGCGACGAATCACCTCGTCGTAGAGGTCCTTCGCGCCCTGGATGTCCCCCAGCCGCTCCAGGCATTTTCCAGCCTTGAGCAGCGAGTCCGGGACTTTGTTGCCCTGAGGCTGGCGTTCCACGGCGTTCTGAAAGGCAGCGAGGGCTCCTCGCCAGTCCTGCCGGGCGTAGCGTGACTCGCCGATCCAGTAAGCGGCGTTGTCGGTCAGCTCGGTGTTGGGGTAACGGTTGAGGAATTGCTGGAAAACCGCCTCTGACTCCGCGAATTGGCGATCCTGGTAGAGAGCCAGGCCGTGGTCGTAGAGATCCTGCATCTCACCGCTCAAGGCCTCCTGGTCGTGCGGAGCGGGACCGGGGGAAGCCGCGGCGGGTGGAGTCGGAGTGAGTTCGCGGACTTCGATCCCCCCTTTGGTCGAGTTCGGCTTCACGCCGTCGTTGAGGCGGCCCGAGGGGTCCGTGGGAGCGGCGGGAGCCGCGGCCTTCGGCGGGGCGCCACCGATCTGTGCGCCGGACTTGGCCGCTCCGAGGCGAGCCACCTCGGTGCGCAAGCCGTTGATCTCCACCTCGTGCTCTGTCACCTGCTGCTCGAGCGCAAGAACCTTGGCCTTCAGCGTCTCCAGCTCGGACGGAGCCGGGTTCTTGCTGCGAAACGGGTTGCTGGCGCAGCCGGCGAGCAGGAAGGCCAAGAGCAGCGTGCAGGAATTCCGCGAGCTCACGGTGTTGCGACCTCCTCTTCCTTGGGCGGTTTCTGGGGCTGCTGCTGTTGCTGAGCTTTGCCGCGGGCGAAGAGCTTCTGGAAGGCGGCCATCTCTTTGCGCGCAGCCGGTACCTCCTTGATCTGGGGGCTGTCCGGGAACTGGCTCTCGAGGCGAGCGAAGGTCTTGTCGGCTTTCTCGAAGTCGCCGGTCTGGGCGTAGCCGCGTCCGAGGTAGAGATAGGCCTTGTCCTTGGCGGTGTAATCCGGGAAGCTCTGGAACAAGTGCTCCAGGCGCTGGACCGTAGCCTCAGGGATCTTGAACACCAAGAGGTAGAAGCGGGCCACCTGGAATTCGTGCTCGGCCAGGTTGTCGCGCACCAGGCGGACTTGCTCCCGGGCTTGAGCGGCGTACTCGCTGGTGGGGTAGAGGCGGATGAGGTCCTCGAAGGCCTCAAGGGCCTTGCGCGCCGTGGATTGGTCGCGGTCCGGCCGCTCCATACGCCGCGCCAGAGAGGAACCCACCTGGAACTGGGCGTAGGCCGCGCGGTCGCTGGTCGGGAATCGGTTGAGGAAGTCCCGGTACTTGGCTTCGGCCTGCAGGAAGTTGGTCTTGCCGCCCTCGAGGTAGAAGGTGTCCGCGGCGAGAAGCAGGGCCTCCCGGCCGTTCAGCGAGTTGGGCTCGACTTCAAAGGCATGAAGGAGGAAGGGCCGGGCGCGGGTGTATTTTTCCTTGGCGAGGAAGGACTTGCCTTGGGTCAGCGACTCGGTGGCCGACAGCGAGAGCAGTGGATCCTGTCGAGTCGAACTCTTGCATCCGCCGAGAACGCCCCAGCTCGCCACCGTCAACAGGGCCACGGTGAACCACGTACGTCTCATTCCTCAGCTCCCTTCGCCCCGGCGCTTCAGCTCGGCGATCGTCGCCACGGGATCCGCGCTGCCGAACAAGGCCGAGCCGACCACGAAGGTGGTGGCGCCAGCCTCGACCAGGGCCCGGATATTGCCCGGGCCCACGCCGCCGTCGATGGTGATGTCCACCGCGAGGCCCTCGCGGCGCACCCATTGCGAAAGCCGGGCCACCTTGTCGAGACACCTTGGAATGAACTCTTGGCCGGAAAAACCGGGGTTGACCGACATCACGACCACGAAATCGACCACCGGGAGCGTCTCCCCGAGGATCTCCAAGGGGGTGGCCGGGTTGATCGCCACTCCGGCCTCGGCGCCGGCCTGTCGGATCCGGCCGAGCGTTTGGTCCAGGTGGAGCGTGGCTTCCCAGTGCACGGCCACCCGTTTGGCGCCAGCCTTCAGGTAGTCGGCCAGCAGGCGGTCCGGATTGGCCACCATCAGGTGCACGTCGAGCGGCAGCCGGGTCCGGCGAGCCATGGCGGCGACCACCGGCGGACCGAAGCTCAGGTTGGGCACGAAGTGACCGTCCATCACGTCCACGTGCACGAGCTCGGCGCCTCCTCGCTCGCACAGGGACAGTCCTTGGGCGAGGTCGGCCAGATCGGCTGCCAGAATGGATGGGGCGATCCGCATCAGTCCACTAGGGTTGGCCTGCCGCGCCGGAAGCGACCACCAGGGTGATCGCGTCGCCCTGGCTGACCGGAAAGCCGGCCTGCGGAGATTGGCGGAGGATAACACCTTCCCTCACGCCGTCGTAGGGCTCGTAGCTGACGTTCTTGAGGTGGAAGCCGCGGGCTTCGAAGAAGCTCTTCACCGGCTCGAGGCGCCGATAGACCAGATCGGGCATCACGTAGGCGTTGGCGGAAGCCTGCATGGCGAGGAAGAGGTCGACCGGCGAATCCCGCGAGATCGGTGTGGCGGGCCAGGGGCTCTGGTCGACGATGGTGCCCGGCGGGCTTCCCGGCCGGAAGATCGACAGGGTCCTGCCCAGTCGCAAGCCGGCGGCCCGCAGAGCCACTTCGGCGCCCGGCACCAGTTGGCCGCGGAGGTCCGGCACGGTGAGCCGTTCCTGGCCCAGAGAGATCACCACCCGCACTTCCTTGCCGCGCTTGATCAGCGCGCCGGCCTCCGGGCGCTGCTCCACCACGTAGCCCTCGGGCACGCCCTCCGAGTAGCGCCCGGCCACCTCGCCATCCTTCCATTGGAGGCCGCGATCCGTGAGCTCGTCCAGTGCTTGCTCTCGAGAGAGCCCCACCAAGTCGGGCGTGGGAGTCACGCCGCTGCGCACGAACAGGCCGAAGGAGGTGTAGGCGGAAAGCACGAAGAGCAGGGCGAGCAACCCCAGGTAGCCGAGCCAGCCGGCCAGGCGCAGGAACTTGGAGCCGAGGGTGCCGGCCATCGCGACAACTCCCGGCTAGAGCTTCTGCAAGTCGAAGAAGAGCACCAGAGCCATGATCGCCAACAGCACCATGCCTCCGGCCTGGGCCAGCCGCTCCTTGAGCACCGCGGAAAGGTCCCGTCGGATGCCGCTTTCCACCAACAAGATGGCGATCTGGCCGCCGTCGAGAATCGGGATGGGCAGCAGGTTCAGGATGGCGATCGAGATCGAGATGAAGGCCATCAGGTGGAACAGGTAGCGGAAGCCGCGCTTGGCCTGCTGGCTGGCCATCTTGGCCATCTCGATCGGACCCGAGAGAGCGCTCTTCGCAGCCATTTCTCGCTTGAAGATCTTGCCCAGAACCACGAAGGTCTGCCGCACGAAATCCGCGTTGTAGTGCAGGCTCTCGACGAAAGCTTGGCCGAACGGGTAGCGCTGGAAGGTGCCGAAGTCGAGCTGGACGCCGATCTTGGCGCCGCCCTTGGGACCGGCGGGGGTGACGGTCAGAGTCTTGCGCTCCGAGCCGCGGCCCACCTCCACCGCCACGGGCTCGCCCGGGTGGTCTTGGATGAAGGAGATGAACTGGTCCTGGGTGGTGATCGACTGCCCTTCCACCGCCAGGATGTGGTCCCCGGGCTCGAAGCCTGCCGCCTCGGCCGGCTGGCCTTTGACCAGCGCATCGACCATCACCTTGCCGGGGCCGAGAACGCCCGCCTCGCCCAGGTCATAGCGCTCGATCTTCAACGGCGTCAAAGTGAGCTCTCGGTGCTCGCCGCCGCGCTCCACTTCGACGGCCAAGGGCTTTCCCGGCGAAGCCAGAGTCTTCATGATGAACTGCTGGAACTCCGAGATCGGCTCGCCGGCCACTTTCAGAATGCGATCACCCACGGCGAGGCCGGCGGACTCGCCGGGTGAGCCCGGCAAAACGTAGCCCACCAGTGGCTGCTGTTGCCTCGGAGGAACGCTGATGCCGACCGTGAACAGCACCGTGATGATGGCGATCGAAAGCACGATGTTCATCAGCGGACCGGCCAGGTACACCAGCACCCGCTGCCAGCGCGGGCGGTTGAGGAAATCCCGCGGATCGTCGGATTGCTCGCCGGGGAGCTCGCCGCCGAGCTTGACGTAGCCACCCAGCGGTAAGAGGGACACGCGATAGTCCGTCTCGCCACGCCGGAAACCCCAGAGTCGCTTGCCGAAACCGAGCGAGAAAGCCAGCACCCGGATGTTGAAAGCCCGGGCCATCAACAGGTGGCCGGCCTCGTGGATGAAGATGATGATGCCGAGCGCGAAGACGATGTACAGGATTCGATTCAGGATTTCCATTGCGCCTAGCTTCCCCTGCTGCCGTCCGGACGAACTCGGCTGAGCTCGCGGAGCGGCACTATACCTGAGCTAACGGCCCCGGCCGTTGCCGGATTCCAGGCCCCTACGGCACGACCAGGCGGGTTCCTGCCAGAGCGATGCCAAGCCATAGGATCGGGGCACCGAAGAGCAAGGCGTCGGAGCGGTCGAGAAAGCCACCGTGACCCGGCAGCAGCGTGCCGGAGTCCTTCACACCGGCGCTGCGTTTGAGCAGGGACTCCACCAGATCTCCGAGCTGGGCACCCACACTGGTTGCGGCGGCAATGAAAATCAGCGGCAGGTCCACTCGGTGGAGGCGGAACCAGCCCCAGACGCCGGCCGCCACCACGCCGGTGAGCAGGCTCGCCAGGGCGCCTTCCCAGGTCTTCTTGGGCGAGACCACGGGGGCGAGGAGCCGGCGGCCCCACCGTTTGCCGACGTAGTAGGCGGCGGTGTCGCCGAGCCAGACGATGGCGAGGAGCAGGAACACGAGCCAGGGGTCCTGTCGCTGGAGCTGACAGGTGCCGCCCGTGGCGAGAGCGAAGTAGGGAATACCGAAGCAGACCGCGCCCAGGGCGCCGGGGAACTCCGCGACCGGTGTGCGGCTGAGGAGCAACAGGATGCCCATGCCGATCGAAAGAACCATCAGCAGCGCCAGAAGCCGAAGAGCCGTCACTGCCTGGGCGGGCTCCGCGAGGGAAAGATAGCTGCCGAGTCCAGCAGCTAGGAGGGGCACCACCCAGAGCGGGGCCGAGGGAGCCCAGGCCCGGGAGATCGAGACGTACTCCAGGCTGGCCGCGCCGTAGCAGAACAGGCAGACCAACAAGAAGCCGGTGGGGGGGAGAGCGAAAATGGCGGCGAGCACCAGCGGCACTCCCACCAGGGCGGTGAGCAAACGCTTCATCGGCTCGACGCCGCCAGGGCCAGGGCCCTACTGTGCTCGAAGCCCACGGGAGCCAGGGGGTGGATAGATGCTCGCCTCATCCGATCGGAGGCAAGAAGCTATCACACCCCCTCCGCTTCCCCGGTGAGCGCAGCCCAGGCGGGCCCGTAGTCCACGCGCTCGAGCACCAAGCCCTCGGGCGGCGCAGTAGGGCCGGCGGCGCTTCTCGGCCGCCCCTCGAGCAGGGAGCCGAATTCGTCGCCCTGACGGCGGCCGAGGCCCACCTCGATCAAGGTTCCCACCAGGCCTCGCACCATGCCGCGAAGGAAGCCCGAGCCAGTGATCGTGAAGGTCAGCGCGGGCCCGTCTTGCTCCAGTTCGGCGGAGAAGACCTCGCGCACCGTGCTGCGGTGGGCGCCGCCGGCAAGAGCGAAGGCGGCGAAATCGTGGCGACCGAGCAGGCAGGAGGCGGCTCGTCGCATGGCTTCGATGTCGAGGGCCTCCGGCACGCCGATCGCGAAGAGGGCCTCCAGAGGTGACAGCACCCGGCAGCGGATCATGCGATAGCTGTAGAGCTTGGCGAGGGCGTGCTTGCGGGCGTGGAAGCCCTCGGGCACTCTCTCGGCGGCGAGCACCCGCACATCCGGTGGCAGGAAGTGATTGGTGGCGAACACCAGAGCCTTCGCCGGCCGAGGCTCGGCGAGGCAGAGATGCGCCGCCTGGCCACGGGCGTGCACCCCGGCGTCGGTTCGGCTGGCCCCCACCACCGAGCACGGCTGGCCGAGCCAGCTCGCGAGCGCCCTCTCCACCACCTCCTGCACCGAAAGCGCGTTGGTCTGGCGCTGCCAGCCGGCGTAGGCGCTTCCGCGGTAGGCCAGGGTGAGGCGGTAGGTGGTGGCGCTCAAGCGCTCGCTCCAGGCTCGGGCCGGCGGTCGAGCCAAGAGACGGCTGCGGCCGGCGCCCAGACCAGCAGGTAGAGCCAGGGCCACAGCGAGATGCCCCGCAGCTGAGCGAGATAGCTCAGCAGGATCGACGCCGACAGCAGCAGCCAGCCACGATGGGCGGTCAGGGCCGCCCAGGGCAGCACCCAGAGCAGGTACCAGGGGTAGACGGTGGCCGAGCACAGGAGGAGGCCGCCGAAAAGGCGGCGGTTGCGGCTGGGCCACGGGCCGCGTGGGCGGAGGGAGTTAAGAATCACGGCAAGAGCACCGAGGCCCAGAACCATTTTGGCCAGGAGCTGCGGATAAAGGTACGGGTAGAAGTGGTTCCACCAGGAATCGTGCCCCAACCAGGCCTTGGCGTGGTCGAGTTGGACGGCGAGCCAGTGGTCGAGCCTCAGCCAGGCGAGGCCGCGCCAGAGTGGCTCGTAGAGAGGGCCATCGAACTCCCAGGAGATGCCATAGATCAGCAGCCCGGGCGGGATTCCGCCGAGATCGACCAGAAACGGCAGCCAGAGGGCGAAGGCGAGGGCGAGCGCGGCCAGAACGAGCTTGGGACCGCCTCCTCGAGCCCGGCCCCAGGCAGGGAGCACGAAAAGGGGCGCGAGTTTTGCGACAATGCCCAGGCCGACCCAGGTGCCCGCGAGGGCCCCGCGCCGGAGCCAGAAAGCCCAGGCTCCGGCCAGAAGCAGTGCGACTGCGAGCGTATCGAGATGACCCATACCGGCCCCTTCGAGACAGACGAGGGGATTCCACGCGTACCAGATCCAGCGCTGCGGCGGGCTTCCGAGCCCACGGGCGAGGTGAAGCAGCAGCCAGCAGGCCAGGCAATCGGCGAGGCCGAAAGTGGCCTTGAGCCAGAGGGCGGCTTGATCCCCGGCGGCGGAGGCCAGGGCGAAGACGCCCAGAGCCAAAGGTGGGTACACGGTGGGCACGCTCTTGTGGTGAAGCCTGCTCCAGGCGTCGTTGCGCAACTCGGCGAGCCGAGGCGAATCAGGGGCCTCGCGATAAGGATTCTCGCCGGCCAGCAGCACCCGGCCGTCCCAGACGTAGCGGCCGAGGTCCGCCGAGAGGGTGGCCGGCAGGGGCAGCAGCAGGAGGCGCAGCAGAGCCGCCACGAGGAGGAGGGCTCCCGCTCCCTCGCCGGCCCGAGGGGACCGAGCGAGCCACCAGCCCGCCCAGCCGAGGGCACTGAAAGCCAGCGTTTCGAGCACCAGGAAGACCCCGAGATGGCGGGCGGGATCGCCGAGCACGGCGAGCGCGAGCTGGGTGGCGAGCAACGGTCCGGCTGCGACTGCCACGCGGGAGAGGCGGCCTGTTCCAGGGAAGCGGAGGGAGGATGAGCGAGCTGCGAGCTCTGGGTGCGCCGGCCGTGCTGGCACTCTACTACCTCACACTGGGGGTGCTGGCTCTCTACGGCGCGCACCGGCTGCTTCTGGTATGGGTCTACCGGCGTACCCGCGGGCAGCGGCCGCAGCTGCCGAGCGCGCCCGCAGACTGGCCTGTGGTCACCGTTCAGCTGCCACTCTACAACGAGATGTACGTGGCCCGGCGCCTGCTCGATGCCGTGGCGGCCCTGGACTATCCGGCGGATCGCCTGGAGATCCAGGTGCTCGACGACTCCACCGACGAGACGGTCGAGGTGACGGCCGAGCAGGTGGCCTACTACCAGCGGCGCGGGCTCTCGGTGGTGCATCTGCGCCGAGGCAGGCGAGAAGGCTACAAGGCCGGGGCGCTCGAAGCGGGGCTTGCTTCTGCCAGGGGCGAGCTGATCGCGGTCTTCGATGCCGATTTCGTCCCCGCGCCCGATTTTCTCAAGCGAACAGTGCCGTTCCTCACGGCGGATCCCGGCCTCGGCATGGTGCAGGCCCGGTGGAGCCATCTCAACCGGCGCTTCTCGTTGCTCACTCGCATCCAGGCCATCTTCCTCGACGGCCATTTCTGGATCGAGCATTCGGCCCGGCACCGCGGTGGCTGCTTCTTCAACTTCAACGGCACGGCGGGGATCTGGCGCCGAGCCGCGATCGAAAGCGCCGGTGGCTGGGAGCACGACACGGTCACCGAGGACCTCGATCTCTCCTATCGTGCCCAGCTCGCAGGCTGGCGCTTTCTCTATCTGCCCGAGCTTGCCGTGGCCTCGGAGCTGCCGGTCGACATCAACGGCTTCAAGAGCCAGCAACGGCGCTGGGCCCAGGGCTCGGTGCAGACAGGCCGCAAGCTGCTCGGGCGGCTGCTCTCGGCGCCTCTGCCCTGGCGGGTGAAGCTCGAGGCCTTCGTGCACCTCACCAACAACCTCGCCTATCCCTTGATGGTGCTGCTCTCGCTCTTGGTCTTTCCGGCGATGGTGCTGCGCCGGGGGAGCTCGCCTCTCCATCTCCTGGCTCTCGATCTGCCGATGTTCCTCGCCGCGACAGCCTCGGTGCTCCTCTTCTACGCCGAGAGCCAACGGGCCGAAGGCGAGGGGTCGAGCAGGGAGATCTGGCTGTTGCCGGCGGTGATGGGCCTGGGCATCGGCCTGGCCCTCTCGAATTCGCTCGCCGTGCTCGCCGGGTTGGTGCGCAGGGGTGGAGTCTTCGAACGAACGCCCAAGTACGCCCTGGCTCGGCGCGGCGAGGAGTGGCAGAGCAAGCGCTACCAGAGCCGGAGCGGCGTCACCCTCTGGCTCGAAGGGCTATTCGCCCTCTACTTCCTGGGCGTCACGGTGACTTCGGCGCTCACGGGCATGTGGCTCTCCCTGCCCTTCCTCTATCTCTTTCTCCAGGGGTACTGCTACATCTTCCTGCTCTCCCTGCTGCCCAATCTTCGGGCTCGCCGCGGCCTCCCCCGGCCTACCGAGCCAGGGGAGGCGATGGCGGAGAGCCTGTAGCAGGAGAGGGCTCGATCGACGGGCGCCGCAGTTAGACTTCTCCTGGCATGGCTTTCCTCGAGAACCGCTCGATCCCCCGGGTGGAGCTCCGGCCGGTCGCCCCCCGGGACGCCGACCTGATCTGGCGCTGGCGGGGCGAATGGAGCGTGCGCCGCTTCCAGCCCTTGAGCGAAACCTCGCCCGGCCAGCTGCGCTCCGAGCTCACCCAGAACCGCCTCGCCGACTTCTACCAAGGGCGAGGAACCCGCTTTCAGTGGATCATCGAGTACGAGGGCCGGCCGGCCGGCTGGATCACTTTGGTCGTGGCGAACTGGGAGCACGGCCTTGCCGAGGTCGGCTACGCCCTGGGCACGGCATATCAGGGCCGGGGGCTGATGAGCACAGCGCTCTCGCGCCTGCTCGCCGACACCTTCGCCCGAACCACTCTGGAGCGGATCGAGGCGCGTTGCTCCGTGGACAACGCGGCTTCCCGGAGGGTGCTCGAGAAATGCGGCTTCCACTGCGAGGGAGTGCTCCAGAGCTACTTCAAGCTGCGTGGAAAGCGGGTGGACAACTACCTCTTCGCCGCCCTGCGCCGCGACTGGGCCCAGCGCAAGAAGTAGCGGCGAGGGCCGGCTACAGCAGCTCGAGATTGGCGAACTTGGCTACCAGCCGCTTCTTGCCCTGAGTGTCGAAGAAGACGGTGATCTTGGCGGAGTCGCCGCTACCGTCGATCTCCAGCACCACGCCTCGGCCCAGGGTGGGGTGGCGGACGTGCGAGCCCTTGCGCAGCTCCGGCGTGGGGCGGCTTGGAGGGCTCGCCGGCCGCGGCGGAGAGCTCGGGGCGGCCGAGACGGAGCTTGGCCGGTCGCTGAAGAAGCTCTGCACGTGGCGGGCTCGGTAGGTCTCGAAGAGCGCAGGGCTTCTCCTCTCCTCCACCAACTCGGACGGGATCTCCGCCAGGAACGGCGACTCCATCTGGTCCTGGTAGTAGCCGGCGATGCGCCGGCGTTGGCAGGTGGAGAGGTAGAGGCGGTGGCGGGCCCGGGTCATGCCCACGTAGAGCAGGCGGCGCTCCTCTTCCAGGTCGTCGCGGCCGCCCTGGGCGTTGAAATGGGGCAGCAGACCATCCTCGCAGCCGGCGATCATCACCGCGTCGAATTCCAGCCCCTTGGCGGCGTGCAGCGTCATCACCGCCACACCGCGCGTGCCGGAGAGGTTGTCGAGATCCGTCATCAGGGAGACATGGTCGAGGAAGGCGGTGAGCAGGTCTTCCTCGCGGTCGTAGCGGCTGGCGCGGGCTTCGAGGAAAGTGCCGGCGGCGGACACCAGCTCCTGGATGTTCTCGAGTCGAGCCTGCTGCTCCGGGTCGTGTGGGTCGAAGAGATCGAGAAAACCCGTGGCCTTGATCAGCTGCTCGAGGAGCTCCGGCAGGAGCAGCACCCGCGAGCGTTCCTGGAAGCCCAGGATCAAGTCCCGGAAGGAGCGCAGCGCCTGGGCGCTCTTGGCCGACAGGGAGCCGAGCTCGTCGTGATAAAGCACATCCCACACCGGCTGGCCGAGCTGGGTGGCCACCTCCCGGAGGCGGTCGAGCGTGCTCTTGCCGATGCCGCGGGGTGGCTGGTTGATGATCCGGCTGAGCGACAGGGTGTCCCGAGGGTTCCTCAGCACCCGCAAGTAGGCGATCAGATCCTTGATCTCCGCCCGCTCGTAGAAGCGCACCCCTCCCACTAGGGTGTAGGGCACCTCCTGGCGTAGCAGCTCGTCTTCGATCGCGCGGGTCTGGGCGTTGGTGCGCACCAGGATGGCCATCTGCGCCAGGGGGAAGCGGGGCTTGAGGCCCTTGAGCGTGGAGACGATCGCGCGGGCTTCGTCCTCCTCGTCGCTCGCCCGGTAGAGCTCCACCGGCGCGCCGGCGCCGGAGTCGGTCCACAGCCGTTTGCCGCGGCGCCCCTGGTTGTGGGCCACCAGAGCGCCGGAGGCGTCGAGGATGGTCTGCGTGGAGCGGTAGTTGCGCTCCAGCTTGCGCACCACGGCGGTGGGGAAGCTGGCCTCGAAGTTGAGGATGTTCTCGAGCTCGGCTCCCCGCCAGCGATAGATGCCCTGGTCCTCGTCGCCCACGGCGGTCAGATTGCCATCCGGGCCTGAAAGAAGCCGGATCAACGCCAGCTGGGCGATGTTCGTGTCCTGGTACTCGTCGACCAGCAGGTACTGGGCTCGGAAGCGCACCCGCTCGGCCACGTCGGCTTCTCGCTCGAGCAACCGCACCGAGAGGGCGATCATGTCGTCGAAATCGAGCCCGGAGGCTTCCTTGGCCAGCGTCTGGTAGCGATGGAAGACCTGCGCTACCCGCTTCTCGAAGAAGGTCTTGGCCTCGGCCGCGTAGCGGATATGGTCGATCAGCCGGTTCTTGGCCGCGCTCACCGCTCCCAGCACCGCCTGCGGCGTGAAGGCCTTCTCGGACATCCCCTCGTCGGCGATCGCCTGCTTGATGAGCGCCTTCTGGTCCGCGGTGTCGAGAATGGAGAAGTCCCGGGCGAGGCCGACGCGATCCCCGTAGCGCCGCAGCAGGGTCAAGGCGAAGCGATGGAAGGTGCCGACGAAGGTGGGCAGGGGGTAGAGGCCGAGGAGCTTCTCCACCCGCTCCCGCATCTCGCCGGCGGCCTTGTTGGTGAAGGTGACGGCGACGATGCGCGACGGATCCACACCGCGCTCGTGGACGAGCCAGGCGATGCGGAAGGTGATCACTCGCGTCTTGCCGGAGCCTGCCCCGGCAAGCACCAGCTGCGGCCCCTCGCCGTGAGTGACGGCGAGGAGCTGCTCGGAGTTGAGCTCGGCTGCGAAGTCCAAAGCCGGGACTAGATCCGCGGGCCGGCTTCCCGCACTTCCGGGGCCACGCCGCTGGCGAACTTCTCGAAGTTCTCGTGGAACATCCCTGCGAGCTTGGCCGCTTGCTGGTCGTAGCGGTCGCGATCCTGCCAGAGATCGCGAGGCGAGAGCACTTCGGACGGCACGCCGCTCAGAGCCTCCGGCACCATCACGCCGAAGGTGCCCGGCCGCATCGGCGCGGCGTCGAGCTCGCCGGCCAGGGCGGCCGAGACCATCCGCCGGGTGTAGGCGAGCTTGATCCGCGAGCCCACGCCGTAGGGGCCGCCGGTCCAGCCGGTGTTCACCAGCCAGACCCGGGCCTGATGGCGGGCGATCTTCTCGCCGAGCATCTTGGCGTAGACGCCGGGATGGAGCGGCATGAAGGGTGCTCCGAAGCAGGCGCTGAAGGTGACGGTGGGCTCGGTGACGCCCTTCTCCGTGCCGGCCACCTTGGCCGTGTAACCGGAGAGGAAGTGGTACATCGCCTGGGCCTCGGAGAGCCGCGAGATCGGCGGCAGCACGCCAAAGGCATCGCAAGTGAGAAAGATGATGTTCTTGGGATGCCCAGCCTGGCCCGAGAGGTCCACCTTGGGGAGCTGCGTGAGGGGGTAGCTCGCCCGGGTGTTCTCGGTGAGCCGATCGTCGTTCAGGTCGAGCTCGCGGGTCTCGGGATCGAGCACCACGTTCTCGAGCACCGTGCCGAACCGCTTGGTGGTGGCGTAGATATCCGGTTCGCCCTCGGCCGAGAGGCGAATCACCTTGGCATAGCAGCCGCCCTCGATGTTGAAGATGCCCTGCTCGCTCCAGCCGTGCTCGTCGTCGCCGATCAGAGTGCGTTCGGGGTCTGCCGAGAGGGTGGTCTTGCCGGTACCCGAGAGGCCGAAGAAGAGCGCGGAATCCTCCCGATCGCGGCCGTAGTTGGCGCTGCAGTGCATGGACAGCACGCCGTGCTTGGGCAGCAGGTAGTTCATCACCGAGAAGATGCTCTTCTTGATCTCTCCGGCGTAAACCGTGCCGCCGATCAACACCGTGCGCTGCTCGAAGTCGAGCAGAATGAAAGTCGAGGAGGCCGTGCCATCGAGCGCCGGCTCGGCTAAGAAGCTGCCGGCGTTGATCACCGTGAAGGCCGGCTCGAACTCGGTGAGCTTGGCGCCGTCGGTCTCCGGAATGAACATGTTGCGGGCGAAGAGGTTGTGCCAGGCGAACTCGGTGATCACCCGCACCGGCAGCCGATAGCTCGGGTCGGCCCCGGCGTAGGCGTCGAGCACGTAGAGATCCCGCTTCTGCAGGTAGGCGGCAACCCGGGCTCGCAGGCGGTCGAACTTCTCCCTGTCGATGGCCTTGTTGGCCTTGCCCCACCAGATGTCGCCCTCGCTCGCCGGGTCGCGAACCAGGAATTTGTCGTTGGGAGAGCGGCCGGTATGTTGGCCAGTGTGGGCCACCAGCGGCCCTTCCGCAGCGACCCAGCCTTCGCCCCGCCGAACCGCGTGCTCGTAGAGCTGGGAAGGAGGCAGGTTCCAGTAGACGGTCCCTGCTCCGCGAATGCCTTGCAACTCAATGCCATGACGGCTGATGAATGGACCTCGGTTCTCCATGTCGACCTCGTGGGAAAGCGGCTTGGCTCGGGACCTGAGGAAACGGCCGGCAGTCTACCGTGGTCTCCCGGGAGTCTCCAGTCGGGGCTAGGAGCCCGCTCCCGACGCCTGTGCCTCCGTGCTCTTGAGCCTATCCCATCGGCGGCCCCTTGGGCGCTCTGGGCGGCCTTCTCGCCGGTAGACGAGGTTCCTCCGACTACTGTTCAACCCCCCTCACAAAGTGCATAATAACCACCATGTTCGCACCCAAAGTCGCTCAACATCGTCAGCCGCTTCTCCTTCTCGAACGTCTGCGACCCCAGGTTCGCGAGGTCTTCGGGCGCCACCAGGTGCCGGAACAAGAGGCCGAGCGAATGGTCCAGCAGCTGGTGTTGGCCCTCCTCTACAAGTGGGATGGCATCACCAACCATGAGTACTGGCTGCTGAAGACGCTCGAGCAGAAGTGCCAGCGCCTCTACGGCGAATAGGCACGGCGGCTTCTGAGTCGAGCTGATCGCTCGACATCAATGTGTTAGTACGAGCTCTGGGCTCACGGGAAACGTGAGCCCAGAGCTTTTTAGTATTGGCAAGAGCTAATTTTCTCGAGAGCTGGTGCTGTGGCCCGCTGGGTCCGACTTAGCAGCGTTTGAGCAACCAATCCAGGTTCTGTTCGAGCCACAGGCTCGCAGCCTGGTAAGCCGGAAAGCTCTGCTCCGCCTGGTAGAACTCGGGAGGATGAAGGCTTCGTCGGCCGCGGCAGGGGGTGGGCTGGGGCATCGAAGCGTGCAGCATCTCGTGGAACACCACGGCCGCCACCACATACCGAGGCACCTGGGAGTGGTCGAGCGCCGGGTGGATGCGGATCAGGTTGCTGGCGTACGAGTAGCTTCCGAGTCGGATGGAGCTCCGGCCGCCGCGCAGGGTCTTGCCCAGAGACCGCGTCCGCGCAGCCGCAGCCGGGCGGCGGCCCCAGGTGATCGAAGCGTCCAGTCGATTGTCGAAGTGCTCCCGGCTCAGCTCGCCGTAGATCGCGTCGAGGTCGTGAGCTTCGCCCTGGGCGATCAAGCGTGGTGCTCGCTTCAGGGCTTGGGTCCGCCGCTCGGGTGCGGGCCTGGCCTGGGTGAAGAACTGGCGGATGGTGTTGAGGTGGCGCCGACGGTCCCTGGCCCGACCGGTCACCCAGCGGATCAGGGCCGAGAGAACCTCGTCCGGGGCGCGAAGGAACGAGCGGTCCAGCCTCAGTGCGATCGCCGACAGGCCATCTGCGATCGGACGAACCGAGGCGATGCGCTGCAGGTTGTCGGTCAGCGTGAGCTCCACCGTGCGACCTGGGAGCAGAGCCTGCAGGCGGGAAAGCAGGCGACTCCGGCCCTCCTCGGCGGCGGGCTCGGCCGGCTCGGCAAAGAGCTCGAGCTGCTCTGGAGGATTCTCGTCCGGCATCGGCACGTGGGAGATTCTTTCAAAGTTTTCCAGTACAGCCGGGGGCCAGGGCGTGACGAGTCGGCGTCCTCGCCGAGGGCGAGTCCGTCCCTCTCTGGAGTCGCCACTAGGTCGGCCCGTTCGCCGCAGGCCGCTCTGCGAGCGTCCGAGGCGGCCTTCTGGGCCCCTGCCACGCCTCGAGCGGCTGCCAGAAGCCATTGGTAAGTCCTTTGAGCAGAAGTGGTTGGGGTGCGGCTTGGAGCGACAGTGCGACTCTGGCACCCAGCTTGCTCAGGGCCCATGGAGACGACGCGAGTCGTCTTCTCAGGAGGAACCAACCATGAAGAAATTGGCTTCTACGACCGCCCTCGCCCTTGCTGTCATCGTGCTGGCCCGGCCGGCCAGCGCGCAGTCCTACGGCTCCAGCTACCACCCAGGCAACGCGATCCGCCTCGACCTCGGCGCCTTCCAGCCCGAAGCGAGCTCCAGCTACTGGGATGGCGTCTTCGAGGACTTCCGGGGCGACAAGAACGACTTCCGCGATGTCTCGTTCGGCGTCGAGTATCAGCGCGACCTCAGCGGGCCGTGGCTGCTGATGGCCGGCATCCACGGCTTCGACACCACGGTCACCCAGTCCTATCGGCGCTTCGTCGACAACAACGACCGCCCCATCCGGCACGACACCAACCTCCAGCTGGCCACGGCCACCTTCGGCTTCGCGGTTCGACTCTCTCCCCGCGGGGCGCCGGTGGTGCCCTACCTGGGCGCGGGAGCGGCACTGGTCTCCTGGGAGCTCGAAGAGAAAGGCGATTTCATCGATTTCGAGGCCCAGCCCAGGCGAGTGTTTTCGGCCCGCTTCAACGACGACGGCGTGGCCTACGGCTGGTATGGCCTGGTGGGCCTGGAGGTGCCGGTCTCCTCGGCGATGAGCTTCTTCGCCGAAGGGCGCTGGACCGACGCCGAAGACGACCTGAGCGGTGACTTCGAGGACCTCGGCAAGCTGGACCTCTCCGGTCGCGCCCTTTCGGCCGGCGTCTCCTGGCGCTTCTAGACTCTCCCCCCACCCCTGCAGCTGCTCTGGACATCCCCACTTGCGCCGAACCGGTGCAGGTGGGGCTTACAATCTGGGCCGATGAGTCGCAAGGCCTTGGCTTTGGCGTTCCTGTTCGCTCTGGGCGGGCTGTGGCCTGCCGAGGCCGAAGAGCCGGTGGTCGACCCGACCTCCTGGGTGGTGCGGGTCTGGAGCCGAGAGCACGGCCTGCTGCGGCAACTCGCCGAGAGATACGACTTCTGGAGCTTCGACTGGCGGCGCGGCTTCGCCACGGTGAGGGTCTCTGCCGAGGGCTACCGCGAGCTCGAGGCCCGAGGCCTCTTGCTGGAACTCGACGAGGAGCGGACCCGCGTGCTCCAGAGCGGGCCCGAAGCAGTACCCGGGCAGCTCGCGGGGATTCCCGGCTTCCCTTGCTACCGCACCGTCGAGGAGACCTACAACGCCCTCGCCGCCCTCGCCGCCGCCCACCCGGAGCTCGCCAGTTGGATCGACTACGGCGACAGCTGGGAGAAGCTCCACGGCCCCGGGGCCGGCTACGACCTGCGGGCCCTGGCGCTCACCAACCAGGCCGTGCCGGGCCCCAAGTTCCCGTTCGTCCTCCTGGCGGCGATCCACGCTCGTGAGCTCACCACGGCGGAGCTCGCCACCCGCTTCGCCGAGCAGCTGGTCAACGGCTACGGCAGCGACGCCGACGCTACCTGGCTGCTCGACTACGGCGTGATCTACATCCTGCCTCAGCAGAACCCCGACGGCCGGAAGAAAGCGGAAATGGGGCTCCTCTGGCGCAAGAACGTCGACTCTGCAGGCTGCGGCTCGAGCAACAGCCGGGGCATCGATCTCAACCGCAACAGCGACTACTTCTGGGGCGGAGCCAGCTCCTCGAGCGATCCCTGCAGTGATATCTACCGGGGCGCCAGCGCGGCCTCGGAGCCGGAGACCGCGGCCGTGCAGAGCTTCCTCGAGACGGTCTTCGCGGACCAGCGAGGGCCGCAGCTCACCGACCCGGCACCTGCCACGACCACCGGGCTCTTCATCTCCCTGCACAGCTACGGCGAATTGGTGCTCTATCCCTGGGAAGGTCTCGACGCTGTGCCGGCGCCGAACCTGCCCGAGCTTCAGACGTTTGCCCGCAAGCTGAGCTTCCTCAACGGTTACAACTCCTGCGAGGACGCCCTCGGCCCCGCGGGCGGCACCACCGTGGACCAGGCCTACGGCGAGCTGGGGGTGGCTTCCTACACGTTCGAGATGGGGACCGATTTCTTCGAGAGCTGCGCAACGGCCGAAGCGAGCGTGTTTCCGCCGAACCTCGTGGCGTTGCGCTACGCGGCCAAAGCCGCCCGCCGTCCCTACCAGGAGCCGTCCGGTCCGGAGACGCTGTCGCCCGCCGTGTCGGCCAGCCCAGTTCCGGCGGGGACCCCGGTTATCCTGACCGCCATCGCGGATGACACCCGCTCGAGCTCGAACGGCTGCGGGGGCGACCCCGCTCAGGCCGTGACCTCGGCGAGCTACACCGTGGACCAGCCTCCCTGGCTGGCGTCGGTCAGTAACGCTCTGAGCGCTACGGATGGCACCTTCAACTCCTCAGTAGAGGCCTTGACCGGTTCCTTCGACACCACCGGGCTGGCGCCGGGGCGGCACCGGCTCTACCTCGTCGCTACCGACGCTCTCGGCCACCAGGGCGTGCCTTCGGCGGTGTTCCTCGACATCACCGCCTCCACGCCGATCTTCGCCGACGGCTTCGAGACCGGTACGACTGCGGCCTGGGCGGCGGTGGTGCCCTGAGGCTTATTTGGCCGGCAGGGTACGAACGAAGTCCAGGCAGCCGCGCACCCAGCTCTCGAGGTCCTCGTCGCGCTCGAAGCCAGCGGTGCCCACCACCAGAAAGCCCTTCATCGGCCGTCCCGTGAAGTCCATGATCCGGGCATGAGGCCGGGCCAGAGCGGCTTCGTGGCCATCGGGCCCCACGCGCACCATCAGCTCGTCCTTGAGGATGCCGCAGAACATGTTGCCGCTGGCGAGGAAGGCCAGGCCACCGAACATCTTCTTCTCCGTGACACCGGGCTCTTCGGCCACCACCTCGCGGATCCTCTCCGCCAACCCCTCGTCGTAGGCCATCGCAGCGGTCCTCAGCCACCCAGGCCGTAGCGCTCGGCGAGCACCTTGAGGTGGTGGCGTACGTGGCCGGCCATCATGAAGGCCAGGGCCCGTACGGTGACCGGATGGCCGGATGCGGTGCCCACGCGCGACCAGGCCTCTTCGTCGAGGCGGCGGAGGAGCGCCAGGTTGCCAGCGCGCAGATAAGTGAGCTCGCGCATCAACGACACCAGCGACTCTCGGTCGGAGCCGGAAGAGGCGACGTACTGGTTCTCGTCGAAGCCGGGCAGGCTCTGCTGCTCGCCGCGGCTGAAGGCGAAGGCGCGAAAGCCGAACACCCGCTCGGCGTCTCCGAGATGGCCGAACACCTCTCGCACGCTCCACTTCCCCGGTGCGTAGCGGTAGGTCTCCTGCTCCGAGGAGACTTCGGCCGCGAACTCTCGCAGCTGCTGGAGTTGCTCGTCCAGGACGGTGAGGATGTCCTCTTCAGCCACCTGGGAAACATAGCCACCGTAGTAGGGGGCGTATTCGGACTCGGCAGGTCGTCGCATCGGCGTCTCCTCTCGGCTGGTTGGGGGCAGATCTTATGGTGGGACGGCCGTCGTCGCATCCTGGCTCCAGGTGTTGGACCTTCTCGAGCGAAGCAACCTCCTCATGGCGGAGACTCAACGCAGGCCGCGCTCGCCGCCGGGGAATCGCCGAGGTGAAGAGCCATCTTTCGGAGGTCCTGAGGCAGCCCGAAGGAGGGCCGACGGTGATTCACAATCGAGGGCGAGATGTCGTCGTGCTGCTGCCGAGGTCCGCCTACCGCCGTCCGCTCAATTCGGGCTTTCCCCCACCAATCGGCAGAAAGTGGCGAGGTCGATGTTAGTGCCGCAGACGATGAGGCCCACCCTCTTGGCTTCCAGAGCCTCGCGGAGGGGGCCGACCAGGGCTGCTGTGGCCGCTGCGCCGGCGGGCTCGGTGGCGAGCTTCATCTCGCGGAAGAGCAGCTTCATGGCGGCCACCAGCTCGGCGTCCGTCACGGTCACCACGTCCTCCAGGTAGCGGCGGCAGACCTGGTAAGTGCCCTCGGTGGTGTAGGGGGCCGAGAGGCTGTCCGCGATCGAGGTCAGGGAGCCCATCTTGAGCGCTCGGCCGGCCGCGAAACTCTCCTTCATCACGGCGGCGCCTTCCGGCTCCACGCCGTAGACCTTGCAGTTCGGTTGGACCTGTTTCACCGCAGCCGCCACACCCGCGGCCAGGCCGCCACCGCCGATCGGCACCACTACGGCATCGAGCTCTGGAAGCTGCCGGGCGAACTCGAAGCCGAGGGTCGCGGTCCCCAGGAGGGTGGTCTTGCCGTGGAAGGGATGCACGAAAGCGCGCCCTTCCTCCTGCTCGATGCGCTCCACCTCGGCGAAGGCCTGGTGCACGTTGTCCACCAGCACCACCTCGCCGCCCCAGGCGCGGCAGCCGGCCACCCGAGCCGGGTTGGCGCTCTTCGGCATCACCACTTTGGCCGTGGTGCCCATCGTCTGGGCCGCCCAGGAAACCGCCAGGGCGTGGTTGCCGGCGGACACCGCTGTCACACCCCGGGCCAGCGCTTCTGGGCCGAGCTGGAGCAGGTTGAGCAGCGCACCCCGGGCCTTGAAGGTGCCCGAAGTCTGGAACAGCTCGAGCTTCAGCCACACCTGGGTAGAGGCACCTGCCTGGGCCTCGATCTCCCGGCCCTGCCAGCGCCACACTGGCGTTTCCCGAATGCGCTCGCCGAGCCGCTCGCGGGCGGCGGCGATCTCCTCGAGAGGGAGCGAGGGTTCTTCGTTCGCGGCCATGGCGCCGGCGCTCAGCTTTCCGGGTAGAGCGGGAAGCGAGAGCAGAGCGCCGCCACTTGGGCCTTCACCGCGCTCAAGGTGGCTTCGTCCTCCGGGGCCCGAAGGACGGTGTGAATGAGCTGCGCCACCTCGTCCATCTCGGCTTCGGCCATGCCGCGGCTGCTGATCGCCGGCGTGCCGATGCGCACCCCCGAGGCGACCATCGGCGGCTGGGGGTCGAAGGGGATGGTGTTCTTGTTGGCGGTGATCCCGGCGTGGTCGAGGGCCTTCTCCGCCACCTTGCCGGTCAGGCCGATCGAGCCGACGTCCAGGAGGAACACGTGGTTGTCCGTGCCACCGGAGACGATCCTGAGCCCATGGCCGGCCAGGCGCTCGCTCAAGCGTTTGGCGTTGGCCACGATCTGCCGCTGGTAGCTCGCGAAGGCTGGTGTGGCGGCCTCGCGGAAGGCTACCGCCTTGGCCGCGATGATGTGCATCAGCGGGCCGCCCTGGAGGCCGGGGAACACCGACTTGTCGATCTCCTTGGCGAACTCTTCCTTGCACAGCACCAGGCCGGCCCGAGGGCCGCGCAGGGTCTTGTGGGTGGTGGTGGTCACGAAATGCGCATGGGGCACCGGTGAGGGGTGGAGGCCGGTCACCACCAGGCCGGCGATGTGGGCGATGTCGGCCATCAGGTAAGCGCCCACCTCATCGGCGATGGCGCGAAAGCGGGGGAAGTCGATCACCCGGCTGTAGGCCGAGGCGCCGCAGACGATCAGCTTGGGCCGCTCGCGGCGGGCGATCTCGGCGATCTCGTCGTAGTCGAGCCGCTCGGTCTCCCGGTTGACGCCGTAGGAGACCACCTGGAAATCCCGCCCGGAGTAGGAGAGCCGATGGCCGTGGGTGAGGTGGCCGCCGCAGGCGAGGTCCAGGCCCATCAGCTTGTCGCCCGGGCGGAGCATGGCGAAGTACACCGCCATGTTGGCCGAGGAGCCGCTGTGCGGTTGCACGTTCGCGTGCTCGGCACCGAAGAGGGCCCGGGCTCTCTCGATAGCCAGTCTCTCGGCTACATCCACGTTGTCGCAACCGCCGTAGTAGCGCTTCCCCGGATACCCTTCGGCGTACTTGTTGGTCATCACGCTGCCAGCCGCTTCCATCACCGCCCGGCTGACGAAGTTCTCCGACGCGATCAGCTCCAAGCCTTCGTTCTGGCGGCGTCTCTCCGCGTTGATGGCGGCGTGGATCTCGGGGTCTACCTGGGCGAGCGGGAGGTTACGGTCCATCGAGCGTCTCCTCGGGGGAGTCGGCAAGCGGGTGCTGGCCGGGATCGAAAAGGATGAGCTACTCGGAATCGGGTTCGAGAGCGGAGATTTTACCCACTCGGCGGGCGTGGCGCCCCCCTTCGAAAGGAGTCGAAAGGAAGGTCTCTGCGATCTCCTCCGCCAATCCCTGGCCGATCAGGCGGGAGCCCAGGGCGAGCACGTTGGCGTCGTTGTGGGCGCGAGCCAGGCGAGCGGAGGTGATGTCGAAGCAATTGGCGGCCCGGGCGCCGCGGATCTTGTTGGCGGCGATCGCCATACCGGTGCCGGAGCCGCAGACCAGGATGCCCAGGGGCTCCTCGCCCCGTGCCACGGAGCGCGCCACGGCTTCGGCGAGGTCCGGGTAGTCGGCCGGCTCGGCCGAGAACGTGCCGAAATCCTGCACGCCCCAGCCGCGCTCGGCCAGCCACGAGCGCAGATGCTCCTTGAGCGCGTACCCGGCGTGGTCGGCGCCGAGGGCGATCTTCATGGCACGGAACTCAGGTCGGGCCGAGCAGACTAACTCTCGGCGCCTTCGTCGGCCTTCTTGGCGGCCGGTTTCTTGGCGGTCGGCTTCTTGGCGGCCGGTTTCTCAGCCGCTGCAACCGCCACAGCCTCCGCCTCTCCCTCGGCCTTCTTGGACTTGGCGCTAGCCTTCTTGGCCGCCGTCTTGGCGGCCTTCAAAGCGGCGTTCGCCTCCTGCCGGGCAGCGCGCAGGCGCTTGGCACGACGGTGACGGCGCCGGCGTAGCTCGCGATCCTTCTCTCTCATGCTTCCCTCCTCGAGTCTCGGCTCTGGATTCCGCCCCCGAATCGCGCCTCCGCCTCCCGCCCAAAGCCAGCGCCGCAGCTTGCCGTAGCGGCAAGGGAGCTGTCAAGGTTGCTGCGGACGCTCCTCTGCCTGGCTCTCACGGCGCGAGGGGCAGGGATCAAGTCCCGATCAGGCTCGCCGCAACGCGGGCGTCGGCGGCACGGCCCTTCTCCGCGAGCTCGACCTTGTAGGCCAGCAGGCGCTCCGCCAGCCGCGGATCGGCCGTGGCCAGGATCTGCAGCGCGAAGAGGGCGGCGTTGGCGGCCCGGTTGATGCCCATGGTGGCCACCGGAACGCCGCTCGGCATCTGGACGATCGACAGCAGCGAATCGAGACCGCCCAGGTCCTTCGACTGTACCGGGATCCCGATCACTGGCAGATGCGTGAGGGCGGCCACCACTCCGGGTAGATGGGCCGCGCCGCCGGCAGCGGCGATCAGCACGGAGAGGCCCCGGGCGGCAGCGCTCCGCGCATACTGGGCCACTTCCTCCGGGCGGCGGTGGGCGGAAAGCACCCGCACCTCGGCGCCCACGCCGAAGCTCTCCAGGGTGCGGTAGGCATCCTCCAGCACCGGCCAATCCGAATCCGAGCCCATCAGAATGCCCACACGGGGCGGAGTCGAGTCGCTCATCGCAGTCTCTAGAGGGGTATGTTGCCGTGCCGCTTGGGCGGCAGGGATTGGCGCTTGCTCGCAAGCTGGCGCAGGGCCCGGGCGAGGTGGGCGCGGGTTTCACGGGGCAGGATCACCGCATCCACGAAGCCGCGCTCGGCAGCGACATAGGGGTTCGAGAACTTCTTGCGATATTCGGCCACCCGCTCCGCGCGCAGCTCGGCGGCGCCTTCGCCGGCGGCGGCGAGCTCCCGGCTGTAGAGGATGTTCACCGCCCCTTCCGGGCCCATCACGGCGATCTCCGCGGTGGGGTAGGCCAGGTTGACGTCGGTCCTCAGGTGCTTGGAGGCCATCACGCAGTAGGCGCCGCCGTAGGCCTTGCGGGTGATTACGGTGATCTTGGGCACGGTGGCCTCGGCGAAGGCGAAGAGCAGCTTGGCGCCATGCTTGATGATGCCGCCGAACTCTTGCTGGGTTCCCGGCAAGAAGCCCGGTACGTCCTCGAAGGTCACCAGGGGGATGTTGAAGGCGTCGCAGAAGCGCACGAAGCGCGCTCCCTTGAGCGACGCGTCGATGTCGAGCACACCGGCCAGGTAGTTGGGTTGGTTGGCCACGATGCCCACGGTGTGGTTGTCGATGCGGGCCAGGCCCACCACGATGTTCTTGGCGTAGGCGGCGTGCACCTCGAGGAAGCGGCCGTCGTCCACCACCGCCTCGATCAGCCGCTTGATGTCGTAGGGTCGGTTGGGGTCCGCGGGAATGAGCTCGTCCAGGGCTGCCTCTTCGCGGTCGGGTGGGTCTTGGCTGGTGCCGGGCGGGGGGCTGTCGAGGTTGTTCGAGGGCAGATAAGACAGCAGCTCGCGCACCAGCAGCAGGCAGGCGGCGTCGTTCGCCACGGTGAAGTGGCAGACGCCGCTCTTGGCCGCGTGGGTGGAGGCACCGCCGAGCTCTTCCTTGCTCACCTCTTCGTGGGTGACCGTCTTGATCACCTCCGGCCCGGTCACGAACATGTAGCTGGTGCCTTCCACCATCAGGATGAAGTCCGTGATCGCCGGGGAGTACACGGCGCCGCCAGCGCAGGGACCGAGAATGGCGGAGATCTGCGGCACCACGCCGGAAGCCAGGGTGTTGCGCAGAAAAATGTCCGCGTAGCCGCCGAGGGAGGCCACTCCCTCCTGGATGCGGGCACCGCCGGAATCGTTGAGGCCGACGATCGGCGCTCCGTTGTCGAGGGCCAAATCCATCACTTTGCAGATCTTGCGGGCGTTGGTCTCGGACAGCGAGCCGCCGAAGACGGTGAAATCCTGAGCGAAGACGTAGATCAGCCGGCCGTCGATGGTGCCGTAGCCGCAGATCAGGCCGTCGCCCGGAATGCGGGACTTCTCCATGCCGAAGTCCTGGCAGCGATGGGCCACCAGGCCGTCGATCTCGACGAAGGTGTTGGGGTCCAGCAGCAGCTCCACGCGCTCGCGCGCCGTGAGCTTGCCAGCCGCGTGTTGCTTCTCCACTCGCTCGGAGCCTCCGCCCTGGGCGGCGAGCTGCTGGCGATGGCGCAGCTCGGCGATCTGCTCCGAGCGGAGATCGGGAACGTTCGTTTTGGCACTCGATTCAGACATGGGGGGCCCTCGGCGAAGGGTTCTCTATCACACCGTGCCCGTGTGCGAGAATCCCCGGGTGTCGCTCGCCGGCCTGCCCACTTCCGCCATCGCCAACCTCCTCGCTCAGATCGCCGAAGGGCCCGGAGACTGGGTGGACGCCTACTTCGAGCGCCTCGAAGAGGTGACCCTGGCGCCGGAGGCAGCCGGGGCCGGATGGCTTTCTCGGCGCGAGGAAGGGCTTGCCGTACGCCTGCTGCGGGGCGAGCGCTGCTACCTCGCCTGCCGCGACGAGATCACCGGCCGAGCCTTGGCCCAGGCCGCTCGCCAGGTGGCCAGGGCGATGCCGACCGCCCAGGCCGCGGAGCCCAGAATCGCCGCCGTTGGCCCGAGGGAGGCACCCGGCACGGAGGAGATGGCGGCCTTTCCCGGCGAGCTGGCCGACGAGATCCGGCGCCGCCACGTGGCCTTTCCCTACCTGCTGAGCCTGTCGCGGCACCAACGAGACGTCCAGGTGGTGGGTACCCAGTTGGTGCCGGAGGCAGAGCGAGAGCGCTTCTACTCGCTCGCCGTGGAGCTGCCCTGGGGGCGCTACGGCACGCTGTTGCCGGAGCTCGGTGCCGCGGCCGTGGGGATGGTGGCTTCTGCGTTGGTGGCTCGCTTTCGGGCCCGCCAGGCGGCTCCTCCCGCGCCCGGCCACAAGAAGCTGGTGCTGGCCCCGGCCGCGGCGGCCGTACTGGTGCACGAAGCCGTGGCCCACGCCCTCGAAGCGGATGTGCTCGCGGCCTCGGGCAACCCCGCCCGGGCCGTGGGGCTGGCGCTGGGCCC
>CALMKX010000112.1 GCA_937867335.1 uncultured Acidobacteriota bacterium
GCCAGCGGGTGCCGCCGGGCGAGGGGCCGGGCCAGGAGCGGCCGGGCTGCGCGCCGGCGGATTGGAAAGCCCCGGAGGAGGACTCGGGGAGGGCGCTCCCTCCTCGATCTCTACCAGCTTCATCTTGGCCAGGACCTCTTTCAGCCCCATCGCGCGAGCCCCATCCTTGTCGAGTCGTAAACGCTGGCAGACTAAGCGCCCCCCCCGGAGCTGTCAAGCGGCGGTGAGTCGCTGCACCCGCAGCCGACCTCGAAGGCCTTCGGCCCGCCAGAGGTCGTGCTGCAACTGCTGCTCGAGCCAGCTCTCCGGGGTGGTGTCGAAGGCGATCGACAGCCGCAGGGCCATCTCGGGACTGATTCCGGCGCGCCCATCGAGCAAGTTGGAGAGAGTCTTGCGGCTGACTTCCAGAGCCTTTGCTGCGGCCGTCACCGTCAACCCCAGGGGCGCCAGACAGAGCTCGCGAAGCACTTCGCCCGGGTGCCGAGGGTTGTGCATTCTCATGGTCGGTCCTCTCACGGATTCTTCGCGGCGGCAGCCTAATCCTGCGTTGATCTCCGGTGCAAGGGTGTTTGCGTGTTGCTGGTGACGCTATTCCTGCGACGAAATACCGGCAACCCGGCCGCCGTAGGTTGGGCGCTTGGGGGTGGGGCTGCGTTATGCTTCAGCGGCTGCGGAACCAAGGAAAGGGATTCGAGGGATGAAGCAGAACGAGCTGGCTGCTGTGTTCCAACCGAACCGGGCGGTCTCGCCGGCCGTGATGAAGATCCTGGTCGCGGTGCAGGCAGCCATCGCCCTGGGCATCTGGTTCCTCTCGCCTTTTCCGGTGCTGCCCAGGCCGCCCGAGGTGCTCTCCGCTCTCGGCTCCCTGTGGAGCGAGGGCGGGCTCGCCGAGGAGCTCGGCACCAGCCTGAAGCTCAACATCGAGGCCGTGCTGCTCACCCTGGTGATCGCGCTGGCGCTCTCCTACCTCACGGTGATGCCCTTCTTCAGGCCGATCGCCACGGCGGTCTCGAAGGGTCGCTTCCTCGGCCTGACCGGCCTCACCTTCGTTTTCACCCTGCTGGTGGGCGGCGGCCATCCGCTCAAGGTGGCGCTGCTGGTTTTCGGCATGACGGTTTTCTTCGTCACCTCGATGGCCTCGGTGGTGGCCGAGATTCCCAAAGAGCAGTTCGACTACGCCCGCACGTTGCGCATGGGCGAGTGGCGAGTGGTGTGGGAGGTGGTGGTGCTCGGCACCTTCGACAAGGCGCTCGAAGTGCTGCGACAGAACGCCGCCATCGGCTGGATGATGCTCACCATGGTGGAAGGCATCTCGCGCTCCGAGGGCGGCCTGGGCGCCATGCTGCTGAACCAGAACAAGCATTTCCGCCTGCCGGAAGTGTTCGCCATCCAGATCGTGATCCTCGTGGTGGGCATCTTCCAGGACACCCTCCTCGGCTGGCTCGGCCGGATCTTGGCGCCCCATGCGGTGCTGGCGCGGGAAAGGCAGTAGGCGATGAACGACTTCGAGACCGGGCCGGCGATTCTCCAGGCCCGCAACGTCGATCTCACCCTGGGTGGCAATCACATCCTGGCCGGGGTCAATCTCACGGTGAACGATATCCGCCGTCCGGGTCGCACCACCGGCCAGGTGGTAGGGCTCCTGGGCCCCTCGGGCGTGGGCAAGACGCGGTTGTTCCGGATTCTCGCCGGCCTCGACGCTCCGGATTCGGGTGCGGTGCTGATCGGCGATCCACCGAAGCCGGTCGAGCGCGGCATGGTGGGTGTGGTGGCCCAGAGCTACCCGCTCTTCGCCCACCGCTCGGTGCTTTCGAACCTCGAGCTCGCCGGCAAGCTCGCCGGCCTCTCCGACGGCGAGGCCAAGGCCAAGGCTTTCGACTACTTGAAGCGCTTCGGCATCGAAGACCGCGCCAAGCTCTTTCCCATCCAGCTCTCCGGCGGCCAGCGCCAGCGCGTGGCGATTGCCCAGCAGTTCATGTCGAGCGGGCACTTCCTGCTGCTCGACGAGCCGTTCTCCGGCCTCGACCCGGTGCAGATCCAGAACGTCTGCGATCTGCTGGCCGAGGTGGCCGAGATGCACGAGCTCAACACCATGGTCATTGTCACCCACGACATCTCGGCGGCCGTGGAGGTGGCGGACATGATCTATCTGCTGGGCCGGGATCGTGACAACGCCGGCAAGGTGATTCCCGGTGCGAAGATCCAGGCCGAGATCGACCTCATGGCCCGGGGCCTCGCCTGGCGGGACAACATCTCCACCACTCCGGAATTCCAAGAGGTGGTGCGAGAGATCCGGATCCGCTTTGCTACCCTGTAACGGCCCTTGAGGCCAGCCGCCTCAAGGTAGACTAGAGCCAACGATGCCGATCGACCCCAAGGATCAGTGGAAGCGCAAGATCGGCCGTGCGCTCAAGAAACCGGGCAATCTGATCACCGGGGCGATGTCCCTCGCTGCTTCGGCGGCGCTGTGGAACCCGTTGCCGCTGATCCTCTGGAGCCTCGGGGCCGGGGCCTACGCCCTGGTCAAGGCGGGGGGCGACGGCCTCGACCAGGAAATGAAGCAGGAAGACCAGGCGGCCAAGGCGAAGGCCGCCGCAGCCAGCCGGGAAGCCCTGCGGCAAGCGATGGAGGCCGCGCTCTCGCAGCCGCCCTACATCGATTGGATCCGCGCCGGCCAGCTGCAGGACTACCGCACCCTTTTTCGCCGGCTGGTGGCTGCGCGCGACCGCGTGGCGAGCATCCTGCGCGAGCGCCAGGCCCAGGAGGCCTTCGGCGGCATGTCGATTCTCGACCAACTGGACTACCTGCTTGGCACCTACCTGAGCTTCGTTCGGGAACGCTTGATCTACCTGCAGATCCTCAATCAGTTCCGCACCGAGGAGCCGCAGGCGGTGGCAGCGGGCGAGCGGCCGATGGTGCTGGTCAAGGGCCGCGGCGGTTCACGCTCGCCCGTGCAGGTGCCGCCGCTGCCCAGCGCGATTCCCCAGCCCACTCTCGAAGCCAAGCTCGCGGAGATCGACGACAAGATCGCCGCTCTGCGCGAGCTGGCCCAGAACGAGCCGGCCACCGCCCAGACCCGCGAGTGGCACATCGGCATCCTGGAGAAGAAGCGCGATCTGCTGCTCGACTGCCAGAAGCGGGATCAGTACGTGGAGGCCCAGCTGGCGGCGTTCCCGGACGTCTTCGACGTGATCGTGGGCCGGGTGGGGGCCTCGCAGTTCTCGGCCAACGAGATGGCGAGCTACATGGGGGCGGTGGTGGAGCAGGTCGAGGAGAGCGAGCGCTTCGTGGCCTCGCTCAAGCCGGCGATGGACGAGCTCGCGGGCGGCGTCGACAGTGGCGGATGGATGATGCAGGCCCGCCAGGCGGGGTGAGGAGCGATGCCTCGCCGCCCTCTTGGTGGGATCCTCGATTCTTGATAAGACTTGCGGCAACGCGTGCAGAAGAGACCTGGCCCCTGGTGCGTAACGGCCTATCGCGGCCTTGGGTAGCCTCGGCCCGGTGAAAGGAGATTCGGCTGTGAAAATCACTCCCTTGGGCAAGCTGGTGATCGCGGTGGCCTTTCTGGTCGCGGCGTTCTTCTCCGTCAAGCGCTTCGCCCCGGACTTGCTCGAGAAAATCATCCCGTCGAAAAAGACTCGCGCCTCGGTGGTGCCCCAGCGGGCGGATCTGCCCACAGCGCCGAACTCCCCAGGCTCCACGGTGCCGGCGGCCAATTTCTCGCTGCCGGGAACCGCTCCCGGCTGCACCGGCCTGCCGGAAGTGCGCTTCTACCACTGGGCCTGGAACGCCCAGATGGGCATGATGCTGGCGAACGGCGGCCCGCAGTCCACCCAGGGCAGCCTGATGTGCGGCAATAACGTCAATCTGCGCTTCGTCCGCGAAGACGACGCCGGCAAGATGCAGGAAGCCTTGATCGCCTTCGCCACCGAGCTGTCCCGCGGCAACTCCAATCCCACCACAGGCGCCCACTACGTGGCGATCATGGGCGATGGCGCGGCCACCTTCTTGAAGGGCGTGAACGACACCCTGGAGAAGCTGGGCCCGGACTACATCGCCAAGGTGGTGGGCTCGGGAGGTTACTCCCGGGGTGAGGACAAGTTCATGGGCCCGCCGGCCTGGAAGCAGAACCCCCAGGCTTCGCGCGGCGGTATGGTTTCCGGCTACCTGCGCGACGGCGACTGGAACATCGCCCAGAAGTGGCTGGCCGACAACGGCCTGTGCAACAACCCGGACGAGACCACCTACGACCCCAACTGCCTGAACTGGGTGGCGGCGAACGACTACATCGACGCCTCCGAGAAGTACGTGGCCAACTACTGCGAGAGCCGGGCGGTGGTGGCCAACGGCCGGCGCACCGGCGAGAAGCGCCAGGTCTGCGTGCAGGGCGTGGTGACCTGGACGCCCGGCGACGTGATCGTGGCCCAGAAGCGCGGCGGCCTGGTGTCGATCGTCTCGACGCGCGAGTACAGCTCCCAGATGCCCAACACCATCATCGGTATCGATCGCTGGATGAAGCAGAACCGGCCGGCGGTGGAGGGCATGCTCAAGGCCTTCTTCGACGGCGCCGACCAGGTGAAGGCGAGCTCGGCGGCGATGCGCCGGGCCTCGGAGATCTCGGCCCAGGTGTACAACGAGTCCGGTGCCGACGCCGGCTACTGGGAGAAGTACTTCCGCGGCACCATCGAGCGGGATCGCCAGGGGCTGGACGTCGAGCTCGGCGGTTCGAGCGTCAACAACCTGGCGGACAATCTGTTGCTCTACGGCCTGGTGCCGGGCTCCTCGAACCTCTTCGCCGCCACCTACAAGGTATTCGGCGACATCGTGGTGGCCCAGTACCCGGACCTGGTGCCGAACTACCCGCCGGTCAACCAGATCCTGGACACCTCCTACGTCCAGACCCTGGCCTCCCGCGCCGGCAGCCAGATCGCCGTGGCGCGGCCCACCTTCGAAGGCTCGGCGCCGATCCGCAACGTGGTCTCCCGGCGCTCCTGGCACATCAACTTCGCCTCCGGCCAGGCCGCCTTCACGGCGGACGCCCAGCGCGATCTCGAGCAGCTGCTGCGCGATCTGCTGGTGGCCGGCTCGACCGCGGTGGAGGTCCACGGCCACACCGACGGCCAGGGCACTCGGGATGGCAACATGGCGCTTTCCGAGTCCCGGGCTTTTGCGGTCAAGCAGTGGCTGGAGGCTCGAGCTCCGGTGAACTTCCCGGCGGGCCGCATCCGCGTCTTCGCCCACGGCCAGGAGAACCCGATCGCCCCCAACTCGACGCCCGAGGGCCGGGCCGAGAACCGGCGGGTGGAGATCGTCCTCGGCACCACCGGCGGCTAGCCCCGCCGGCCTTCCCGGAGCCCCTCGACCCTGCCGATCACCAGATCGAGTGGGCTCCGGCGAAGTCCCGAATCGCTGGATCTTTGGTGATCAGGGGAGCGCGCAGACAGCGGGCCGTCGCCACGATCAGGCGATCGGCAGGGTCGCCATGGAAGCCGTCCCGGCCCAGGCACCCGGCTTCGATCGCCATCTCGGCGGTGAGCGGCAGGCCAGTCTTCGCGACCTCGTCCAACAGGGCGAGGCAGCGGGCCTTGAAGTCTCCGGCGGCGATCGAGCGAGTAGCCTGGGTCATAAGGATCTCCGGTCGGGGCTCATCCTGCCATGGTCACGAACTCATGGTCAGAACCTCCTCCGAGCTGTGACCGCGCCGTCACCGTTCCGCCGAAGGTGGCGATTAGGGTAGTCCGGCAGCGGGAGGTGCTTCGATGATGCCAGTTGCTTCGGCTGCCCTGGAGCCCAGGTTCTCGGTGTCTTTGGCCGCGAGCGAGGCCGAGATCCGGGAGGCCCAGGCTTTGCGCTATCGAGTGTTCGCGCTCGAGCAAGGCGCCCACTTGCCCTCGGCCCGGGCCGGGCTCGACGCCGACGAGATCGACCCCCTCTGCGACCACCTGCTGGTGCGCGACTGTGGCTCCGGCGAAGTGGTGGCCTCGACCCGACTGCTCTCGGCCGAGCGCGCTGCCGCGCGCGGCGGCTTCTACTCCCAGGGCGAGTTCGAGCTCGGCGCCGTGCTCGAACTGCCGGGGCGGATGCTCGAGATCGGTCGCACCTGCGTGGCCCAGGGCCACCGCGACGGCGCCACCATCGCCCTGCTCTGGGCAGGCCTCGCCGACTACGTCGCCGCCCACCGCTTCGACTACTTGATCGGCTGCGCTAGCATTGATCTCGCACCGGGTTTCGAGGCCGTGCGCACCCTGGTGGCCGAGATACTCGACCGCCACGGCGCCCCAGAGGGTTTTCGGGTGCGGCCGCGGCTGGCTCTACCGGCGGCGCCGGCTCGCTTCGAAAGCGGCCGGCCCGAGCAAGCGTCAGGCGTTCTGCGCCTGCCGCCGCTTCTGCGAGCGTACTTCCGGCTGGGCGCCCAAGCCTGTGGCGAAGCCTGCTGGGACCCGGATTTCAAGGTTGCCGATGTCTTCATCCTCCTCGAACTCTCCCGCCTCGCCCAGCGCTACGGGCGACACTTCCTCGAACGCGCCGAAGAGCGCGGTGGGCAGCGGCGCGACGGGCCTCGCCGCCTCGCTGCGCCGCGGGCTGCGCGCTAGCGCCTTTGCCGGTTGGGTGTTGGTGGGCGTGGCGGTTGCCGGGGCCCTCGCCCTGCGTTTCCGCCTCGAGCGTCGTCACCCCCGAGCCCGGCCGTTGGCGGCCTGGTGGAAGCGGGGCTTTGCGCGGGTGCTGGGCCTCAGGGTGCACGTGGAAGGCGAGCCGGCGGCCCGGCCGGTGTTCCTGGTGGCGAACCACATCTCCTGGCTGGATATCGTGGCCGTGGGCAGCCGCCTGCCGGTCGCCTTCGTGTCCAAGGCGGAGGTGAGGAACTGGCCCCTGGTGGGCTGGATGGTGCGGCACGGGGGCACCCTCTTCCTCGAACGGGGCGCTCACCAGGCGACCCAGATCTCGGACGAGATCGGGCGCCGGCTGGAGGAGGGCGGTGCGGTGATGGTCTTCGCCGAAGGCACCACCAGCGCCGGGGGCTCGGTTCGGCCGTTCTTTCCCCGCTTGTTCGCGCCGGTGGCCGGCACCGGGCGATGCATCCAGCCGGTGGCGATCCGTTACCGCGCGGAAGGGCCGGTGCACCCCACGGCCCCTTTCATCGACGACGACCCCATGCCCGCCCACCTCTGGCGGGTGCTCGGCGAGAAGCGAATCGATGTCGAGCTCCACTTCCTGGAGCCGCTCTCGGCCGCGGAGGGGGAAGACCGCAAAGCCCTCGCCGGCCGCACCCGGAGCGAAATCTGCCGGGCCCTGGGACTGCCGGAAGAGCTGGCCCGACCGGCCGCGGACGGCGACCTGTCGGCTCTGGGGACGTCGCGGCGGCGGGCTTTCGCCAGGGCGGGAGAGCGAGCTCCGGCGGCCAAGGCCGGGCGCAGCGAAGACGCCGAGCCCGGCGAGCGCTTGGGATAGACTGCCGGCCGCGTGAGGCTCGGTTCCCTTTCCTTCGAGCTGGCTCCCGACGGCGAGTTCCGCCTGGACGGCGGAGCCATGTTCGGGGTGGTGCCGCGGGTGCTCTGGGAGAAGAAAATGCCCCCGGACGAGCGCAACCGCATCCACATGACCACCAACTGCCTGGTGGTCGAGGCCGGCTCCGAGCTGGTGCTGGTGGACACCGGGGTGGGCGACAAGGGCGACGAAAAGTTCAACCAGCAGTTCGGGGTGGCGGGGGCGCGCCGCCTGCCCGAGGCGCTCAGGGCTCTCGGCTACGAGCCGGGGGACTTCACCCAAGTGCTCCTGACCCACTTGCACTTCGACCACTGCGGGTGGAATACCGTGGCCGGACCCTCGGGCGGTTGGGTACCCACCTTCCCGCGGGCCCGTTACTGGATCGAGCGAGGCGAGCTCGCCCACGCCCGCACACCCAACGCCCGGGACCGCGCGAGCTACGATCCGCGCAACTGGGAGCCCCTGCTCGAGGCGGGGGTGGTGGAGCTGTTCGACTCCGAGGCCGAGCCGGTGGCCGGGGTGCGAGCGCAGAAGGTGCGCGGCCACAACGCCGACATGTGCGCGGTGCTGCTGGACGGTGGAGGCGGAGCCAAGGCCGCCTTCTGGGCGGACCTGGTGCCGACTTCCGCGCATGTGCCGTATGCCTGGATCATGAGCTACGATCTCTATCCCATGGAGACCCTCGCGGCCAAGGAACACTGGCTGCCGAGGGCGGCGGCCGAGGGTTGGGTCTCGATCTTCGAGCACGACCCCGAGCGGCCCATGGGCCGCCTGATCGCCGACGACAAGGGTCGCCTGTCCGTCGAGCCGATCCGTTAGATCCGAGAGGAACCCTCAAGATGTCCTACGACTACGATGTGATGGTGCTGGGCAGCGGCCCGGGCGGCTACGTGGCCGGCATCCGGGCGGCCCAGCTGGGCCTGAAGGTGGCCGTGGTGGAGAAGGATCCGAAGTTCGGCGGCACCTGCCTGCACCGGGGCTGCATCCCCACCAAAGCGCTGCTGCACACCGCCGAGCTCCTCGAGGAGGCCCGCCATGCCGACTCCTTCGGGGTGATGGTCTCCGCCCCCAGCCTGGACATGGGCAAGGCCCAGCAGTACAAGCGCAAGGTGGTGGACAAGAACGCCAAGGGCGTGGAATTCCTGTTCAAGAAGAACAAGGTGGACGGCATCGTGGGCTTCGGCCGCATCACCGGCCCCCACGAGCTGACCGTGGAAGGCGAGGCGGGAGCCAAGAGCTACTCGTTCAAGAACCTGCTGATCGCCACCGGCTCGGTGCCCCGGGCCCTGCCGATCGCCCCGACGGACGGCACGGCGATCCTCAACTCGGACCACATCCTGGAGCTCGACCGCGTTCCTTCCTCCCTGGTGGTGATGGGCGCCGGAGCGGTGGGCACCGAATTCGCCTCGATCTTCGCTTCCTACGGCAGCCAGGTGACCCTGGTGGAGATGCTGCCGCGGATCCTGCCGATCGAGGACGAGGAAGTCTCCGCCGAGCTTTCCCGCGCGCTCAAGAAGCGGGGCATCAAGGTGATGACCGGCGCCAAGGTGGAGACCGTCGAGCGCGGGGAGAGCAGCGTGCGCCTGACCCTCGAGCAGGGCGGGGCGGTGCTCACCCTGGAAGCCGAGATGCTGCTGGTGGCGATCGGCCGCGCTCCGGTGACCGCCGGCATCGGGCTCGAGACCCTCGGCATCGAGACCGAGCGCGGCTACATCAAGGTCAATGCCGAGATGCAGACCAACGTCCCCCACGTCTACGCCATCGGCGACGTGGTGCCCACGCCCTGGCTGGCCCATGTGGCCTCGGCCGAGGGCATCCTGGCGGTGGAGCACATGGCCGGCCAGGCGGTGCGGGCGATCGACTACGACCGCGTGCCTTCCTGCACCTACTGCGACCCGGAGGTAGGCAGCGTCGGGCTGAGCGAGGCCAAGGCCAAGGAGCGCGGCTACCCGGTGGCGGTGGGCAAGTTCCCGTTCTCGGCGCTGGGCAAGGCGGCGATCCTGGGCAAGACGGAAGGCTTCGTCAAGATCGTCCGCGAGACCCGCTACGACCAGGTGCTGGGTGTCCACATCATCGGCCCCCATGCCACGGACTTGATCGCCGAGGCCTGCGTGGCCCTGGCGCTCGAGTGCACCACCGAGGAACTCGTCCGCACCATGCACGCTCACCCCACCCTGGCCGAGGCGGTGGCCGAGGCGGCCCATGCCGCCGTGGGCCACGCCATTCACATCTAGGAGCTTCATGTCCGCTGGCAAGAGCTTCGGTCCGCTTCATCCGGAGGCTGAGGAGCGCGAGCAGCTGGCGCGCACCTCGCTTTCCCGGGATCAACAGTGGGAGGTCTACCGCCTGATGCGGCTCACCCGCGCCGTGGAGGAGCGGCTCTCGAGCCTTTACCGCCGGGGCCTGCTGGTGGGGGGCGCCTATTCGAGCCGCGGCCAGGAAGCCACCTCGGTGGCGAGCGCCTATGCCCTGGGGCCGGACGACCTGATCGGCCCGCTGATCCGCAACCTCGGCTCCCAGCTGGTGCGCGGGGTGGACAGCGGCCGGATCTTCGCTCTCCACATGGGCAAGGCGACGGCGGTGAACCGCTCGAAGGACAACCTGCCCCAGACCGACCTTGGCTGCGGCATCCTCGGGCCGATCGCTATGCTCGGCTCGCTGCTGGCAGTGGTGGCGGGCGCCCTGCTGGCCGACCGCATGAAGGGCGGCAAGCGGGTGGGGATGAGCTGGATCGGCGACGGCGGCACTTCCACCGGCGAGTTCCACGAGGCGATCAACCTGGCGGCGGTGCTCAACCTGCCCCTGGTGGTGGTGGTGGAGAACAACGGCTGGGCCTACTCGACCCCCACTTCCCAGCAGACCCGGGTGAAGGACCTGGCGCTCAAGGGCGCCGGCTACGGGGTGCCGAGCGAGATCGTGGACGGCAACGACCCGCTGGCCGTCTACGAGGCCGCCAAGCGGGCCGTCGAGCGCGCCCGCTCGGGCGGCGGGCCCACCCTGCTCGAGGCCAAGACGTTCCGCATGCGCGGCCACGCCGAGCACGACGACGCGAGCTACGTGCCCGCCGAGCTGCGCGAGCACTGGCTGGCGCGGGACCCGATCGCCCGCTTCGAGCGCCACCTGGTGGCCGAGGCCGTGGCCTCGCAGGCCGAGATCGACGCTCTCGAAGGGGAGCTCGCCTCGCGCCTCGACGCCGAGATCGAGGCCGCCCAGGCGGCGCCCATGCCGGCCCCGGAAGAGGCGGCTCTGGGCGTGTTCGAGGGGGCGGTATGAGCGTTCAGGAAGCCCTCGCCCCCGGCACCACGGTCACCTACCTCGAGGCGATTCGCCAGGGCCTCTGGCGCGAGCTCGAGAGCGACCCCTCGGTGTTCCTCCTGGGCGAGGACATCGCCGAGTTCGGCGGTGCCTTCAAGGTGACCGCCGGCATGTTCGACCGTTTCGGCGCCGAGCGGGTGATCAACACGCCGATCGCCGAATCCGCCATCCTGGGCGTCGCCATCGGCGCGGCCCTGTACGGCCTGCGGCCGGTGGCCGAGATGCAGTTCATCGACTTTCTCGCCTGCGGCTTCAACCCGCTGGTGAACTTCGCCGCCACCCAGCACTACCGCGCCGGCACCCCGGTGCCGATGGTGGTGCGCGGGCCCTGCGGCGGGCACGTGCGGGGCTCGGCCTTCCACAGCCAGAACCCGGAAGGCTTCTACCTGCGGGCGCCGGGGCTCAAGATCGTCGCCCCGGCCACCGTGGCCGACGCCTACGGGCTGATCCGCGGCGCCATCCGGGACCCCAACCCCGTGCTCTACCTCGAGCACAAGTACCTCTACCGCCGCATCAAGGGCGAACTGCCGGGCGACGAGGGGGTGCTGCCGCTCGGCCAGGCGCGGCTCGCTCGGGACGGCCGCCATCTGACGGTGCTCACCTGGGGAGCGATGGTGCACACCGCGCTCGAGGCGGCCGAGCGGCTGGCCCAAGAGGACGGCGCGGAGCTCGCGGTGGTCGATTTGCGAACGCTCAAGCCGCTCGACGAAGCGCTGATTCTCGACACCGTGCGGCGCACCAGCCGCGCCCTGGTGCTCTCCGAGGAGCCGCTCACCGGCTCGGCGGCGGGCGAAGTGGCGGCCCTGGTGGCGGAGAAGGCCTTCGCCTGGCTCGATGCGCCGGTGGCACGGCTGTGCTGTCTGGATACCCCGGTACCGTTCAGTCCTCCCCTCGAGGACTACTATCTACCCAATGTGGACAAGCTCTGCGCCCGCGTGCGCGAGCTGCTCAGCTATTAGCAGGACGCAGGAGAGACGGAGACCTCCATGGCTACCGAAGTCGTGATGCCCCAGATGGGGGAGTCGATCGCCGAAGGCACGATCACCAAGTGGCTGGTCAAGGTGGGGGAGAAGGTCGAGCGAGATCAACCCCTGTTCGAGATCTCCACCGACAAGGTCGATGCCGAGATCCCCAGCCCGGCCTCGGGTGTGCTGGCCGAAGTGCGCTTCCCCGAAGGCACCACCGTGCCGGTGCACCAGGTGGTGGCGATGATCGCCGACGCCGGGGGCGCTCCAGCCGCGGCTCCGGCGCCCGCTCCGGCTCCTGCGGCGGTGGTGATCCAGCCGCCCCCCGAGCCGGCGGCCGCCCCGGCACCGCCGGCCCCTGACGGAGAGGAGAGCCTGGAGGAGCGCGTGCGGCGGGCATCGAGCCCGGTGGTGCGCAAGATCGCCGAGGCCGAGGGGGTGGACATCCGTGAACTCCAGGGCACCGGCATCCACGGCCGGGTGACCAAGAAGGACATCGAGGGCTACCTGGAAGACCGCGCCAAGGAAGAGGCTGAAGCCAAGAAGATGTGGGATGCGGGCGGCGGCCCGGCCCTCGGGGAAATCATCGTTGACATCCCCGACATCTGGGAGGGCCTCTACTCCGGCGGTTCCGCGCTTCTCACGAACCAGCTGAAGAAGGTCCTCGGCAACACCTTCACCGCGAAGATCGAGCCCTACTCCACAATCACCACCAAGATCGTGAAGCAGCAGTACGGCAACGGCTCGAACAACATCTGGTACGGCTGGATCACCGACATCACGGACCCGGAGCCCACGCTGCTGAACTACCTGCAGTACAACTCCGCCCAGCCGCAGTTCCAGCAGTTCGGGGTGAAGATCGACAAGGTCGACACGCTGACCAACAGCCTGGTCACCGAATTCGAC
>CALMKX010000113.1 GCA_937867335.1 uncultured Acidobacteriota bacterium
TTCGTCGAGGTCGACACGCGCGAGCAGATCGAGATGCTCGCAGGCGTGCTCGGCGAGGGCGGCCTCGTGCTGATGCCGCTGGCGAACTACGGCTTCAGCCAGCTGTTCACCTGGGTGCAGGACCGCTGGGGCGTGTCCTGGCAGGTCAGCTACACCTAGCTCCTGCGGCAGCGCAGGGAGCGCGGCATGCTCGAACAGCTTCCCAGCACGGCACCGCGCGCCCTCGTGGGTGGCAAGGCCGGCGGCCTCTCCGACCTGATTCGCTGGGGCTTCGATGTGCCCGCGGCGTTCGTGCTGCGTGCCGATGCGCCCGACGTGCTCGACGACGACGCAGCCCGCAGGCTGTGCGCCGCAGCGCAGGGCACGATCCGCAAAGTCGAGTAGTCATGACGCAGCGCGAATGTGACGAATTCACGAACAGCGCAAGCGAAACATTCTGAAACCCGCGAACGCGCTCGGTTGTATGCCGAAACCATTGACCGGTCACGCTCAATTGCACACCATCAACTTCAATGGTGTTCCCTGCTCCTCCTTTCGTGGCGAAAACGGCCGACGAAGAAGTCGAACGTCATGGCCCGGCACGAGTTCGGCCACGGCGACATCGATAAGGGCTTCAAGGAGGCCGACATCATCGTCGAGCGCTCCTTCAAGACCGAGGCCACGCACCAGGGCTACATCGAGCCGCACGCCTGCGTGGCCAGCGTCAGCCCTGACGGCACGGCCGACATGTGGGTGTGCACCCAGGGACACTACAACGTGCGCGCCGTCTGCGCCACCATGCTCGGCCTCGATGCCTCCAAGCTGCGCGTCACCGCCTCCGAGATCGGCGGTGGCTTCGGCGGCAAGACCATGCTGTTCATCGAGCCGGTGTGCCTCGCCCTGTCGCGCAAGGCCAATCGGCCGGTAAAGATGGTGATGACGCGCGACGAGGTGTTCCGGGCATCGGGCCCGACAGCCTCCTCCTCCATCTGGCTGAAGATCGGCGCCAAGAAGGATGGCCGCATCACTGCTGCGCATTCGATCATCAAGTTCCAGGGCGGCCCCTTCGGCGGCTCGCTGGTCGACATGGGCGCCATGGTATGCTTTGCCTGCTACGACCTGCCCAACGTCAAGACGGAAGGCTACGACGTCATCTGCAATCGCCCGCGTTCGGCCGCGTACCGGGCGCCCTCTGCCCCCATGGTCACCTTCGCAACCGAGTGCGTGCTGCAGGAGATCGCCGACAAGCTCGGTCTCGATGCCGTCGACATCCGCCTCATGAACGCGGCCAAGGAGGGCACCAAGTCGTCCTACGGACCGACCTACGGTCCGATCGGGCTGTATGCGACGCTGGAGGCGACCAAGAGCCATCCGCACTGGAAGGCGCCGAAGCCCGGCAAGCACCAGGGCCGGGGCGTTGCCTGCGGCTTCTGGTTCAACTTCGGCGGCAACACCTGCTCCACCCTCAGCATCAATGCCGACGGCAGCGTGACCTTGTCCTACGGCAATCCGGACATCGGCGGCTCGCGGGCCTCGATGAGCCTGATGGTGGCTGAGGAGCTGGGGGTGCCGTACGAGAAGGTGCGCGCGATCATCGCCGACACGGCCTCGCTCGGCTTCAGCGATGTGACGGATGGCAGCCGCGTCACCTTCGCTGCAGGCATCGCCAGCATCGAGGCAGCGCGTGCCGCCATCAAGGTGATGTGCACCCGTGCCGCCCGCATGTGGGGCATCCCGGAGGACGCCGTCGTCTGGGAGAAGGGCATGGCCAAGCCTGCCGGCGACAACGCCGGCAAGTTCGAGCCGCTGTCGATGAAGGAGATCGCGGCGAAGGCCGAGCGGCTGCCACCCGGGCACGGGCTAGAGCAAGGGAAGCTCTACTCCACCTGTAAGCGGCTAAACGTCCCCTTCGTGTTCGCGACGAACGGCCACCTCTTCGTCGAGTTCGACCGAACCACCGGCCTCACCTCGTCGCCGGCGCCCCTCACGGCCTTCCCTTCTCCCGACGAGCTCCGCTCGCGATACGAGAAGGCCCTCGGTTTCGAGCTGACTGACCAAGCGGCTCGGCCGCTTCGACCGCGTGCTGCTCGACCTGCCCTGCAGCGGCTCGGGCACCTTCCGCAAGCATCCCGAGCTCAAGTGGCGAGTGAGCGAGGAGGAGATCGCCCGCCTGGCGGCGAGCGGCGAACGTTTGCTGGCCGGAGCCGCCGAGTTGGTGGCTCCGGGCGGCCTCCTGGCGGCGATCACCTGCTCGCTCGAGCCGGAAGAGAACGAGGCCGTGGTGGCCCGGTTCCTGGCGTCTCAGAAGGAGTTCGAGCCTCTGGATCTCGCCGCCGAGCTCGAGCGTCCCCTGGTCCGTTGGGTGGTACAGCCGGGCTGCTGGCGGATTGCCACCGGAGACGACCACGACGGCTTCACAGCTCATGTTTTGAGGAGAAAAAAGGCGTAGAATTCGGCGATTTGTCGCCCTATGGGCCCACTTTAGAAAAAGAGTAGAATCGGTTGACACCTTGGCAGGCTTGCCGTATCGTTTGCCGCCTGTTGTAGCGTTAGAAGAAACTACTTAGCTGCGAAGGAGGAGGCTATGGCCGGAAAGACGGATATTGTCAACAGCGTTGCGACCCAGTTCGAAGATGTCACCAAGAAGCAGGCCGGGGAGCTCGTGGATGCGATCTTCGGCTACATCGGGAGCTGCCTGAAGGCGGGTGATCGGGTGCAGGTTCCCGGCTTCGGTACCTTCGCACTGTCGGAGCGCAAGGCTCGCGAGGGCCGTAACCCCTCGACCGGCAAGAAGATCAAGATCAAGGCCAGCAAGAACGTGCGCTTCAAGGCTGGCAAGGACTTGAAGGACGCCGTCAACAGCAAGTAGGCCGATTCTCCTCCTCTCTTCTCGCTACCGAGCCCCGGCCCTCTCGCCGCCTTCAGCGTGAGAGGGCTGCTGGGCTGTCTCCCTCACCCCGCCAACGCCGGACTCAAGGCTCGTCGCTGGTGATCGCCTGCGCGCGCGGGGCGAGGGGAGCGGTTGCGACCGCACTTCGGGGCTCCAGCCGGCCGGCGGCCGGGCGGTAGAGCCTGGCCAGGCGAGCGGGGGAGACGCCCAGGAAGAAGAGAGTCCAGATCGTCCAGTTGGTGGCCACCGTGCGCAGCCGGCCCTGAGACTCGAAGCGCCGGGCCGAGGTGGTCACCGCCAGGGGGACGAGGCGCAGGCGCCCGCGCCGGCAGAGGCGCCGGGCGAGCTCGAGATCCTCGAGGATTGGCCACTCCGGAAAGCCCCCCATCTCTTCGAAAACCCTGCGAGCCACGAACTGGGCCTGATCCCCCAGGGGCCAGCCGCAGAGCCGGGTGCGCAGGTTGATCCAGCCGGCGCCGAAGGCCATCAGGCGGCTTGGGCTCGAGAAGCGCACCCGAAAGCCGCCTCCCTCCGCCCCCTCGGCCACGGCCCGCTCGGCGGCCTCGAGGGCCTCGCGGGAGACCTTCGTATCAGCATGAAGGAAGAGCAGAATCGGCGCCGTGGCGGCAGCTGCGCCGCGGTTGAGCTGCGCTCCGCGGCCGCGCCCGCCGGCGACCACCCGTGCGCCCAGGCTGCGGGCGAGTTCGGGAGTGCCGTCCTGGGAGCCGCCGTCCGAGACGATCACTTCCTGGGCGGCGGCCACCAGGGGCGGCAGGAGCTCGGGCAGCGTGCCCGCCTCGTCGAGAGTCGGGATCACCACGGAAATGGCGGTCCTGGTTGCTTTTGGGTCCAAACATTCGAAATGCTAGCACAGCCATGTCGGCCGCCCCGGAACGCGAATTCAGCCATCTCGACGCCCACGGCGAAGCCCGGATGGTCGACGTTTCGGCCAAAGCCGTGACGCGCCGGGAGGCCCGGGCGAGCTGCTTCGTACGCCTCGGCAGCGACACCCTCGGTCGCCTCTCGAGTCTGCCCAAGGGCGACGCCTTCGCGGTGGCCCGGATCGCCGGCATTGCCGCGGCCAAGCGCACCGACGAGCTGATCCCCCTGGCCCATCCGCTGCCCCTCGAGCAGGTGGAAGTGGAGCTCGAGGCCGAGCCGGCCGGGGTGCGCATCCGCTCGCGGGTGGTGGTCACCGCCAAGACCGGCGCCGAGATGGAAGCTCTGACCGCCTGCGCCACCGCTGCCCTCGCCCTCTACGACATGGTCAAGGCGGTCGAGAAGGCGGCCGAGATCACCGAGCTCCGCCTCGAGGCCAAGAGCGGCGGGGCGAGCGGGGAGTTCCGCCGTTGAGCCGGCCGGTTTCCAAGCGAGAAGCCGAAGGCCTGGGCCCCGGCGAGCCCGATCGATGGTGAGGACCGGCCTCGATCGCTTGCTGGCCGAGCCCGAAGCGCTCCGGGGCCGGCGTTACGGCCTGCTGGCCCATGCCGCCGCGGTCTCTTCCGCCCTGGCGCCGGCTCATCTCGCGCTCGCAGCTTTGCCCGGGGCCGCGCCCAGCGTGCTCTTCGGCCCCGAGCACGGCTACTACGGCGTCGAGCAGGACATGATCGCCGCCGCCGGTGGCCGGGACCCCTGGCTCGAGCTGCCCGTGGTGTCGCTCTACGGCTCGTCGGCAGCGAGCCTCAAGCCCTCGCCGGACGCCTTTCGCGGGCTCGATCTCCTGTTGATCGACCTCCAGGATGTGGGCAGCCGCTACTACACGTATGCCGCCACCGCCGTCTGGTCGGCCGAGGTAGCCCTCGAGGCGGGCTGCGAAGTGTGGCTGCTCGACCGGCCCAATCCCCTGGGTGGGGAACAGATGGAAGGCAACCTGCCGCGGCCGGGCTTCGAATCCTTCGTGGGAGCCTTCTCGCTGCCGGTGCGGCACGGCCTCACCCTGGGCGAGCTCCTCGCTCTCGAGGCTCGCCGGCGCGGTTGGCCCGCCGGTTGGAGGGTGGTACCGGTCGAAGGCTGGCGGCGGGCAATGGACTGGCGCGCCACCGGCCGGCCGTGGATCGCCCCCTCGCCCAACATGCCCACCCCGGAGACCGCCTGGCTCTACCCCGGGGGCTGCCTGGTGGAGGCGACCGAGCTCTCCGAAGGCCGCGGCACCACGCGGCCGTTCCAGCTGGTGGGGGCCCCCGGGCTCGACGCCCTGGCCCTCTGCCGCGAGCTCGAGCGGCGGCGGATTCCCGGCCTCGCGGCCCTGCCCACCCGCTTCCGGCCCCAGTTCCAGAAACATGCGGGGCAGCTCTGCGAGGGGGTCGAGCTGGTGGCCCTCGAGCCGGAGCGGCTGCCCTCCTACCGCGCCGGCCTCGAACTGCTGGCCGCCTGCCGGGTGGTCCTGGGGGAGGCCTTCCGCTGGCGGGAAGCGCCCTACGAGTTCGTGAGCGACCGGCCGGCGATCGACCTGCTCACCGGCGAACCCGCCTACCGCGAGGCCGTCGAAGCCGGCGCGAGCTTCGCCGAGGTCGCCGAGACGTGGAAGCAGGACGAGCGCCGCTTCCGCGAAGAGCGAAGAGAGATCTTGCTCTACCCGGAGGAAGTGCGATGAGGGTGCCCCATCTGGTGCGGGTGGCCGAAGGCCCGGAGGCCTTCCGGGAGCTCTTCACCGCCGCCGCGGCCCGAGGCCACCGGCTGGGCTGGCTCTCCCTCACCCCTCCCGCGCCCCCCCTCGAGCACGAAAGCGCCGCCGTGCTGGGCGCTACCCGGGCGGTTTCCGTGGGTGCCGGCCGGGTGCTCGCCACCAAGCCGCAGAAGGGCCAGCCGGTGCTGAAGGACCTCCTGCGCGAGCACTTCCTGGGCTGCGCCGCGGTGCTGATCGAAGCCCCTGGCGGCGCCCCCCTCTCCCTCGCCGACCCTCAGGAGCTGGGCGCCCAGCTCCACCGCCTCGAGCGCCAGGGCGAAGTCTGGCGGCTCCATGGGCCCGCAGGACAGGAGACCCTCACGCTCGAAAAGCTGGGCGGGCGGCTGGGGCGCCTGCGGCTGGCCCAGGAGAAGCCAGCGGACTAGTTCGGTGGTCGGTTTCCGGGGCCGAGGACGAATCCTCGGCTGTGGAAGAATCAGCTAAGATCTACAACTCGCCGATCCGGCATCCTCTCGCTCAGGACCGAACTCCTGGAGAAGGTCGTGGACGTCGCCCCGGAGCGTGATGCTCAGGCTGTTGCAGAGAACCTTTCCTGCGGTCTCCACGGCGCCGCCTCCTGGGCTCAGCGTTGGCAGAGCGGTGCCCGCGAGGAGGTGGCGCGGGAGGTCTACGGCTCCTGCCGCAAGCCGGTGGAGGGCTACTTCCGAAGCCGGCGCTGCAGTCCCGAAGAGTGCCAGGAGCTGACCCAGGCCGCCCTCAGCCGGGCGCTGGAGGGATTGGCCGGCTACCGCGGAGAGGCGAGCTTCGAGAGCTGGCTGCTGCAGATCGCAAAATCCGTGCTTCACAAGCATCTGCGCCACGCCGGGGCAGCCAAGCGCTCGGCTCCCACCGAGACGCTCGAGGCGCTGGCCGGTGCTCGGCAAGCGCGCACCGAGCCGGATCAGCTGCGGCGCACTTTGCGCCGGGAGGAACTCGAGCGCGCCCGCCGGGCTCTCGACCAGCTGTCCGGCTCGCAGCGCCGCGCGCTGGCGCTATTCTGCGTCCAGGAGCGCAGCTACCGCGAGATCGCCCTGGTGCTCAGGGTGTCCGTCGGTCGCGTCAAGTCGCTGATTTCCGAGGCACGGCAGAGGCTGCGCCAGAGCCTCGGCGAGTACCAGGGCAGCCAGAGCCCTCGCGGTGAGCCATGACAGAACTTCGAGACAGCGTGCCCGATGCCGTGCGGGCGATTCTCGCCGACCCCCTCGAGCCGGGCGACGTTCACCCGAGTGCCCTCGAGATCGCCGTCTACCTGCGGGGCGAGCTCGAGGGGGAGGACCTCGAAGAGCTCCTGGACCACCTCGCCCGCTGTCCGGCCTGCGCCCAGGCCGTGGTGTCGAACTCGGGGCCGCTCTCGGTGCTCGATGGCGAGCCCGGGGAGGAGGCTGCCGGCGGTTTCGCGGCCTTCTGGCGACGTTTCGAGGCGGATCAGACGGGGGCGCCGATCCCGATCCCGGCGCCAGCCCCGCCCGCTCCCCGGGTGCGGAGGCGCCGAGGCCTGGCGGAGTACCGGCAAGGGTTGGTCGGCCTCGCCGCCGGCCTGATGCTCGGCCTCCTCGTTCCGGCGCTGAGCTGGTTGCGGAACCCTCCGGCCGTCGTGCGACTCAACGAGCCGTTTCTCCAGCTTCTCCCCGAAGCCGAGGCCCTGAAGCGCGGCGCTTCGGCCGCCCCAGCCGTGGTTCTGCCGCCCCGGGCCGAAGCCTTCACCCTGCTGCTGAGCCTGGTAGACCCTGGCGACTTCGAGACCTACCGGCTCGAGTTGCGCCCGCAGGCGGGCCAGCGCCCGCTCTGGCAGGGGAGCGGGCTCAGGCTCCAGGCGGGGCTCGGCCTGCGGGTCGACTGGCCCCGCGGCCTGCTGCCGAGCGGCGAGTACCAGCTCGATCTGTACGGCGTCCAGGGCCGCGAGGAGCGCTGGCTCGCGCGGTATTTCTTCCAGCTCCAGGTCGAATAGCCACCCGGCCGGCCCCTGCCGCGGTGCTCGGGAGGAGGGTCCTTCCTGATGCGAGGAAGCGGTGGGATTGGCTTTCTGGCCGCGGCTCTGGCGGGCGCGCTCTGCACCCTGCTGGAACCCTGGCGGGCCGCACCGGTGCGGCCTTGGCCGGGTTCGCCCATCCCGCTTTCTCTGGCCGGCGGTGAGAGCGCTCGCTTCGAGCTGGACCTCGAGGCGGGGGAGTTCGTCGCCTGGTCGGTCGAGCAGCGCGGGCTCGACGTCGCGCTCGCCTGGCTGGGCCCCGACGGGCGCCAGCTGCTGGCCAAGGACAGCCCGAACGACGACTGGGGCGAGGAGACCTTGGCTTGTGTCGCCAAGCAGCGCGGCCGCTATCGGCTCGAGGTGCGCTCCGCGGCGGGCACGGCCCGGGGCAGCTGCCGGGTGGAGTTGCGGGAGCGGCGCGAGGCCTTGCCGGCCGACCGGCTGCGCGCCTCGGCCGAAAGCCTCTACGCCCTGGCGGAACGAGGGCGCCGCGAGGGGCGGTGGGCCGATGCGCTGCCGCGGTATGCCCAGGCGAGGGGGTTGTGGCAGCAGAGCGAGGACCCCGGCTCCCAGGCCTGGGCCTGGGTGCGGCAAGCCCAGGTGCTCGAAGCCCTCGCCCGGCCTCTGGAGGCTCTCGAGGCCTGGCAGCAGGCCGAGACTCTGGAACGAGCGCAGGCGGCCCGGCAGGAGCTCGCCGCTGTGCTGGTCAACCAGGCCGATCTGCTGCGCCGGCAGCGGCGCTTCGACCCGGCGCAGGTGGCGCTCGCGCAAGCGCAGGCCCTGTTCGCCGCGCTCGGCGATCGCCGGCGTGAGGCCACAGCGCTCGCCGATCTCGGCCTGCTCAGGGCCAGCGAGGGCGATCTGGAGGGGGCGATCGCCCACTACCGCGAGGCGAGCGAGCGGTTCGCGGCCCTCGAGGCCTGGGCGCCCGAGGCCACGGTGCAAACCAACCTCGGTTGGGTGCTTTCCGACCTCGGCCACTTCGGGCCGGCCGAGGAGGCCTTCGAGCGGGCCTTGAAGCTCGCCCGGGAGGCCCGGGCGGGGCCTTCGAGCCAGGCCGAGGCCTGGAGGGGTCTGGGCAACCTCGCCCGGCGGCGAGGCCAGGGCGGGGCGGCGCTCGCCGCTTTC
>CALMKX010000114.1 GCA_937867335.1 uncultured Acidobacteriota bacterium
GCAGCCGGCGCTCGGAGAGATAGCGGTGCGACAGGCGCACGGCGTCGCGCACCGCGGAGTCGAGGATGCGCACCCGATGGTGGCGCGCGAGGTGGCCGGCGAGGCCGCGCAGCATGTCGAGGGCGGAGTCTTCGTCCGGCTCCTCCACCTTCACCAGCTGGAAGCGGCGGGCGAGCGCCGGATCCTTCTCGAAGTACTTCTTGTACTCGCTCCAGGTGGTGGCGGCGATGGTGCGCAGCTCGCCGCGGGCGAGCGCCGGCTTGAGCAGATTGGCGGCGTCGCCCTGGCCCGCCGGGCCGCCGGCACCGATCAGAGTATGGGCTTCGTCGATGAACAGGATCACCGGCCGCAGCGCTGCTTTCACCTCGGCGATCACCCGCCGCACCCGCTCCTCGAATTCACCCTTGATGCCCGCCCCGGCCTGCAACAGGCCGAGATCGAGGGTGGCCACCGCGATGCCGGCCAGGGCCTCCGGCACCTCGCCCGTCGCCACCTTGAGCGCGAAGCCCTCGGCGATGGCGGTCTTGCCCACTCCCGCCTCGCCCACCAGGATGGGGTTGTTCTGGCGCCGCCGGGTGAGGATGTCGATCACCTGGCGCACCTCGGCGTCGCGGCCGCGGATGGGGTCGATGCGCCCGGCCCGGGCTTCGGCCACCAGGTCCAGGGTGTAGCGGCCGAGGGCGGTCTCCGCTGCCGGCGACGCCGGTTCTTCGGCAGTCGTTGCGCCGGCCGGGCGGCCGGCCACTCCTTTGCCCTCCTCGGCCGAGCCGCGGATCAGCTCCCGCAGGTGGTCCGAGAGGGATTGGCGGGGGATCTTGGCCAGCGCCGGGCAGGACTCGAGCACCGGCCCCCGCAGGCGGTCGTCCTCGAAAAGGGCGAGCAGCAGGGCCCCGGAGCGAACCGCCGTGCTGCCCAGGACCAGCTCCGAGGTGAGGTAGCCCTCGCGGAGCAAGCGCAGCAGCTGGGGCGAGAACGAAGGGGTGCGGCTGTTGCCGCGGTCGAAGCTCTCGAGGGCTCCGGTGAGTTGGCGCAGCAGCTCGGCCGAAGCCAGGCCGTAGTAGCGCAGCACCGGATGGAGGTCGGTCGCCGGCAGCTCGAGCAGCTTGATCAGCAGGTGCTCGATCTCCACGTTGTAGTGGGTCTGGGCGAGGGTCAGGCTGGCGGCGGTTTCGAGCGCCCGCCGGCAGATCGGGTTCAGCTTGTCGATCAGGGCCTTGAGCTCGCTCATCGCCGCACCGTCAGCATCACCTGCCCATCATCGCCGGAACCGGGCCGGGTTCTCAACCAGCTGGTCCAGCCCAGCCGCCCTCCCCCGGCCCCGCCCAGGCTCGGCTGCGGCGCGCTCGGGCGCTCGGCGCCTTGAGCCGGCCGGCTGCCCCGGTGGGCGAGCTGGCTGCTCCAGCCCAGGCGAGTGTCCCCGGCCCTGCCGAGTCCGAGGGTGGGAATTTCCTCGCGGGCGAGAATCAGCCGGAAGCGGATTCCCAGCTCCTCCCCCACATAGAAGCGGGCCAGGGCCACCAGCGACCGATAGGCCTCGCCGGTGGGCAGCAGAGCGAGCAGCTGCTTCAGCTTCAAGGGTCCGAGCGCGAGCTCGAAGCCGGCGCCCTGGTCCCAGACTCGCTGGCCGAGAACGGCACTCTCGCCCAGCACCTGGTTCTGGCCGCCCTTGCCCAGGCGGGTCCACTGGTCCGCCGAGAGGGTGAGCCAGTCGCCCACGAAGGGCTTCACCTCCACGGGTACGTGGAAGTAGTCCTCGAGCAGGCGGGCGAGCCCCACCTGGGTGCGCGGCCGGCCGGCCAGGAGGCCGGCGTAGTGCAGCAGCGCCCGCTCGCGCACGCTCATACGGCCACCCAGGCCCGGCGTGCCCAGGCCCAGGAGGGCGAGCACGCTGCGGCCGGCCCGCCCCTGGTCCGGCGGCTTGTGGGTGAGGGCCGGCCGGTACTTCTTGCGGGCGCGGTAGAACAGCGCGATCAGCCGGTGCTGGAAGAGGTCGAGGAAGCTCGCCCCGGCGCGATCCCGGGCCGAGGTGCGATCCCGCAGCTGCTCGGTCAGGGCCTGCGGCAGCGGGCCCTGCTCGCCGGCCAGGCCGAGGAAGTTCACCGTCATCTTGGCTTGCCCGCCGCCAAGAGGCGGCGGCTCGATCCGGTGCAGATCGGTGGGCGGGAAGCCGAGGTCGATGCGCGAGGAGAAGCGCAGCGCTTCCTCTGCCGGATTGCTGGTCTCCCCCACCGGCGGGCAGTCGAGAAAGAGGATCTCCAGGAGCCGCACCGCCTGGAGAAACTCGAAGCGGTAGCCCTCGGTGAACAGGCCTTCGCTTACAGAAGCCTTTTTTCGCCAGCCATAGGCGGCCAACGGTACCACTCCCCTTCTCGCTCGCGGCTCTTGGCCACCAGCTGGGTGAACGAGTTGGTGGAACAGTAGAGGGCGAAGAAGCGACTGAGCACCCCGGCGAAGAGGAAGGCGCTGCCGCCCACGAACTGGCCTTCGTCGAGGGTGAGAGTCACTTCGTGGCCGCGGCAAAAACCTTTCCAGGCCTGGTTGCCCACCCGCCGCACCACGGGCTCCACCGAGAGGCCCATGAGGCCGTCGATCTGCCGGTGCGCCGCGGCGGCCTCGGCCGGGCAGTAGAGGCGCAGCAACTCGCGCAGGGCCTTCAGGCTCTCGGCTTCGCTGGTGAACGACAGATAGTTGAGCGAGAGGTGGGACACCAGGCGCCAGAGGGTTTGCCCGCCGAGGGGCGGTGAGTGCTGTTGGGTGGGCTTTTTGAGGCAGACGACCTGTCCCACCGGCATGGGGACATCGGTTTCGAGCAGGCAGCCGGCCGGCACCTGCTCGGCGAGCGCCCGATTGGTGCAGAGGACGTGGGCGAAGACCACCTCCATGGGCGGCAGGGAGGGCTTGAAATCGAGATCGAGAAAGGACAGCAGCAGATCCGAGCCCGTGAGCCCCGGCACCTGGCAGGGCACCCGCCGGCCGTGCCAGAACACCCGCTGCCCCGCGGCCCCGAGGCCGTGGTTGAAGGAGTAGAACGGCTCGATCTCGCGGCTTCCCGCGGCGCTGTCCGCCGTGCCGGTCACCTTGAGGATCGAATGCACTTCGGTGGTGCGCTCCCGGCGCTGATCCCCCACCAGGCGGTATTCGAAGCTCCTGTGGTCGATCCGGATCGGCTCGCTCGTGTGGCTGAAAAGGTTGATGATCGGCGTGCAGCCGAGCAGGAAGTTGTTGGCTTCCACGTGCAGGCGCGGCTCCGGGCTGCGCTCGAGCAGGAAGAGCAGGTCCACCGCCTCGCCGGTGAGGTGCTGGGCGAGCCCCGTGAGGTCGAAGAAGTGGAACTTCTCGGGCAGGGTGAAGTACTCCTGCAGCAGCCGATAGGCCGGCTGGGCCTGCCGGGGATGGGGCAGCACCTCTTCGTCGAGGGCGAAGCCCACCGGCTCGATCGAGCCCTGGGCCAGGAGGTCGGCTCGCCGGGCGCCGGGGGCGAGCACCGCCACTCCCAGGGCGCGCTGGCAGATCAGCTCGTAGAGCCGGCCCACCAGGTGAGCGTCGCCGTGGAGGTAGAGGCGCAGCCGGTCGAGCTCGAGGGTGTCGAGCGGATCGGCGAGGGTGGCAAGGCGCAGCCGCAGCACGGTCGAGACGCCGCTCAGCCAGTCCAGGGCCGGGTAACGCTCGGCCGGCTCGAGGGCCGCTTCCGAGATCTCGAGGGGCCAGAGGGTCACCGGATAGCAGGTGCGGAAGCGGCAGAGAGTGCCGTCTTCGGAATGCACGAAGAGGCCGGTTTCCCGCGGCACCTGGTGGCCGAACGTGGGTTTGCCCCGCTTGGGATCCACCCTGAGGCGCGCCACCGACATCGAGGGCACCGGCTGCACCAGGTGGGGATAGAGCAGCTGGACGAGCTCGGCGGCGATCTCCGGGAAATCGTTGTCGAGGTTCCTCTGGATGCGGGCGGTGAGGAAGGCGAAGGACTCGATCAGCCGCTCGACGTGCGGGTCCGGGCTGCCGTCCGCCGACAGCTCGAGCCGCGCGGCCACCTTGGGATAGGCGCGGGCGAATTGCTCACCCTCCCGCCGCAGGTAGAGCAGTTCCTGCCAGTAGTAATGCAGCAGCTCCTCGTCAGGAGACGGCATGCACCTTCACTCCGTTGTGGCGGGCGGCGAAGGAAGTCATGAAGGCCACCGGCTCGGCGGCTTCGCCGGTCAGGAGCCGGCCCTCGATGCGGCAGACCAGGCCGTCCTCCCCCCGCGGCGCCGGCTCGAGGATCACCTTCGGCTCGGCCAGCCGGGGCTCGAAGGCCCGCACGCTTTCGGCGAGCGCCGCCGCGAAATACTCACGGTCCTCGGTGCTCGCCGCCGAAGTCCAGCCGAAATCGGGAATTCCGTAGTCGATCACGGTCAGCGGCAGCCCCTCGAGCCGGCGCCCCGGGAAGCCCGAACGCGTGCTGAACAGGCGTTCGAGCTCCAGGCGCACCGACTCGAGGAGGTCCTCCCGGCCGAGCGTTCGCAGCGGCCGCTTCTCGCGTTGAGTCGTCGGATCGAGATCGATCAGCCGATCGAAGAGCGGCATGCGGGCCTGGTTAGCCAATCTTGCGCGTCTCCAGGTCGTGCTTGGCCGGCTTGTTGCCGCCGCCGGTGCCATCCGCCGCCTTCTGCGAGGTGTAGGTGTACTGGATGATGCCGTAGTCGAGCGAGATGTTCTCCACCGGAACATCGCCCGGCCCTCCCGAGAGGCTGTAGTTGGAGATGATCACATGCTCCATCAACACCTCCAGGTACTTGACCGGCTTGTTGTCCGTGGCGCCGTCGGCCCGGTAGCAGGTCAACGTGGCCTTGGAGATGTGCTTGCCGCCCCAGCAGTACTTGAGGATGTTGGCGGTGGACTCGTCCAGGTACTTCGAGAACGAGAAGTTCTGGTGGTTGGCCTGCTCCACGGTGCCGGCCCCGGCCACCGAACGGGTGGGAGAGGTGGGCTGGGAGAAGCCGTGGTTCCAGGACAGGACTTCCACCTCCTTGGTGTGCTCGGCGGCACTGCTGCCGCCGTCATCCGCGAGAGGCGGGTCGAACTTCAGGTACATGTTGGTTGCCATGCTCTAGATCTCCTCCAGGAGCGCCGGGGAGCGCTACGCCGCCGGCGGCGGCAGCTCCGCCACCAGCCGGATCGAAGTGGTCAGCTCTTCGAGCTGGAAATGCGGCCGCAAGAAGGCCACGGCTCGGAAGGCACCGGGCTTGCCCGGCACGTCGGAGACGTCGATTCGCGCGTCGCGCAGCGGATAACGAGCCTTGAGCTCCTGGCCGGCGTTGTCGCTCGCCAGCACGTAGTTGTTGATCCAGCGGTTGAGGTAGAGCGCCAGGGTGTCGCGGGTCTGGAAGCTGCCCACCTTGTCGCGGCACATCACCTTGAGGTAGTGAGCGAAGCGCGAGGCGGCCAACATGTAGGGCAGCCGTGCCGAGATCCGGGCGTTGGCGTTGGCTTCATTGGTGTCGTAGAGCTTGGGCTTCTGCGTGCTCTGACCGCCGAAGAACACCGCGTAGTCGTCGCCCTTTCTGTGGCACAGCGCGATGAAACCGAGGTTGTTGAGCTCGTTTTCGCGCCGGTCCGTGATGGCGATCTCGGTGGGGCACTTGAGCGCCTTGTCGCCCTCGTCGGTCTTGAAGATGTGCGCCGGCAGCCCCTCCACCTTGCCACCGCCTTCCACACCGCGGATCGCCGCGCACCAGCCGTAGAGGGCGAAGGCGTTGGTGATGCGCTGGGCCAGGGCGTAGGCGGCGTTGCCCCAGAGGTATCGGTTGTGCAGGGTGCCGTCGACGTCCTCGACCAGTCGGAACTCCTCGACCGGCAGCGTCTCCGGGCCGTAGGGCAGGCGCAGCAGGAAATGCGGCAGCACCAGCGCCACGTAGCGCGAATCCTCGCTCGCCCGGAAGGAGTTCCACTTGATGAGCTCGGTGGAATCGAAGATCTTCGCGAGGTCGCGGGGGTTGCCGAGCTCGGTGAAGTCCGCCATGTCGAAGAGGGCCGGCGCCGCGCCGGCGATGAACGGCGCGTGGGCCGCCGCCGCCACGCTCGACATCTTCTCGAGCAGCGCCACATCCTGCGGGTGGCGGCCGAACTCGTAGCCGCCCACCAGGAAGCTGAAGGGATGGCCGCCGAAGGTGCCGTACTCTTCTTCGTAAACCTTTTTGAACAGGTTGCTCTGATCGAACTCGACGGCGGACTCGAGGTCCTTGAGCAGCTCGCCCTTGGTGATGTTGAACAAGCGCAGCTTCAAGCTAGTACTGGTCTCGGTGTTCATCACCAGGTAGTGCAGGCCGCGCCAGGTGGCCTCGAGAGCCTGGAATTCCGGATGGTGCAGGATTTCGTTCACCTGGGCCGAGAGCAGGGCGTCGATCTTCGCGATCTGGTCCTCGATCGAGGCCATGGTGTCGCGGCCGACGGTCATGCCCTCGGTCAGGATCTGGTGCACGAACTCGCCCACCAGGTCGCGGGCGTGGGCTTTCTGGCTCTCGTCGCGAGCCATCTTGCCCTTGGCGATGATGTCGTCCACCAGCGCGCCGTCACCGGCCGCCGCAGTGGCTTCAGCCGCCCCCGCCGCCGCGTCTTTTTCCTTGTCAGCCATTGCCGCCTCCCGCTTCGCCGCCAGCCCGACCGGTCTCGGTGGAGAGCTTCTGCTGGCTTTCGGTGTTGTTGGCGACCTCCTGGAGCAGGCCGTCTAGATCGTCGTTGCCGTCGAGCTTGGCCGCCAGATCACGCAGCCGCTGACGCGCTTCGTAGAGCTTCTGGAGAGCCTCTACCTGCTTCACCAGGGCACCCGGGTGGAAATCGCCGATGTTGTGGAAGTTGAGCTCGACGTTGAGCTTGTCGCCGGGTTGACCGTTGAGCTTGTTCTCCACCTGCAACGCCAGGCGCGGCTGCGCCGAGGCCATGACGTCGTTGAAGTTGTCGCGGTCGATCTCCACGAACTTGCGCTTCTTCACGTACGGCAGGGGCTCTGCCGGCTTGCCGGAGAGGTCGGCCAGGATGCCGACCACCAGCGGCAGCTCGGTCATGGTGATGGCCCCGCCGGTCTCAACGTCATAGGTGATCTGCACCCGCGGGGGCCTCACCCTCGACAATCTGTGTTGAATGCTCTCACTCATCTCTGGCTCCTTTTGTCGAACTTCACCAACCCACCGAATGCACCTCGAGAGATCCAGCTTCAGCCTCCGGCCATCACCCCCTTCCGCCGATCTCGCCGCGGCGCATGCCCAGCAACTTGTAGATGGTCTTCAAGTCCGAGCCGTCCTGGAGCAGCTCTTCGAGCAGCTCGGAAAGGCTCATGTTGCCCCAGGAGACCGCCCGCTTCACCAGGTAGGCAGCGGGGGAATGGGGCTCGGTGCGCATCAGGTACTCGGCCGCCTCGGCCAGCCGCCGGTAGGCCTCGGTACGGCTGGCGATCCGCCCGCCGCCACCGGCCATCGGCTCGGCGCGCCACTCCTCGGTGCTGTGCACCAGGCCGGCTTCATCCATGCCCAGCTCGCCCTGCTCGATGCGCTCGGAAAGCACCCGCTCCACGAAGGCATGGAGGTTGGCGGTGGTATCGCCCAGCCGGGCGAGGCTCATGGCTCCCGGCCCGGCCGCTTCTTCCACCGCCGTGGCGAGCTCGCCCAGGGCCTCGTCGACAGCGCCGAGCTGCTCGACCAGATCGAGGTAGAAGGAGCCGGGGGTGAGGCTCACCGAGAGCAGGAACTGGCCCTGGGTCACCTTGCCTTCGGCCTCGGCCTTCTCGGCGGCCGCGCGGTCGGTGGCCGCCAGCCGCGAGAGATAGAGCGCCATCTCCCAGTCCTGCCAGTCGTAGGCCACGCTCTCCTCGGCCTCGGGCGCGGAGAGCGGCACGCTCTTGAGCGCCTCGGCCAGCTGGTTGTTGGCCCACAGCAGGGGCGCCAGGCGCATCTCGGCGTCGCCGTTGGCCGGCTGGGGATGGACGTCCTGCCAGTATTGCCGCACCAGGGCGGCGAGCAGCTTCAGGCCCTCGCGCAGGCCGGGCAGGCCGTGCAGATGCAGCCAGGCTTCGGCCAGCCAGCCGGCGAGCTGGAGGTCCTTGCTGCGGGTCTTCAGCGCCTCGCTGGCGAGGGATTCCACCTGATGCCAGTCGGCCCGCTTGAGGTCGTGCTTCCACACCCCCTGGGGCAGGGTGGGGTCGTCCTGGCGGCGCAGCTCCTTCAAGGTGTCGTAGAGCGGGTCGTAGCGCAGCGAGGTGCCCACCGGCGAAGCGGCGGAGACCGGGGCCACCAGGCTCGCGAGGTCGGCGGTGAAGGTCGCCATCAAGACACCCCTTTCGGGCTCATGGCGGCCGCCGAGCGCAGGCCGGGCAGCTCGGGAGCCACGGTTGGGAAGCGGGGTACGGTGAGCACCTCGCCGGGCTTGCCCTCGCGCGGCGGCGCGGTCAAGCCGAGCCGCACGTAGAGCCGGCTCGGCCCTTCGGGTGGGGGCTTTGGGACGGCTTCGGGGCGGGCTCGGGTGGGCACCTCGAAGCGCAAAGTCTCGCGCCGGGGGTCGCGGCTCTTGTGGTCCGCCACCAGGGCGAGCAGGCTCCACAGCCCCTCGTAGCGGTAGACCACGGTGAGGCCATCCGGGGCGGCGAGCGCGGTCTCGGGCAGGCGGGGCGAATCCTCTGCCCAGCGCAGGGTGAGCTCCACCGGCGCGCCCGCCTGCCAGGTGAGGCGCCGCTCGGCCGAGCGGTGGTCGACCTGCTTGTCGCCCACCGCGAGGCGCCAGTCGATCACTCGCTCGGCGCCGAGCTCCACTTCTGGGTTACCGGCGGCCTGCTCGCTCTGCGCTCCCTCCACGCCCACCTGGTTCACCCGGAACTCCGCCGCGAGGTCCAGGGTGGGTAGCGCACCGTCCACCGGGTTCTCCAGCCAGGGAGCGAGGAAGCGGCGCACCGCCCCCAGGCTGTCGAAGAAGTCCACCACCCGGGCGGCGCTCGCGCCGTAGGCGAGCTCGGGCTGGTCGCGCACCTGGCGGAAACCCTCCTGGCCGGTGTCGAAGCGGCGGAAGAAGTTGCGGACTTCGGCCAGCTCCACTTCCCGGGGAAAGGCGTCGCCGACCTTCTCGGCGAAGGGGAACCGCCCCGCGAGGTGCAGGTTGAACGCCTCGGCGAGGTCCAGGTATTCGTCGCGGGCGCGCTCGGCCGCGAGGGCGAGGCAGCGGCTCGACAGCCGGGAGCGCAGCTCGTCGCGCCGCAGCAGGAAGTAGCTCTGGCCGGGCTCGGGCCCGGCGAGGGGCGCGGCGGCGCAGCGGGCCGAGTTCGCCTGGCTCATCTCGCCGGTGATGAAGCCCTCGAGCTCGGCCACCGGATTGCCGGGCTTCTTGGCTTCGTCCTGGCGGAGAGCCACGAGGATGCCCTCCCAACGCTCGGCGAGGTTGCGCAGGTCGGCCCGGCGCGACAGGCCATACTGCAGCAGCCAATCGAGCAGCGGCTGGGCGTACTGGCGGGCCAGTACCTGGGCTCGGCCCTTCTCGAGCTCGAGGTAGCCGGCGAGGCCGGCCGGGTCCTTCACCTGGTAGGCCTCGAAGGCGGCCGGCGCCGTGCCCCGCCACCAGGTGAAGCCGCCCTGGCGGGGCTCGTAGAGGGCCTCGGCATCGAGCAGCCTGTCGGTGCGGCCCAGGAGAGCCGCGGCCTGCGCCGTCACCAGGTCGCGCAGGCCGGATTGTGATACCGGTTGATCGAGATGGCCATAGGCCTCGACCAGCCCGGCGAGGGGTTTGGCCGCCTCGGAAAAGGAGGCGACGGCTGCGGCCAGCTGGTTCTCCGCCAGCAGCGGCGAAGTCGGCGCCGGGGCCGGCTCGAAGCTCTGGGCGTGGGCCAGGAGGTCGTCCATCCGGGAGGCGATCTCGGCCTTGGCCACGTCCGAGGCCTGGCGCCGAAGGTCCCCGGGGAACAGGCGCAGGGTATCGCGCTCGAAGCGCTCGTAGGCATCGGCGAGGGCTCGGGCCTGGGCGATCCTGCCGAGGTCCCACTGGAGCCAGCTGCCGCCCGGCAGCTGGCGTGCGAAGGTGTCGAGGTCGGCCGGCTGGGTAAAGCTCTGCCCCAGGAAGCTGGAAAGGGCGCTCTTCAGCACCAGCACTTCGGGCGAGAGCTGCATCCGCGGCTTGCCGTTCGCCAGCTCGAGCACCGGCCCGACAAGCCGGGCCTCGCAGGCCGCCAGGCGGGCGCGCAGGTCGATCCAATGCTCTTCGGCCAGGCCACGGATCTCGGCCGCGACCGGCGGGCCGAGGATCTCGGACCGCTCCACCTGGGCGAGCACCTCCTGGAAGGCCGGTCCGGGCTCGAAAGGCTCCTGGAAGACCCACTCCAGGGTGGGCTGGGAGAGCGCGAGCTGCAGGCCGTCGAGGCGAGTGACCAACGCCTGGTAGCGATCGAGGCGGTCCTCGCGGGCGAGGCCGGAAGTCTCGAGATCGTCGATCTCCTGGGCGGTGGCTTCCACTTGCTGGAAAAAGTCGCTCTCCACGGTCAGCCGGTCGAACAGCCCGCGGGCGAGCACTCGGGCCTTTTCGACCGCAGGCCGGCGCAGGGGCTCGGGATCGAAGTGCCGGTAGTCCACCCGGCCCAGAGCCACGCGGTAGAGCCGGGAGTGTTCGAAGAAGCCTCCCGGCAGCTCGACACCGAAGAGGTAGTCCACTACCTGGCCGAGCTCGTTCAAGTCCTGGGAAACCGGCAGATCGTTGTACAGCCGGCCGTGGCTTTCGAGCTCGGTGACCTCCTGGACGAAGCCTTCGAGAGCCACGAACTCCGGCTCCTTGGCCACCGCGACCAGCTTGACGGCGGGCGCCAGGGCGCTCGAGGCGGCGTCGGCGTCGTCCGGCCAGGCCGGGAACTGGCTTTCGCCGCTCGACACCGGCCGGGTGACCTCCAGACCACGGTGGATGAGCTCGCAGCTCATGGCCTTGAAGATCACTTCGTCGTAGGAGCGCACGGCCGAGGAGACCAGATCCTGGTCGAAGGAGGTGAACCACGGCCAACTGCTGGGCAGGAACAGCGACTCGAAGTGATCGAAGTCCACCCGGCTCATGCCCTCGAACAGAGAGAGAGCCTTCGACTCCACCTTGGCCCGATCCACGCACTCCCCCGGCCGGGTGAGCTTCTCCCGGGCCAGGCGCATCTCGTTGCGGTTGTTCTGCATCTCCTCGAGGAAGGGCTTCAAGGTGAGCTTGCTAGCCCGCAGCCGGATCGTCCCCACCAGGGTGCCCAGGGTGAGCAGGGCGGCGAGGGCGGCCACTCCCACCTGCGAGGCGAGCACCCGCCGGTTGCGCGACAGCAGGGTGCGCTGGGTGGGCACGGCGAGGCCTCTTTCGCGCAGCACTTTGTGCTCGATCAGCCCGGAGAGGAAGGCGGTGCGCGGGCCCATCGCCTCCACTCGGCCGCAGAAGTACAGCCCGCGCAGCAGGAAGGATTCGCCGTAGGCGCTGGCCTGGAACAGCGGGTCGAGGAACGAGCGCAGCGGGCCAGCGAGGCTCGCGAGCTCGCCGGGGAAGACCAGGACGTCGTCGCCGTGGCGGGTGCCGCGGCCTTCGGCGAAGATCTCCATGGAGAGTTCGCCCAGGCGACCGAGCAGGGTCTCGAAGGCCTGGGGGATCCAGGCCGGCCGGTAGGCGGCTTCGACTCCGGCCGGATTCGACCAGCCGAAGATTTCGGCCAGGCGGGCCGGCGGCAGCGAGGCGCAGAAGCCGGCGAAGCCCCCCACCGCCTCGCAGCCGGTCACCACCAGGTAGACCGGCAGCCTCAGGCCCAGCTGGCGCTCGGCGTGCCAGAGCTTCCTGTAGAGCAGGCCGGCCCGCTGTTCGAGAGCCACGGCCGCAGCCACGCCGCCGTCGCGCGCCGCCACCAGGTCGCGGGCGGCGACGGTGAGCAGAATGGCGTCCAGGGGGCGCTTGGGGCGGTGGCGCTGGAGCAGGCGCAAGAACCGCCGCCAGGCGAGCTCGTCCGAGCTGCGGCCGTCGGCCCCGAGCACCAGCTCGCCGTCGAGATCGAGCACCAGGCCCTGGTCCAGGAACCACCACTGGCAGGCGGTGAGATGGCCGGAGTCGGGCTGGCCGAAGGGCAGGTTGAGCCCGGCGTCGGCCAGCAGATCCCGCGGCCGCGAGCCGCTCGCGCCGAGCAGCAGGCACCAGGGCAGCTGGTAGCGGGCGCCCGAGCCGTAGGCCTTGAGCGCCGAGAGACCCCGCCGGAAGGAGCCGCCGAGGCCGGTGGTGGAGCTTTCGCCGGGGGGCAGGGTCGCCGCGTCCGGGGGTGCTGCGGGAGCGGGCTCCTCTGCGGCGTCTTCGAAGCTCGACTTGCTCTTGGCCTTGACCAGCAACCAGACCAGCAGGGCGAGCAGCACCACCGCCGCGATCACCACCACGGGTAGCAGGAAGGAGCGCAGCTCGGCCAGCTGGGTCACGAGAGGATGCCCCGCAGAATGGGCACGAGGTCGCCCACCAACCCCTTCCAGATCCAGTGCCCGGCAAGAATCCACACCAGCACCAGGAACACGCCGAGAGCGCCCCAGCGACGCAGATAGGGCAAGGGGCGGCCGCTACCGGCCTCGAGGGTGACCGCGTAGGCCTGGGGCAGCATCTGCTCGGCGCTGGCGAGCAGGCCCGGGTCTCGGTGGTAGACCAGGCGGAACAGGCGCTGGCGGTAGAGAGCGAGCTCGGTCTGGGCTTCGGGCTTGCCCCGGTACTTGCCTTCGAAGCCCAGGGAGAGGGCGAGGAGGTAGACCTGGGCGAGGTCGGAGTACATCGGGTCGCGGCGGGCGAGCAGGAAGTCCAGCCGCTTGAAGAACACCTCGCCGGCGCGGTGGGAGCCGTAGAGGCGGGCCTCGAGCAGCTGCTCGAGCCAGGCTTCTCTGCCGCTCCAGTCGAGGTTCAAGAAGACGTCGTCGGCGAGCGCCGCCATCACGAATTGGGCCTGGCGCTGGAGCTCGCCGGCGAGGTCGCCCCGCTGCAGCTGGGCGGACCAGGACTGGCTCTCGAGGCGGGCGATCAGGGCGTCCTGGATGCTCGGCAGGGTGGGGCCGGCTTGCTCGCTCTCACCGGCGGGGCCCGGCCCCGGGGAAGGTGGCGCAGCGGACGGGTCCCGCGAAGCGGCCTCGGCCAGCCGCTTCTTGAAGCGCACCACCTCGGCGTAGAACTCGTAGAAGTGGGCTACGAGCTGGGAACTGGTCGGGGCGGTGCCGGTGCTGGCCATGGCGGCTCTCGCAAGCGCAGGGGGCGCGCCTCAAGCCTGGTTGCGCACGTAGAGGAGGATCTCGACCGGCCGGTTGCGGCCGTCGGGATCTTCCAGGTTGCGGATCTCGAGCACCTCGCCCGGGCGGATGAATTCGGCGTCGGCGTTGAGGGCCCAGAGGGTGACTCCGCGACCGGGCAAGAGGTCGCCCTCGCCTTCGCTGCGGCTGCGGGCGGCACCGGTGACGCGGTGGCCGCGCAGGACGGGCATCACGGAGCGGGAGGCGATCTTGGCCGCTTCCACCCAGCCGACGGCCTCGGCCTCGGCCATACCGTCGCGGCAGCGCACGCCGAGAAAGAGGGTGCGGCTCACCCAGGCGGGGTCGAAGGGCAGCAGGAAGGAGCCTTCGCGGTAGAGGAAGGGGTAGGCGGTGTAGTGCTCGAGGATGCCTTCGTCGAGGGTCTGGGCGATGAAGGCCCGGGCCTGGTCGAAGGTTCGGTAGAGCTCGTGGTGGTCGTAGGGGTCGAGCAGCGGTGGCACCAGGCTGCGGCCGATGCCGGCGACGGCGCCCACCACCTGGCAGAGGGCACCGTAGAGGGCGAAGGGATGGGCCTGGTTGGAGTAGAGCAGGGCCTCGAAGCCGGGCAGGGCCGAAACCAGGCTGGCTACCAATCCCTTGGTCTCGAGAAGCTGGGGGACTCTCATGGCCATGGAGGGGGAGCGCACCTGGTCGGCGAGGAAGAAGGCTTTCTCGCGCAGGCGATGGGCGAGGGCCTGGCAGAGCTTGCCCAAGGCGGAGTCGAGGGTCACGCGCAGGCGGGGCGGCTCGAAGTCGGGAGCGAGCTCGTAGGTGTCGTTCTTGTAG
>CALMKX010000115.1 GCA_937867335.1 uncultured Acidobacteriota bacterium
CTGATCCAGGTCGGCAGCGGCTCGCGGTCGCGCAGGCCGTACTTGAACAGGTTGTCGGCCGGCGCCTGCTTGATGATCTGCTGGGCGTTCTCGTGGAAATCGCGGAAGTACGACAGGAACTCCTCGTGGGTGGTCGGCGTGGTCCAGCCTTCCTTGTCCCAGGAGTCGGTCTTCACCAGCGCGACGCAGTTGAGGATCTTGCCGCCGGCGATGCCGTAGCGGTTGAGGCCGGCGCTCGGGCCGACGTACTTGCAGGACACGCCCTCGGTCAGGTACGGCTGCAGTTGCTCGGTGCGCGGCACCAGCGTGCGGAACGCGACGACGCCGGTGAAGGTCGTCGGCATCAGCTGGCCGAACATGGTCTTCTGGCAGACCGACGAGATGCCGTCGCAGCCGATCAGCAACTCGCCTTCGGCATGGTCGCCGTTGGCGAACGTGGCGCGCACGCCCTTGCGGTCCTGCGTGAAGGTCTCGAGGTGGTGGTCGAGGAACAGCTTGCCGGGTGCGATGCGCCGGAACTCGCCGACCAGGATGTCGTGGACGTGCGCGCGGTGGGCGAGGCCACCCTGCTCGGGTGAGGTCGGGTGGCTGTCCCAGTCGAAGCCGAGCGAGCCGGTGAGGATCTCGCGCGTCTGGTAATGCACGTACGCGCCGCCGCCTTTGCCGCCGCCACTCGAGACCGCGGCGACCTGTGGCCAGATGCCGATCGCGTCGAAGGTGCGCATCGAGTTGCGCGGGATCGTGAGGCCGGCGCCGATCTCCTTCAGCACCTTGGTCTGTTCGTGGACCTCGACCTCGAAGCCCTTCTTCACGAGCCCGATCGCCGTGACCATGCCGCCGATGCCGCCGCCGATCACCAGGATCTTCGGCTTCTTGCCGGCACGAGTCGCCGCGAACCCTGGCGTACCGAGGGTCGCGCTCACGCCCAGCGCGAACGACCCGGCGAGGACGTTGCGGCGGTTCACGCCGCGAGTGGGGGTGCGCTTCATCTTCTCCGGCCTCGCGGAATGGTGGGATGATCGAACGATGGTGCGAGAGGGGACAGGCTCGTTTTCGATCATAAGGTCGGATTCATTTCCGGGCATTCGAATGTTCGAAAATAAGTGTGAGCTTTTCGGCACGCTCGCCCTGGGTGCGCTGCTGGTCGCGGGGCCGGCCAGGGCGCAGTACGTCTTCGACCCGGCCAACGCGGACGAACAGGCCAAGCCGGGCACGCTGTATTTCGGCTCGGCGAAGGACGACGGCGGGCGCTACATCCGCGACGTCACCGTGGTGCTGGAAGGCCAGCAGACGAGTTACGTGCTGATCACCAGCGCCGCCGGGCGCTTCCGCGGCAAGTTCCTGATCGACGCGCCGCCGAAGGACGTCAAGGCCAGCTGCGCCAAGGCAGGCTACTCGCTGTTGCGCGTGTCGAAGCGGCTCAGCCTTTCCGGCACCGCGCCGAGCGTGCAGATCGACTGCGTCCTGGTGCGCGGTGCCGCGCGCACGGACGCTTCCGCACCGCCTTCCGACTCGAGGACGCAGCAATGAGGACGATCGTTCTGGCGGGCCTGATGGCCCTGGGGCTGGGCCTGGGCGGCGCCGCGAGCAGCGAGGCCGCGCAATCGCCTGGCCTCGGCAGCCTCGCCGGCAAGGTATCGGCGCCGGCGTCGGTCGGCCAGCTCTCGGTCTATGCGATGAACACCGACAAGGGCGTCGGCTACCAGGTGTTCGTCGTCGACGGCGCGTATCGCGCCACCAACCTGATCCCGGGACATTACGACGTGACGCTGCGCGGCACGGTCGGCCAGCGCAGCTGGGGCGTGACGCCGCAGACGACGCAGATCATGGTCGCCGCCAACCAGGCCGCGACGCTCGACCTGACGCTGCGCGACACCAAGGTGAAGCCGGTCTACGCGGGCGGCCTGACCTACGAGGGCTGGAGCGACCTGCCTTACGACGAGCCGAAGCCGGTCGCGGTGCCGGTGCCGTACGAGAAGCTCTATCCGCCGGGCCGTGCGCGCGAGCTGATCGAAGGCATCTGCATGGGCTGCCACACGGTGTCGTTCCTGCCGTATGGCGTGCCGCGTACGCATCCCGACGGCCGCGCGGTGCACGATCGCGCCGGCTGGGCGATCACGGTCGACCGGATGCTGGCGCGCAAGACCTACTCCGACGGTTCGCCACTCAAGATCACCAAGGCCGAGCGCGAGCAGCTGATCGACTACCTGGACAAGAACTTCGGCGCCGACGCGGTGCCGCGCGCGGTGCTGCAGGAGCGCGATCCGCCGCTCGACAAGGCCGCGCTCGCCAAGGCGCAGTTCATCGAGTACCGGCTGCTGAACTCGAAGGAGTTCCCGACGCGCTCGACGCATCACGTCAGCTTCAACCCGGACGGCAGCGTCTGGACCTTCGATCGCGGTTCCAACGGCCCTGGCCGCGGACTGATCTGGATCGATCCGGACACCGGCGACAAGGAGTTCTACCCGGACGACGGCGAGGGTGAGCCGGTCGTCGCCGAGTGGGTCTCGGCGGACATCGACGGCTCGGCCTGGTACGCGGGCCTGCGGCATTTCGATCGCGCCACCGGCCGGCTCGACATCTACAACAACGCGGGGCCGAACGGCGGTACGCCGCTCTGGGTCAGCACCGGCATCTTCGATTCGAACGGCGACATGTGGTTCACCGGCTTCGGCGCCGGCATCAGCAAGTGGATCCGCAACGAAGACCGGATTGTGCGCTGGGAAGTGCCGCTGTATCGCGCGGCGCCCTACGGCATCGCGCTCGACAGCCAGGACCGCGTCTGGTTCGCCGAGGGTGGCAACGACGGTGTCGGCGTGTTCGACCCGAAGACGCAGAAGTTCCGGCACTACCCGCTGGTCACCGACGATCCGTTCGCGTTCCAGTTCCGGCGGCTCGGCGTCGATCGCCACGACATGGTGTGGGCGGCGGCCTGGGCGAGCCGCGGCATGCAGAACTCCAAGCTCTACCGCGTGAATCCGGAGACGGCCGAGGTGAAGGGCTGGAAGATTCCGGTGGAGTACTCCAACCCCTACGACACGGCGCCGGACTGGAACAACCGGATCTGGATCGCGACCGACAACCACGTCGCGATGTTCGACCCGACCTCGCAGAAGTTCACGCTCTATCCGACGCCGGCGCGCACCGACATCCCGCGCCTCACGCTGACCGCGCAGGGCTCGATCTGGTTCGCGCCGCGCAATGCAGGCCAGTCGGGCGGCTATGGTGCCTCGGCCTCGGTGCTGTATCCCGACAAGGACAAGATCCAGACGCTGCGTGCGACCTACGATCCGCGCGGCTACTTCGGCCGGCAGCTGACGGCGTACAAGGGCGGCAAGGTCGTGAAGCCGGAAGGCAGGATCAAGCAGGTCGACCCGACGCCGCAGAATCCGGGCGCGTATGCGCGGCTGATCAAGTCGATGAGCCTGTCCGAGTCGGAGCACGAGGGCGGCAAGCCGAAGACCGGCATCGAGGGGATCAATTGATGGGCCCGCGCGATCCCGCGTCGCCCTCGGGGAGCGAGCACATGTCGAGCAACAGTGGGCGGCGTTGCGGGGCAGGGCAGCACGGGTCGGCGAAGCCTCCGGGGCCGGTGGGCATTTGGCGTTTGCCCCGCTTCGGAGACGCGCTGCGTGCGGTCGCGTGGTGTCTCGTGCTCGGCGCGACGCTTGCGGCACCTGCACGGGCAGCTGACGAGGACGACCCGGCGTATGTGCGCGGCCGCATGCTGTTCAACCAGTGCCGCGCCTGCCACACGCTCAACCCGCGCCAGGCGTCGCTGATGAAAGGGCCGGGGCTCACCGGCATCATCGGCCGTCGTGCCGGCAGCCTCGCGGGCTACACCGGATACTCGGAGGCGATGGTGAAGTCCGGCATCGCCTGGACGCCCGAGGCGATCGAGCAGTACATCGCCAGCCCGGCGACCGCGATTCCCGGCAACAACATGGCCTTCATCGGGCTGCCGAAGCTCGAGGATCGCCAAGCCGTCGTGGCCTACCTGATCAAGGCCACCGTGCCTCCCGATCCGGCGGCGAGCGACGCACCGGCCGTGCTGACGCTCAAGAAGGCGAACTAGCCGCCGCGGCGTCGCACCGTCGCAGCGCCGCAGCGGGATCGGCCTGGCCTCACGGCGCTAGCGTTCGAGCTCGGCGAGTTCGTACTGCGTCTGCATGTAGCCGGTCGCGATCGAGCGCAGCAGGATCCGCTCGTCGTCGGCGGTGCACCACAGTTCGTAGGGCGGGTGCTCGCCGGGCGCGTTGCGCGAGGTCGATTCGTCTTCGCTGCGCTCGATGAAGCGATAGTGGAAGGCGTCGAAGCGGCCCGCCGGCACGTCGATGGTTTCGCGCCCCACGAAGCTGATCGTCGCACCGGGGTGCGTGACGAGCATCGGGCCCGTTGCGCCGCGATGATCGACGGACGGGAGCAGGATGCCGGTCTGGCGCGGTGCCGGTCCGCGCGCGCCATCCGGCGGCACGAGCCGCGTCATCCAGGCATCGCTCTGGATCGGATGCGCACCGAAGGCCGGCGCCCGGCGCGCCAGGGGCAGGCGCTGGGTGATGCGACCTTCCGCGCGCGTCAGGCCCTCGCAGAGCGCTTCGTGCTCGCCGAACAGGAACCACGAGGAGCCGACGAACTGGTCGGCCACCGTCAGGCGCACGAACGCATCGCGCGGCGCGTGGTCGGCGCCGAGGGTCAGCGTCACGTCGCGCAGCACCGTCGGCGGATCCCAGATCTCGCAGGTGGCGCGCAAGGTGCGCGTGCCGTCGCCGTGGACCGTGATGGTGAAGCGTTCGTCGCCGCGTACCTGGCCGAGGCGGTGCGCGGCGGGCTGCAGTCGATTCCCAAGGGCCAGGTCGAGGCGGCGCAGGCGCTCGGGCTGTCGTACTGGAAGACGACCGGCCTCGTGGTGTTGCCGCAGGCGCTGCGGGTGTCGATCCCGCCGATCGTCAACAGCTTCATCTCGCTGTTCAAGGACACCTCGCTGGTCGTGATCATCGCGATCTACGACTTCGCGTATGCGGTGAAGAAGTCGGTCGAGACCGACTTCGCGTGGAAGAAGTACTTCATCGAGGCGTTCCTGTTCTCGATCGTCGTGTACTGGATCTTCTGCTTCGCGATGTCGCGCTACAGCCAGCGGCTCGAGCGCGATCTGGCGCGCGCGACGAAGCGCTGATCCGCCCGAGCCGCCGCGGCCGCCGCCAGAGCAAGGAGCCGCCAGCGCTTCATCGCACCTGCGAGACCACCAGGGTGACGTCGTCGTTGCGCCGGGAGTCGCCCTTGAAGTTGGCGAGGTCCGCCAGGAGGGAGTTCCGGATCTCGAGCGAGGAGCGGGCTCGGGCCGCCTGCGAGAAGACGCTCGCCAGCCGTGTCGGCCCGTAGGGCTCGCCGGCGAGGTTCGCGGTCTCCACCAGGCCGTCGGTGTAGAAGAGCAGCACATCGCCTGCCTCGAGAGCCAGTTGCTCCTCGCGGAAGCTCGCGCCGAGCCGCGTTCCCAGCGGCAGGGCCGGCAGCGAGACCTCGCGGATCTTGCCTTCGCGGGCCGAATAGCGGAGCACCGGAGGGTGGCCCGCGCTGGCGATCCGGACCTCCCGCTCCTTGGCGGAAAAGCAGGCGCATTGGAGCGTCACCAGCAACCGCTTGCCGGTGGTGTTGCGCACCATGTCGTCCAGCTTCTCGAGCACCGCCACGGGCTGGTTGAGTTCGGTACGGAGCAGGTAGAGGCAGCTCCTGAGCCCGGAGAGCAGCAGGCCGCTCGCAAGCCCATGGCCCGCGACGTCGCCGATCACCACGGCGAACTCGTCCTCGGCGAGGGTGAAGTAGTCGTAATAGTCGCCGCCCACCTCGTGGGCCGGCATCGAGACTCCGGCGATGTCGAGCCAGTCCAGGCGAGGTGTCGCCCGCGGCAGCATGCTGATCTGGATCTGCCGGGCGCTCTCCACCTCCTCGCGCAGGCGCTCCCGCTCGCGGTCGAGCGAGCTCTCTCGCCGCCAGGTTTGAAGGAAGCGTTGGCGGCGGTGCCGGGTGGAGGTGGCGATGCCGGCGAGCACCGAGCCGAGCACTGCGGTGGGCCAGATCACGCCACCGAGGTTCTTGGGCGCCAGCCAGAGATCCTTCAGCTCGAGCGTCCAGATGAAGCAGGTAGTGGCCCACAGAGGCACCAGCACCAGGGCGGCTTCGGCGGCCGTGAAGCGGAACCAGAAGAGCAGGCCCGAATAGCCGAGCGCGAGAGCGATCTTGAGGGTGGCGGGTTGGTCCCAGAGCAACCAGAGCAGGAGCGCCCCCTCGAGCAGCAGCACCGCCACCGCCACCACCCGCGAGCGGCGAACCAGCCCCTCGGACGAGCTCCTGGTGAGGAGAGCTCCGAGCAGGCAGAGGTTCACCAGCCCGGCCACCGTGGCCGCCACCTGGCCCCCGGCGTAGGCCACCAGCGCGAGGGCGGCGGAGGCGAGTGTGGCCACCACGGCGACGCCTCGCAGCGCCTGGGCGTTGGCGCCGCGCTCGTGCTCGGCCAGGGCCTGGCGATCGGGGAGATTCAGGTTCTCGGTAAAGAATTCCATCGAACCCCCGCGTCGAGCGCGGGTGCGCCTCCGTGTCGGCTACGGCGCGAGCGACGTTATCAGGGAAGGGGTGGTGTTCGCTTGGCCGAGGTCAAGGGCCAGGCGCGATGCCGGCCGGGCTGGTGCCGGGTGGTGCGGGTCTCTCGGCCGAGCGAGCTCAGGCTCGCGAAGAGCGGTGCTGCTCGCCCAGCTTGAGCAGAATCGACCGCAGGGTTCGACGCACGCGCTCTTCGAGCACCGTATCCGCCGCCGCCGGACGGCCAGGGCGGACCGACTCCTCTTCCAGCCGGCTGGCCAAGAGCTCCAGCACTCCCGAGCCGGAGGTCGAGCTCTGCGTGACCGCGCCGAAGAAGCGGCGGGGGTCGATCTCCAGGGCGTCCAGCGCACGCAAGAGGTCGATCACCTTGAGGTCGACCCGCCGTTGGAAGACGTGGGAGAGGTACCCCTTGCGACGGCCGATCCTCTCGTCGATCTCGGTCTGGGTCAGGCCCGAGGCGCGGATCGCCCCCTGCAGGAGCTGGAGGCACCGGGACAGCATGTCGTCAGCAGCGTTCACGGGGTCGCTCTCGCCTTACGGAACGAGCTCCTGCGAACCGAAGCTCAGCCCCAGCTCCTCAGCCAGGGCGCGGGCCACGATGCGCCGGAACTCCTCGTCTGGAATCTCGTCGAGCACGTTGACCGCTTCCACGCCCAGCGGAGTCCGTGCTCCGGGCCCCGGCGGCAGCATGCCCAGCAGATCTGCGTTCGAGGAAGGCCGAGAGCGATCCGGTGGGAAGGCCAGGCCGAAGAAGCCGGCCGGGTCCACCTGGATGGCATCCAGGGCTCTCAGCAGGTGCTTCACTTTGAGGTCCAGCCGCCCGATCATCACCTGGGAGAGATACCCGGGCTTGACTCCGATCTGCCGGTCCACGTCCTTCTGGCTGTAACCGGAGCTGCGGATGGCCCGCTTGAGCAGGGCCAGGATGCGTTGGATGTCTTCCTCGGCTGCCATGGCAGAAGTCTACACCGGGGGGCGGGTATCGCTCCAGCAGGTTTTCACGCAGTTGGATTCTTTTTTGTGCAGCAAGCGGCTTTGCGTACCAATTTCTTACTCTGCAGAAGGTTCTCGAGTCTTCAGTTGACACCACCTTCCCCACCGCCGGAATCCCCGAGGGCGAGGTTGAGATGCCGGGCCACGGTCCAGATCACCGCGATGATGCCGTTCCTTACCTGAGAAACGCGCTGAAGAAAGCGATCCTGGGTCAGGCCATCGAGATAGATCCGCTGCCCCACCACGACTCGGGTGAACGGCTCTTGCACCCCATGGAACTCCACGCCCAGGTGCAACAAGCGGAAGCGGAGGTCCCAGAGCAGGCTCTGGCGGTCCTCGTAGGAGCACAGCTCGAAGCGCTCGCGGTGGTTGTCGGCCATGGCCACGGCCGCCTCCAGCAGCACTTGGTCCGGCTTGCCGGACTTCTGCCCCACCACCAGATGGCGCCCGCCCGAATCCTGGGCCTCCACCAGCCACACGGCGTCCTCGTGGAGCTTCTCGGCCAGCTGCCAGCCCTCACCGAGGAGCCAACCCTGGATCTTCGATCGCACGCTCTCGCTGTTCTCTTCCATCCTCAACTCACCTTCCCGGCGTCGGTCCAGGGCAGCCGGCAGCCCGTAAGCGGCAGATTAGATTAGCAAACCGACTCGCGAGGCCCCTCTCGCTCTCCAGGGCGGCGGGGCCTCAGGCGAAGAGTCGCGGGGGCTCAGGGGCCCGGGGAGCGTCCGGGTCCACCACCACTTCGCCCGCCGTGGTACGAAACCGCCCGAGCCCGAGATTGAGCAGACCGAGGTTGCGGCCTCGCCGCTTGGCCTCGTAGAGAGCGACGTCCGCGAGCTCCACCAGGTTTTCCGGCCCGGTGGCATAGGTCTCGGGAAAGGCGGCGATGCCGATCGAGAGGGTGAGGGAGAGCACGGTGCCCGGCACCTCCAGACGCAGCGCCTCGACCGTGCCACGAATCCTCTCCGCCACGCGCAGTGCCCCGGCGCCGTCCAGCCCGGGCAGGAGCACCAGGAATTCCTCGCCCCCCCAGCGCCCGCCCAGCGCACGGCCGTCGCTCCGGCCGGCCAGGACCTGCGCCACCGCCACCAACGCCTGATCGCCCACGGGATGGCCGTAGGTGTCGTTCACGCTCTTGAAATGGTCGAGGTCGAGCAGCAGCACGGCCAGCGAGGAGCCGAGCTCCAGGCAGCGGTCGTAGGCCTCGCGCAGGCGCTGGTCGAGCAGGCGGCGGGCGGGCAGGCCGGTGAGAGGGTCCAGCCGAGCCTGGCGATCGAGCTGGGCGCGCTCGATCGAGGAGGCGAGCTGCGGCAGCAGCGCCTCGAGCAAGGGAACCTGGGCGCGGTCGAGGCTGCGCGGGTCGCACCACAGCCGCAGCGTGCCGAGACGCCGGCCTTTGGTGGTCAGCGGGTAGTTGAGCAGATGCCAGCGCTGGCGGCGATGGACTCCCGAGATCGCCGGCGGGTTGCGCGAAGGGCTCGCCCGGCCCTCGTGGAGCTGGCCGTCCGGGCCGGCGTTCCAGATCGCTCCCGAGGGGCTGCCCCAGGAGCGATCGTCGAGGGCGAGCTCGAACCAGCCGAAGGTGAGGATCTTGCCGCATTCGGCAAGGATGCTCGCGGGCAGCAAGCGATCTTCCTGGCTCATCACCGCCACGCGCTCCGCCGCGCGGCTCACCTCTTCGAGGTCGATCGCCAGCTTTCGGCTCGACGCGGACTGACGGGCGTTGCGGAACGCTTCCACGGCGAGGAGCGAGAAGGCGAGAGCCAGAAGCCCCGCGGCAGCGAGCCCCACCTTGAGGGCCGTCCACAGCAGGCAGAGGCCGATGGCCCAACCGGCGCAGTCGAGCAGGAGGGGGCGAGCGAGATCCCCCCACTGCCCTGGCCGCAGGCTCTGGCGCAGTTGAGCCACGGCGAGCGGCAACAGCAGGCTGGCCACGACATGGACCGCCACCACCACGAGCCCGGCCTGGATCAGCTGCCCGGGCTCGGCCTGGTCTCCGAGCTCTGGCAGCAGAAGCCTCCAGGCGAGGCCGGCCAAGAGCACCACGCTCACCGTCTGTACCGCGTTTTCGAGCAGCCGAGCCGGGCCTCGGCGCTCGGGTGGCAGTTCGGGGCGGCCGTAGGCGATGCGGCTGTGCAGAGCGTCCGCCGAGAGCTGGGCGAAGCCGGCGCCGAGAGCCGTCGTGGCGAGGCCGAGACGATCGAGAGCGATCGGCAGCACCAGCGTGCCGAGGCCCAGGGTGGAGCCTTGCAGAGGCCGATGGAGGCTGGCGAGGAGGGCCAAGGCCACGGCCGCGATCAACACCGGTGTTTCGGCTTGGAAGCCGCGGGGCGAGAGCGCCGGGGTTCGCGCTGCGACCACCACTCCCAACGCAGCGAGAGCCGGCAACCAGAGCGCGGCAGCAATCCGCCGGCCGCCCTCGGCCATCGCGCTCACGGCCTCAACCTGCCCAGCGGGCAGCCCAGGATTTCTCGCATGCTCTGGCGCGGATGCTACGGCCTCGAGGAGCCTCCGGGCAACCGCGGGGAGAAGGACCTCAATGCGCCAGGACCCAGCTGAGCAGTGGCTGCCAGAAGAGGCCGGTAGCGTCCTCGCCCAGGAAGATGTCAGCGTGGCCCAAGTCGAAAAGCCGAGCCTCGGGCGGCACGAGGCTCACCACCCGGCTCGACACGTCCGCGCTGGCGAGCAAGGTGGTGGTGTAGAGGCCCGAGCTGCCGAAGCCGCCACCGGCACCGAGGTAGAGCACGGGCACCCGGATCTCGCCCAGGGCATCGTCCCAGCCGACATCGGGTGCAGGAGGGCCGGCGCAGGTGGCGGCGTCGGCGTCCCGGAGCTCGGCCAGGGGCTGCCAGGGCGAGGCCCCGGCGAGAAACGAGAGGAAGCGCTCGGGCCGGGAGTACGACAGGCCGGAAGGAACCCCGTTCGCGTCGAAGGTGCCACCGCTGAAGTGGTAGAACGGCACGGGAGCGGCGCCCGGAGGAAAGAAAGTGAAGGTGGCCTCGGCCACCAACAAGCTCGCCTGCAGGTTGGTGAAGCCCGGCACGGCAGGGGACGGGTCGTTGGGAGCGGCCAGAGCCAGCGTGCCCAGAGTGCCGGCGAGCTGCCCGAGGCTTTCCGCCACCTCTCCCGAGGCGAACCGAGCCTGGTTGATCGCGAAGCGTGTACAGGCGGCGGCTTGGAGCTCGGGAACGTCCGTTTTCAGGTAGACGTCCACCGGCACGAAACCCCGGAACTGCCTCAGCGCGGCGGGGAGGCGGGCTTCCGCGCCGAGCGCCGCGTAGCCCACCTGCCCGCCACGGCTCCAACCCAGCAGGATCAGCTTGCCGAAGCCGTTGCCGGTGGCGGCGCGGGTGGCTCGCGCGACCGCGCCGGCCAGACGAAGGTCCCCGGCATCGGTCTCGACCGACCAGTCCGCCATGAAGGAGACGTCGGGTGCGTCGGCCGGCACCAGCGTCCAGCGGAAGTCCAGACCCCACACGTCCACGCCGTGCTCGGCGAGGAAGACGGGCAGGCCTTCGGTGCCTCCGGCCAGGAAGGCCGAGTCGAAGCCCCAGACATCCCCGTGCGCGAGCAGCATGCCGTGGCTCGAGGGCGCGGGCACGAAGGGAGCGAGTTCGCGCACCACCCGATGCAGGCGGATGCGATCGTGCTCGCCAGCCCCGACGCGGAGGAGGAAGCTGTACTCGGCCACGCCCGGGCTCAACACTCGGCGGTCGACGCCGAGCTGCTGGCAAGCCGAGCAACCGCCCAGCGCGAGCTGGGCCGGGGGAGAGGCGCTCAGAGGCTGAGCGATTGCCGCGAGCAGCAAGGCGAGGCCGCTCGAGGCGAAGGTGCGGAGGAGTTTCATCACGAGGCTCCTGAAAGCGCGGAACGGGGTGGGGGGGCGGCGGCCCGGCCACATCCGGCCCGAGCCTTCTGTCAAAGAAGAGTCGCGAGCTGTGCGTTTTCGAGACAACGAGACCATCGGTAGGCGCTGCTGAGCCCGAGGAGGGGTCAAACCAGCAGCCGGTCCAAAGGAGCCAAGACCTGCAAATTCGTCCGAGGTGTGGATGATTTTAGGGGCAAATCGTCCGCGAGGTGGAGGAATTTACAGGTAAATGCCCTAGCAGGGCACGGCTCTTAGCCTCTCGTCGGGCCTTCCACGAGGCCCAGGATCTCCTCGCCGAAGCGCTTCACCCGTGTCGGGCCCATGCCGGAGACGGCCAGTAGCTGCGCTTCGGTGGTGGGCCGGACGGCGGCGATGGCCACCAAGGTGCGGTCCGTGAGGATGTGGTAGGCGGGCACCTTGAGCCGGCGTGCCTCGGCCAGGCGCCAGGCGCGCAGGGCCTCCACCAGGCCCGGATCGGCCTCGGCCGGCGACTGGGCCGCTCGGCTCCCGGTGCGGGCAGGCTTGCGGAGCGCCTTACGAGTCGCGGCGGGTTCGGAGGGCTCCGGCAGCAGCAGCAGAGGGGCGCCGTCCACGCTCGCTTGCCGGCCCTCGCGGGTGAGGAAGGCGCGCTGGAAGTGCAGAGTCTGCCCGTCTTTCTCGAAAGAGTCGGCCGAGAGGCGCACCAGGCCGGCGCGCACCAGAGCCCCCAGCCACCGCTCGAAGCTCTTGCGGTCCTGGCCTGAAGCGGCGTCGTCGAGCTGGCGATGGAGCTGGCCGGTAGACAGGCCGTCTCGCGCCGCCAGCGCTTCGAGGATCCGGTTCAGGCGAGCCAGCTCGTGGGGCTCCGCCGGCCGGAACCGCTGCGCCACGCATTCCTCCGGAGCGCAGACGTCGCATTGGCCGCAGGGCGCTCCGGAATCCTCCTGATCACCGAAGTGCCGCACTAGGTGGAGCATGCGGCAGCTGTGGCTCTCGGCAAAACGAAAGGCGAGGTCGAGCTGGATCGCCTTGAACTCGCGCTGCGCCAGATAGAGCTCGCGCCACAGGCTCTTGCCGCGCCGCCAGCCGCCCTCGGGATCCGCCTCGGCGCCACCATGGAGCCACAGCTTCTCGAGAGCCCGCTCGAAGAGCTCGGGGTCGAGCCTCGAGGCCTCGAGCAGAGACTCGGCGGGGACAGGCGTAGCGGCAAGCCGCCGGTAGATCGCCTCGAGGTTCGCCGGTTCCGGATAGCTCTGACCGTGGAAGTACTCATGGTTGCGGCGATCCGCCCAGGAGTAGAGCAGCACGGCTCGCGAGTCCAGGCCATCACGACCGGCGCGGCCGATCTCCTGGTAGTAGGCCTCGAGGGTGCCGGGGATGCCAGTGTGGACCACGGTGCGGATATCCGCCTTGTCCACGCCCATGCCGAAAGCGATGGTGGCCACGATCGCTTCGAGCTTGCCGGCGAGGAAGCCGGCCTGCACCTGGTCTCGCTCGGCCGCCGGCAGGCCGGCGTGGTAAGCCGCCGCCGGCAGGCTCTCGGCGAGTCGCGCGGCGAGCTCCTCCGCCTCCTTGCGCGTGCGAGCGTAGACGATCGCCGGCCGCCGCGAGGCCTGGGCGAGCAGCCGGGCCACAGTGCCATGGCGCTCGGCCGGCGGCTGCTCCACCACCTCGACGCCGATGTTGGTGCGTCGGAAGCCGTGGATGAAGCGCGCTGCGCCGGTGAGGCCCAGCTGCTCGGCGATGTCGTCCTGCACCCGCGGGGTGGCGGTGGCTGTGAGGGCCACCACCGGCGCCGGTCGCAGCAGGGGAAGGCGCTGGCCCAGGAGCCGGTAGTCCGGGCGGAAGTCGTGGCCCCAGTGGGAGATGCAATGGGCTTCGTCGACCGCGATCAGCACCGGCTTCTTGCGCGCCAGCCACTCCGGGAAACCGGGCACCGCCAGCCGCTCCGGGGCGATGTAGAGGAAATCCAGCCGGCCCTCGGCCCAGTCGCGGCAGACCTGGCGGGAGTCCTCCCGGCTGCGGCCGGAGTGGATCCGCTCAGCGGCCAGGCCCAGCTCCCGCAACTTCGCCACCTGGTCCTCCATCAGCGCAATGAGTGGCGAGATCACCAGCGTCCCCCGCCCCCGCGCCAGCCCCGGCAACTGGTAGCACAGGGACTTGCCGGCTCCCGTGGGCATCACCAGCAGCACATCCTGGCCGGCAGCCGCGGCCCGGCAGACCGCTTCCTGATACGGCCGGAACGCCGCCAGGCGGAACGCGGAGGAAAGCAGCTGCTCGAGCGAAGGCGGTGAAGCGGGCATGAAGGGGCGATCTTACGGGGGAACGAGCCGGAGGGTCGACCCGCTTGGGCCGGGTCGTTGCCTAGGGTTATGGACAGACGCGAGTTTCCAAGAGCAACGAGGCTAGACTTCTCTCGAACCTCCGCAAGTCGAACGAGCGCTTCGGAGCTCTGAAAAGGTCAGCATGGGCGCAGAAAGCGCAGGGCCGAGTGGAGCCGCTGGGGACCTGTTGAGCAACTCGGCCTTCGAGGTTCGCCGGGCCCTGGAGCTGCTGCGGCTCGGCACCAGGCTCCCCCACGCGGAGTTCCGACCGGACCAAGAAGAAGCCATTCGCCATCTGGTGCTTGGCCGAGGGCGATTGCTGGTGGTCCAGCGCACCGGTTGGGGCAAGAGCTTCGTCTACTTCATCGCCGGCAAGCTGCTCCGAGAGGCAGGCCGCGGTCCGACCCTCTTGATCTCGCCCTTGCTGTCCTTGATGCGGAACCAGATCGAAGCTGCCGGGCGGATGGGGGTTAAGGCGCTCACCATCCACTCCCAGAACAGGCAGGGCTGGAGCGAAGTCGAGGAGGCCGTTCAGCGGGACGAAGTAGACGTCTTGTTGATTTCGCCCGAGCGCCTGGCCAACGAGCAATTCCAGAGAAAGGTCCTCACCCTGATCGCCCAGCGCCTGGGACTGCTGGTAGTCGATGAGGCCCACTGCATTTCCGACTGGGGCCACGATTTCCGGCCACATTACCGCCTCCTCGGGGCGATGATCCGAGCGCTCCCGCCCAATCTTCCTCTGCTGGCGACCACAGCCACCGCCAACAACCGAGTCTGCGAGGATCTGAACTCGGTACTGGGGCCGAATCTGAAGGTCCTTCGTGGCGAGCTCGCCCGGCCATCGCTCCTGCTCCAGACGATCCGGCTGCCTCGGCATGCGCAGCGGCTCGCCTGGCTCGCCCACCATGTGCCGACCTTGCCCGGCAGCGGCATCATCTACACCTTGACCGTCCGCGACGCCCAACAGGTGGCACGCTGGCTGAAGTCCCGAGACCTCAGAGTCGAGGCCTACTATGGAGATCAGGGCGAAGAGCGCCCGGACCTGGAACAGGCCCTTCTCGACAATCGAGTCAAGGCGCTGGTGGCCACAACGGCTCTCGGTATGGGCTTCGACAAGCCGGACCTGGCCTTCGTGATCCACTACCAGACTCCCGGCTCCGTGGTGGCCTACTACCAGCAGGTGGGCCGCGCCGGGCGAGCCCTCAGCGAGGCACGAGGAGTCCTTCTCAGCGGCGAGGAGGAAGGCAGCATCTTGGACTACTTCATCGAGAGCGCCTTTCCCACCCGCGAAGAAGTTCATCAGGTGCTGGACTGTTTGGAAGCCGCGCTGGAAGGGCTCTCTCTCGAGCAGCTGCAGGAGCAGCTGAACCTCAGCAAGCCGAGGATTGAAAAGACCCTCGCGCTTCTCGCTCTGGAATCGCCGGCGCCGATCGTCAAGGAGGGCTCGCGCTGGCAGTTGACGGCAGCCCACTTGGAGGACGGCTTTTGGCAGCGCGCCGAGCGACTTACGCGGCTCCGCCACGACGAGAAGCGACAGATGCAAGAGTACGTGGATCTCGAGAGAGGCCATATGGAGTTCTTGATCAAGGCTCTGGACGGCGAGCCGGGGGCCCTCGCGGCTCCTTCGCTGCCTGCCCTCCCGGCGGAATTCGACCCGCGCCTCTTGACCGCTGCTACTGCCTTCTTGCGGCAGGATCCCTTGGAGATCGAGCCACGCAAGCAGTGGCCCGGAGGCAACGGCTTGGAGCGCCACCGGCTGCAGGGAAGAATCGCCCTCACCGCGCGACCAGGCCGGGCCCTGTGCTCCTATCGAGACGAGACCTGGGGCCCTCTCGTCGAACAGGGAAAGTACCGGGACGGACAGTTCTCTCAGGCGTTGGTGGAAGCCTGTGTGGAACTGGTGAGGAGATGGAGGCCACAACCCGCTCCGACCTGGGTGACCTGCGTACCCTCCCTCAGGCACCCCCGCCTGGTGCCGGATTTCGCCGAGCGCCTGGCCAAGGTCCTCGGTCTGCCCTTTGAGCTCACACTGATCAAAGTCGAGCCGGGGGAGGAGCAGAAGCGGATGGCCAACAGCGCCCAGCAGGCCCGCAACGTGGACCGCTCTTTGGACCTGCGAGTCGGAGACCTACCGAGTGGCCCGGTGCTGCTCATCGACGACATGGTCGACTCGCGCTGGACCTTGACTCTGGCGGCCTGGCTGCTACGCTCCGGAGGAAGCGGTGACGTCTGGCCCCTGGTGCTGGCCGTGACCGGGAAGTCGAGATGACGCTCTCAGCCGATACCCAGGCGATCCTGCTGCTGACTGCGCCCCTGGGCGAGAGAAGGGCTGCTGCCCAGTCGCCACTCCTCACGCACGGCGAGTACCGCCGGCTGGCGCGGGTTCTCCGAGAAGCGGGGCGACGGCCGGGAGATCTCCTGGAGCAAGATGCCCGGCAGTGGTTCCTCGAGGGTGGCACGGAGTTCCCCGGGGATCGACTTCAACGCCTGTTGGACCGCGGTTTCGCCCTGAGCCAGGCGATCCAGCGCTGGCAGACTCGAGCCCTGTGGGTCGTGAGCCGTGCGGATCCCCAGTACCCGGGCCGCCTGAAGCGAAGGCTCAAGGAAAACGCACCCCCTGTGCTCTACGGCTGTGGAGACGCGGAGATCCTGAACTCCGGTGGGCTCGCCGTTGTGGGCTCACGGCAAGCCCAGGCTTCGGAGATCGACTCTGCCGAGGCTGTTGGGCAACTCGCAGCCCGGGCGGGACGGACGCTGGTTTCTGGAGCGGCTCGCGGTATCGACCAGGCGGCGATGCGGGGTGCGGCGGAGGCCGGCGGCCGAGTGGTCGGCGTGCTCGCCGACAGCCTCGAACGGGCCGCGCTCCAGCGGGATCAGCGAGACCTCTTGCTGGCCGGCCAACTAGCCTTGCTCTCGCCGGTCGACCCTTCCGCCGGGTTCCACGTGGGCCATGCGATGCAGCGCAACAAGCTGATCTACGCCCTGGCGGATGCGGCACTGGTGGTGTGCTCGGCGAACCAGACGGGCGGCACCTGGGCGGGAGCCACGGAGCAGCTGGAGCGACTCCACTTCGTCCCCGTCTATGTCCGCTGGACCGAGAGCCCCGAACCGGGGCTCGAGGCCCTGAGAGAACGCGGTGCCCTGCCGTGGCCGGATCCTCAAACACCCGAGGAGCTGGCCGAGCTGCTCGAGTCGCAAACCGTCGCTTCCCCGCCTGAGGTTGAGCTGTCCTCGCAGGCGGAAGCGACTTCGTCCCCCGAACCCGGGGACGGCGACCTCGAGTTCGCGAGGACCCGACTCGCCTCGATCACCGAGGACGTGAGCGTGGCCAAGGTGGCGAAGCTCCTGCAAGTGCCCAAGGCCAAGGCCAAGGAGTGGGTGGAGCGGTTGGTGGACGAGGAGGTTCTGATCAAGCTCTCCGGCCGCCACCTCTATCGGGCCCGAAGCCGGCAGCTGGCGTTGTTCGCTCCACCCGTCGCGGTGCGCGCCTGAATCGGGCTCTCGACGAGCCGAGGCGCGGTCGAGCGCGCCCCGGCTTGGCTCGGACTCCGGCCCCTACGGCAGCAGGCGGATCTTCCGCAGATGCTGCCGGGCCGGGTTGCTGGAGAGGATGGACTCGTCGTAGTGCAACTTCAAAGCCACCACCTGGTCGATCAAGGTGGAGTTGGTAGGCAGGTTGAGCACGGTCACCGTACCGGTGCGCATGCCGAGGCTGGTGTCTCCTTGTTGGGCGTCGGTCACGATGGCCTCGAAGGGAATGCCGTCGGTGGTGATCTCGAGCTTCGTCCAACCCACCCAGCTCTCGGCCGGGTCGAGCTTCAGGCGCCAGGTGGCGAAGCCGTAGGGGGCGCCATCGAGCACGATGTCGTACCAGTTGATGTCGTCCTCGCCGTCGGCGCGACTGGCCACGGCATCGGCGGTGCCCCAGGCGAAGCCGATCGGCGTCACGCCGACGTTCGGGTCATCGGCGGTCAGTGTGGTGCGGCTGTCGATGCCGTCTTCGAAGTCCGCCAGCACCTGGTTGGCGGCGATGTAGATCTTCACCCGGTCGGTCACGGCCGTCACCTTGCCGCTGGCTTCGGCGAGCGCGATCTCGATCTCGTGCTCGCCCTGGCTCAGGTTGGACAGAACCACCGGCGCGGCGGTGTAGAGCGGCCCGCCGTCGAGATCGTCGATCACCAGCTGCAGGTGGCTGCCGTTCGGCGAGACGGTCCAGTTGTAGACGTTGAACGCCACCGTGAGCGGCTGGCTCGCCGGGTAGGTCTGGTTGTCGGCGAGGTTGGTGATCTCCACCCGCGGCCCCGGCTCGCCCACGAACAGCTGCTGCACGGCCGTGTAGCTCTGGTTGTTGGAGGCTTCCACCACGACCTTGAGGGGGTAGGCGCCATCCGGCAGACCGGTCAGGGTGAAGCTGTAGGGGGCGATACGGTCCGCGCCCAGGATGTCCGTGCCCACGTAGAGGTAGGCGGCGCGGATGTTGTTCGGTGCGGCGATCGAGGCGTCCACGTTCACCGTCACCGTGCTGCCGGAAGCCACGCGCTCACCGTCCAGGGGCGAGGTGATTTGAACTGAAGGCAGGGGCGGCAAGGTGAGCAGCCCCGGGCTGCAGCCGGGCCCGGTCATGCACAGGTCCACCACGTCCATCGCGTGCCAGGTGGCGCCGCTCGCCAACATCTTGAGGAAGAGCGAGCCCTGGCGGTAGTAGTAGCGATGACCCGGGCCGGCGAACAGATCGCTCTCGTCCTGGGCCTGGGACCAGCCCGGGGTCTCGACCGAGTAGGTCTTCGGCACGTCGAGGAACTCGTAGACTGCGGTGTCCCCCGGCCAGGCATCCTGCAGGCTCACCTGCATGCGGTTGTGCTTCATCCCCTGGGTGTAGCGCCAGGTGTAGAAGTACTTGTCGTTGAGGATGATCTCGGTGATGAAGCGCTCGACGATGTGGCCGCTGGTGTTGTTCGTGCCGTCCGAGCGCATCACCGTGATCGGCGAGATCGGCGAGAAATGTTCGGCGCGGAACTGGCCGTAGCGGTGCGGGCAGGCGTAGCCGGCCACTTTCTTGGCCAGCGGCTTCACGCAGGTCGCGTCGTACATGATCGGGTGGTCGTTGACCACCGCATAGCCCGCCCCCACGAAGCTGCCGTCGAGGTCGTGCACCACGTCGCCCCACTCGGCCGGCCCGGCTCCGGGCTGGGAGAAATCGCTGGGGTCCAGGAAGAGGTTGGGCGAGTTGCTGAAGCTGAGTCCCTGGCCGCGGTTCTTGGCCAGCTTGTGCGCTCCGGAGCCGGGGTAGAACACGGTCATCGCCGGCCGGTCGTAGTTGACGAAGTGGACGTTCTCGAGCTGGAAGCCCTGGTCGTACACCTGGATCGCCCGCCAATCCGTGCCGCCCGAGGGAGAGGCCGCCGGTGGCGCGTTGTTCGAGTAGGCGATGAAGGCCGAGTTCTGGAAGGTCATAGGGTCGGGAGCCTGCATGCCGTTCGGGCTGTTGGCCACCACCAGGTTCACGAAGCGGTGGTTCTGCTGGTTCTGCAGCGGCGAGCAGGGCCAGACGGCCTGCTCGGTGTTGCTCACCGTGAGGCCGGTGATCAGCGCCTCGTTCGGCGGCTCCATGCCGAAGGGCCCGCCGTCGTCGCGGCAGGAGGAGAACCCCTGGCGGCTCGAGTGGACGCGGTTCCCCGTGAAGGTGCCGAAGTGGCCCTGGCGCGGGTTCACATTGCCCACGCCGAAGTAGGTCTTCGAAGGCTCGCCCACGGTGTCCTGCATGCCGTACCAGAAGCCGGTGCCCTCGGAGCCGGCCGCGGCGTTGCCGGTGTAGACGTTGTCCGGATGGCCGATCCAGAACACCGCCGGGCCGTTGGAGGCCTGGCCCACCCGGTAGTCGGTGTCGAGCAAGTCCGGGTCCGGCACGTTCTGGCCCGGCAGCGGCTTCTTGGCCCAGATGCCCAGGTTGTGGTCGAAGACGTTGCGCTGCTCGATGCCGTCCTCGAGGAAGTAGCCGTGGCCGATGAAGTCGTAGCAGACGTTGTCGGCCACCAGGGTGTCGTGGGTGCCGTGCACCGTCACGCAGCGGTTGAAGCTCTTGTGGATGCTCGAGTTGGTGATCGACTGGCCCGGTGCGCTGCCCAAGAGGTGCCAGTGGAAGGGGTAGCGGCCCAGCAAGGCCTTCTGCCCCATGCGGTAGAACTCCACGCCCGAGACGTGCACGGTGGTGCCCGCCATGGTCATCATGTGGCCGCCGAGACCTGTGGCGTCCGAGGCGGCATCCCCCTGGATCTTCAGGTTGCGGGTGAGCAGGCCCACCTCGGCTCGTTCGTCGAGCGTCCAGCTGCCGGTGCCGTTGGTGTAGGTGCTCTGGGCACCGTAATGCTGATAGGCGAGAGCCGGGGAGAACTGGAGCAAGGTGGACGAGAGCACGGCGGTGATCGTCACCACCTCGCCCTGGTTGATCGCCTCCCGAGTCGGGGCGATGACGATCTGATCCCCCACCAGCCAGTCCACCGCAGTGGCCAGGGTGAGGCTGGTGGCGCCGGCGGGGGCGGTGGTGGCGAGCTGGGTCCACGAAGCCCGCGGCGGGCCGTGGAGCTCGATCCTCCCGCTCATCATCGCGCCCAGCACCTTGTCGCCCATGGTGGCCGGGTCGTTGGGGCCCACCGCGCCGGTGAGAGTGAGGGTCATCGGGTTGGCGAACGGGCTCACCACCGAGCCGCATTCGAAGCGGCCGTGCACCATCACTTTCTCGGCGGTGAGCGAGATGCTCTGGTCTTTGCAATGGAGCTCGCCGTCCACCTGCAGCGTCTTCACGGAAGCGTTGGTGTCGAGCAGCACGATCTGCCCGGCCGGGATGGTGGCCACGGTGGTCGGACCAGGGACCGCGCCTCCCCAGGTGGCCGGGTTGCTCCACAGCTGGCCGATGGTGGCGAAGGCCTCGAGCGAGAGTTGGTCCAGGAAAGCCGTGTTGTCCCCGCCTTGGGGGTTGACGCCCACAAGCTGCAGGGTGTGGGTGCCGGCGCTCACCAGAAACGAGTTGGTGGCGTAGGGGGCGTAGTTCGTGCTGGTCGGCGTGATGGTGTCGATGGTGGCGCCATCGAGCAGGAAGCGCACGGCCTGGGTGTTGGTGCCCAGGTAGTTGCGCTGAGCCGCCTGCACGGTGATCCGGTACCGGCCCGGAGTCACCGAGAAAATCTGGCTGAAAGAGCCCTGGCCCTGGAGCAACGCCACCTGGTCCCCCTGTGGGGCCGGCGGGTTCTGAGCAGTGAAGGCGCTGCCGTTGCCGGCGAGGCCCGAGCTGCCCACGAAGGTCCAGGCCGAGCCGGTGGGCGCGTAGGCCCAGGCGTTGGTGCCGGTGCCGAGGTCCGGCGTCTCGAAGCCGCCTTGCCTCAAGGGCAGCAGGGGCTGGATTTGAGCCTGAGCGCCCAGGGAGCCCAGGCCGCCGAGCAGGGCCAGAAGCCCGGCCACCGGGCGCGAGAGAAGCGAAAAGGTCAGTGGTCTCACGGCGTTGCCTCCTCCGGGCGCAGAAAGGGCGCAGAGGGCACTCCCCGCAGAGAGTGGAGCCGGGAGAGTCCCCGAGCGGTGCCAATCAGGTAAGCGCGAAGGCTGCGGGGTTTCGATAAAGGCGGGTGGGCCCGGCCTCCAAGCTCTAGCTGCCGACCTCCACAAGCTCGATGATCGGCCCTTCGGGGAGGCGGCCGGAGGAGAGGTCCACTCGGGCCTCGAGGTACCAGGTGTTGTCTTCCTGGGGGTCGAGCAGCACTTGGCGGATACGCCAGGTTCGGGCTCCGGTGGGGGTGATCACCGTGCGATCGGCGCGACGGGCCTCGCCGTTGAAGAGCAGCTCGCCGTGTTCTGCGAAGAACGGCGCCAGCTCGGCTTCGAAGCGATCGGCGGTCCAGGCGGCCTCGGCGTCCTCGCCGGAGCGTACCCAGAGGGCGGCCTCGGCGAAGTCCTTCACCGAAAGGGCGCGTACCAGCTGGTGCATCTCGGCGCGCACCCGGGCGGCGAAGGCCCGGCGATCCGAGAGCAGCTCCTGGGCCCTGCGTTCGGCGCGATCGAGCTCCCGCTCCGGCCGGGATTCGAAGTGCCACTCCGGATGGAGCAGGCTCTCCCATTCCTCGAGCAGGCTGGTATCGGTGTGCTCGATCAGAGCGCGGAAGAAGCCCTGGATGTCGTCAAGCTCCTCGTTCTTCGAGGCCTCCGGCACGTTCTGGGTCAACGTCTTGTACACCTGTGAGAGGTACCGCAGCAGCACGCCCTCGCTGCGCTCGAGGCCCAAGGACCGAACGTAATCGTTGAAGCTCCAGTAGCCCTCGTACATCTCGCGGCCGATCGACTTGGGATGGATGTTCTCGTGCCGCACCCAGGGGTGGAGCTCGCGGAATTGGTCGAAGGTGTCGTAGATGAACTCGGCGTTCGGCTTGAGATAGGTGATCTGCTCCAGCCGCTCCATGCGCTCTTCGTAGTCGATGCCCTCTGCCTTCCACTGGGCGATCGCCTGGCCCTTGAGCTTGTCGACCTGCTTGTAAAGCACCGCGTTCGGATTCTCGAGCACGGACTCCACCAAGGTCAGCACATCGAGAGCGTAGGTGAGGGCCTCGAAAGAAAGCAGGTTGAGCGTTTCCACCATGTAGAGCGAGAGCGTGTGGAACAGAGAAAAGTCCCATTGCAGGTCTTCGGAAATGGTGACCCACAGGTAGGAAGTCTGGGTATCCCGCACCATTTTGACCAGCCCGGCCCGGTACAGCGAGCGCACCAGCTGGGCCGCGGTGGTGAAATGCTCGCGCTTGCGCTCCTCGCTGTCGTGGCAGCGCGTGATCAAGCGTCGAAGCGAGGCGAAGTTGTCCGAATTCGGGTCATTGCGATCCGCGTCCTGCTGGAGCAAGCTCATCACCATGCTGTGAGTGACGCGGAAGCGCGAGGTGAGCATCTCGGGAGGCCGTTCTCGCAGCTTTTCGAAAGTCTCCTTGTTCCACGCGATGAAGCCTTTGGCCGGAGGCTTCCTCTTCACCACGTTCTTCTTAGCCGAGGCGGCGAGCCGCAGATTCTCGATCACGTGCTCGGGCGCCTGGCAAACCACGCTGCCCTGGGTGTCGAAACCTTTTCTTCCGGCGCGGCCGGAGATCTGCTTGAAATCACGAACCGAGAGGATCACCGTCTTTTCGCCGTCGAACTTGCAGAGCTTGGTGAAGAGCACAGTGCGCAGCGGGATGTTCACGCCCACGCCGAGAGTGTCGGTGCCGCAGATCACCCGCAGGAGACCCCGCTGCGACAGCTGCTCCACCAGCAGCCGATACTTGGGCAAGAGCCCCGCGTGATGCACGCCGATGCCGAAGGAGAGGAAGCGCCGGAACTCCTTGCCGTAGGGAGTGTCGAAACGGAAGCCGCCCAGGGCTTCGGCGATCGCCTGCCTCTCCTCACGGCTGGCGATCTTCATGCTGGTCAAGTTCTGGGCCAGCTCGGCGCACTCCCTCTGGGTGAAGTTGACAATGTAAATAGGAGACTTGCCGCTCGCCAGGAGATCCTCCACGGTTTCGTGCAGAGGCGTCTCGCGGTACTCGTAGTCGAGCGGAACCGGCCGGTGGTCGGAAGTCACCACCGCCACCTCGCGGCCGGTGTCGCGAGCGAGCCGCTCTGCGATCGGCGCGGTGTTGCCGAGCGTGGCCGACATCAGAAGGAAAGTGGTGCCGGGGAGGCTGATCAGCGGCACCTGCCAGGCCACCCCGCGCTCGGCGTCGGAGTAGTAGTGGAACTCGTCCATCACCACGTAGGGAGCATCGAGGAGCTCCCCCTGGCGCAGCGCCATGTTCGAGAGCACCTCGGCGGTGCAACAACGAACCGGTGCCTGGGCGTTGATCGCAGCGTCGCCGGTGAGCATGGCCACCCGAGCGGCGCCGAAGTCCTCGCAGAGGGAGAAGAACTTCTCGCTGGCGAGAGCCTTGATGGGCGAGGTGTAGAAGGAGGTCTTGCCCTCGCAGAGCGCCTTGAAGTGGAGCCCCAGCGCCACCAGGGATTTGCCCGAACCGGTCGGCGTGTTGAGGATCACGTGCTTGCCGGCCATGATCTCGAGCAGGGCTTCCTCCTGGGCCGGATAGAGCTCGAAGCCGGCCTCGGCGCACCAGCCGAGGAAGAGGTCGAGAATCTCGTCCGGGTCCCGGGTGCCGCGAGGAGGCACTCGTTCGCCCAGGCTGGGGCGGCCGAGGTCGGTCTCGTCGCTGCTTGCTGTCTCGTTCATGTCGTTCCGGCTCATCCGCGGAGGCCCCCTCACGGGCCGAGCGGCTACTGTACCAGCCCGAGTCCAGAACCAGCGGGAAGGCGCTCTGCCATTTCCGGCGGCAAGGGCGAGCTCACGCGCAAGGGCTCGCCCGTCTTCGGGTGCGGCAGCGAGATCTCGGCGGCGTGGAGGAGGGGGCGGCCTGCGCTGCCTTCTCTCGCGCCGTAGAGCCGGTCGCCCACCACGGGATGGCCGACCGAGGCGAGGTGCACGCGCACCTGGTGGGTTCGGCCGGTCGAGAGGCGGCAGGCGAGCAGGCTTTCCTGCTCTCCCCGCACCACCACCCGCACCTCCGTGCGGGCCGGCTTGCCGTCGGCTCGGGCCTCGAATCGCCAGGCGCCGTCAGCGGATCGGGCGATCGGCGCCTCCACTCGAAGCTCCTCGAAAGCCGGGCAGCCCTCCACCACCGCCAGGTACCGTCGCTCGACTTGCCCCTCGCGCCAGGCTCGGGCGAGCGGGGCGTGGGCGGCGGGGTTCGCGGCGAAGAGCAGCAGGCCGCTGGTGCCGCGGTCCAGGCGGTGCACCAGCTGGAGGCAGGGCTTGCGGCCCGCCTCGAGGGCGAGCTGGAGCAGCAGCCGCTCGTCGAGGGCAAGCTCGCCCGGTGCCCGTTCCTCGGCCGGCTGGGAGAGCACCCCCGGCGGCTTCTCGGCGAAGACCAGCCAGTCGTCCCGGTAGGCCAGGTGGACGAGGGGAACATCCGGGCGGGCCGGCAGCTCGGAAGTGGGGGGCAAGGAAAGCAAGTCGATCACCTCGCCGGTGGCGACCGGCCTCGCCATCACCCGGCTCACCTGGCCGTTGCGGGCCACCTCGCCGTCCGCGAGCAGGCTACGGCAGCGACGGCGGGAGAGCGGCGTGGCAGCGGCCAGGAATTGGTCCAGCCGCAGGCCGTTGTGCCAGGGGAAAACGACGAGGCGAATCATCTCGATGAGGGTCGAGAGGCAGCCGGTGGTGGCCGCCTCGGCTTTTCGAGTCTCTTGCCGAGCTTCCAGGGGGAAGAGCTACTGGAGCGTCTCGCGCAGCACCTCTTCGATCGAGGTGACGCCCTCTCGAATCTTGGCGAGACCGCTGCCGCGCAGGGTCATCATGCCCTTCTCGGTGGCCTTCTGGCGCAGCTCGAAGGCGTTCGCTCCGGAGAGGATCAGGTCGCGAATCTCCTCGTCCACTTCCATCACCTCGTAGAGCCCCACGCGCCCCTTGTAGCCGGTGTTGTTGCAGCGGTCGCAGCCGCGGCCGCGGAAGAGCTTGAGGGAGCGGGCCTCCTGCTCGGAGAAGCCGACGTTGACCAGGGCTCCGATCGGCGCTTCGTAGGGCTCCTTGCAGAACGAGCAGACCCGCCTCACCAGCCGCTGAGCCGCGATCAGGTGTACCGAAGTGGCCACCAGGAAGGGCTCGATGCCCATGTTCATCAGGCGGCTGATGGTGGAGGGAGCGTCGTTGGTGTGCAGCGTGGAGAGCACCAGGTGGCCGGTCAGGGCGGCCTTGATCGCCACCTCGGCGGTCTCGAAGTCACGGATCTCGCCCACCAGGATGACGTTGGGGTCCTGCCGCAGGAAGGAGCGCAGGGCGGCCGCGAAGTTCAGGCCGATCTGCTCCTTCATCTGCACCTGGTTGATGCCGGGCAGGTTGAATTCCACCGGGTCTTCGGCGGTGATGATGTTGATGTCGATCTGGTTGATGCGCGACAGGGCCGAGTAGAGCGTGTTGGTCTTGCCCGAGCCGGTGGGGCCGGTGACCAACACCATGCCGTAGGGCTTCAGGATCGCCTGCTCGAACCGACGCATCGAGTCGGGCTCGAAGCCCAAGCGCGAGAGGTCGAGCATCAGGTTGTCCTTGTCGAGCAGCCGCATCACGATCTTCTCGCCGAAGATGGTGGGCAGCACCGAGACCCGCAGGTCCAGGTCCTTGACCTTGTTCTGGACCTTGGTCTTGATCTTGATGCGGCCGTCCTGCGGCAAGCGCTTCTCGGCGATGTCCAGCTTGGCCATGATCTTGATGCGGCTGGTGATCGCTTCGCGCAGCTTGAGCGGCGGGTGCATCACGTCGTAGAGCAGACCGTCGATGCGGAAGCGCACTCGGTAGTCCTTCTCGTACGGCTCGACGTGGATGTCCGAAGCGCCCCGCTTGATGGCGTCGGTCATGAAGATGTTCACCAGCTTCACCACCGGGGCCTGCTCGGCGTCGTCTTCCAGGGTGGCGAGGTCGAGCTCCTGCTCCTCTTCGAGCACTTCGAGATCGGTCTCGATCTCCTCGGTCATGTTCTCCATGACCTTCTTGAGCTCGATGGCGTGAGTGCTGCCGTAGTACTTGTCGATGGCGTTGCGGATCGACGTCTCCGACGCCACCACCGGCTCCACCTTGTAGCCGGTCATGAACTTGATGTCGTCGACGGCGAAGACGTTGGTGGGGTCCACCATCGCCAGGGTCACCGTGGCGCCGGCCTTGCCCACCGGCAGGATGGTGTACTTGCGGGCGATCTCGGCCGGCACGATCTTGATCACCGCCTCGTCGACCTCGACGGCGTCGAGGTCGATGGCCGGCACCCCGAAGTGCTGGGACAGGGCCTGAATCAGCTCGCGGTCGGTGATGAAGCCCTGCTTGACCAGGATCGTGCCGATGCGCCCTCCCTGTTCCTTCTGGAGGGCCAGGGCGGCGGTCAGCTGTTGCTGGTTGATCTTGCCGGTCTTGAGCAGGACCTCGCCGAATCGATTCGCCATCGGGTTCTCCTGGGGAGCGAAGCAGGTCAGCGAGTTCCAAGTCGCCCACCTTGCCGGGTCTCGCTTGCTCGCCCTTCAGGCCCCCCGATGGGAGGCCGACGAGCCAGCCTGTTCCGCCCCGAGACGCACCAAGCAGCTGAGCTTCCACCACCTGGCGTACGAACCAAGTTACAGCCGTGCCTTCCAGCCGTGGCGCAGAAGCATAGCAGCGGCCGAAAACGTGGCAAAGGGCAGGGGCGGAGGAGCTGCAAGGCGACGGTCAAATCAGCATCTGGTCCAGGTGCCTGTCGATGGTCCGCTTGTGCTCCTCTCTCGCGGGCGACTCGGGTCGAAACGCCCGCCAAGCGTCCCGAATCCGCTGGGCGTCTTCGTCGACCCAGTGGACGAACACTTGCTCGTCCTCGTCCAGTTTGCGGGCGAGGCGGCGGAAGCGCTGTCGATCCACCCCCCGGAACCTCTTGGTGCCTACGAAGTTCAGGGCCAGCTCCTCGTAGTCGGGGTACACCCTCGTCGAGACAAGGTCGTAGGCTGGGCCCAAGGCCGGTGCCAGCTCGTTGGGATACGAGAGAGACCAGTTCTTGAGGTGCGCATCGCCGTTACCAGACAGAACCATGAACACAAGCCGGCGAACCAATTGCCGGAAGTCTCCGGGTGGGCAGATCCTGCGCACGATGTTGGCCAGGGACTCGTAGTTCGTGGCCTCGTACTTTTCGTCCGGGAAGACTCCCAGCACTTGGGCGAAGTCCTCTTGGTGGACCCTCCTGCCGTCTTCAAGGCGGTCATAGCGCCTGACCCCGAGTGCGAAGCCCTCTGCATACGTCCAGGTCACTGGCAAGGGGTCGATCTGCTCCACAGGTACGAGCCGGTGGTTGGGGACGTCAATGCCTGCTCGCCGAGCCCATTGCAGGTCGGAATACTCCAGCGAGGGGAGATCGGGGTGGTGGGGGTCAGGAAGTTTGAGAATCCACTTGCCGCTGCTATCGGAAGCAGGCAGAGTCCAGCGCTGCTCTGAGAACTCGGCTGGAAATTTCAGCTGCAGGCCGGCCAGGGAGAACCGGAAGCCACGCCTTGTGGTAAGCGGCCTAACTATCGCCGGGACGCCAAGAGTTCCAGACCCTTCCTCCCCAGTTCCCCCGGCCAGCACCCGCACCGCTCCTGGGAGGTCGGTACCCAGATATGCCATCAGCTGGGCCTCGCGCTGCTCGTTGACTCCCAACTGGCCGGAGAGAAATCGGCGCAAGGCGCCCTCAGGCAGCAGGTTCGAAAAAAAGGGAGGCAGCAGCAGCGTGGCGCTGTGAGCCCGCTCGAGGTCGTCTTCAAAGCTCTGGCTGAGAACCGGGCGATGCTCGAGCTCCAGGTAGGAGTCGAAGAACTGGAACGTCCAGGTATCGCTTCCCTTCCTCTCCAGTCGCCCCACAGGGAGAGCGTTGAGGTAGACATCGAGGCGATTCATTCGTCCTTCAGTGTGAGATATCCGATTGTAGGTCGGTCGAGGTCCGCGGCATCCCAATCTGCCTTGCGGCGAATGAACTCGGCTACCAGCTGGCAAAGCAGCGCGTGGCGCTGGGCGAGAAAACCCTCGACGTCGCCAGCCTCCAACGCAGCGCGAGCTTCTGGAGAGACGGCGTGAGAAGCGAGTACCGCTGGATCCTCACTGCGCGCCAACCACTCGCGCAGCTGCGACGGCGCCGCGACGGGGTGCAGGATTCTCGAAGCGATCTCCTTCGCGTAGGGCAAGTCAGCCTGGGCGCTCGAGGTGAGGCGTACTGCCGGGCCTTCGTCTTGATCACAGAAGGCAGCAAAGACCAAGAGCTCTCCGGCCGGTTGCTCGTCGAGAAGGTCCGCTGGCTGGAGACTCCGAGGTTTGCGGCTTGCAAGCGCAACCAGTTGCACCTTGCTGCGAGCCTTGCTCAGGTCAAACGCTCCGAGCCCGGCGCTGTCCTCCGGCCGGCGCTCCACGGTCTTGAGCAACCGCTGCACCGAGCCCTCTTCGTCGTCGTTCTGGATCGCCCCGATCATCCAGCGCAGAGCTTGCGTGCCCCAAGCGTGCTCGCGATTCGTGGCCCCTCGCCACAGCCAGCGAGAGAGCAGCTTCAGCGAGTTCGGCCGCGGGAGGGGGTGAAAGTGAAAGAACCGGCACAGCCCAGCGATCGGGAAACCGTAGGGCAGGAGGGTGATATGGGGCACCTCCGCTTCCTCTTGGAGAAAGCGAATCACCGCACTCAGGGCGCGCTGCGTCTTGCCTAGCGTCTCCAGGACGCGGGCTTCGTCCAGTTTCCTGAACTGCTCGGCACCGTTGCTGGGGTTCAGCCCTTCCAGGGCAATGACGGCTTGGAGGATCAGGTTCTCGGGGATACGCCCGAAGCCCAATCCGAGAAGGTCTTGGGCGACTGCTCGCAATGAGCTCGGCTCCTGGCCGCCTTCGGAGCGGATGAACAAGGCGTCGAAGACCTCGTCCTGGGTCATGCGCTTGCCGGACTGGTTGGTGCGCTCGAAAATCTGTCGGAGGACAGCTTCATCTTCGGTTTCGACAATGTAAGCAGGAATCTGGTATTCGCGGAGCCTCTTGCCAACCTCGAGGGCAGCATCGAATTGGTGCTTGTCCTGCACCAGATGCTTGTCTGCGGCCCAGCGCAGGAGGCGGCTGGAGTCTAGAGTCTCCGAGACCGGCAGCCACCTCGGAGCCGGGCATTGCCGCTCTTGGCCATAGGCGAAGAGGCGGTTGTGGAGGTCGAAGCGGATGGCGCGACCAGGTGGCGGGGCTTCGTCAGCGAGCAGCAGATCCGCCAGAGAGGTGATCCTCTGCTGCCCATCCACGACCCACAGCGCATCCTCACGGGTTGGGGCCTCTCTTTCCCAGCGGCCGAGCTTCACGGTGCCAGCCTCGGCCCGTTTTCGCCACAGCAGAAGAGTGCCCACAGGGAAGCCGCGATAAAGGCTGTCGAGGAGAGCGACGCGGTCCTTGTCCTCCCACTTGAGACCACGCTGGAAGCGGGGTACCCGGATCTGCCCCTGGGCCACGAGCTGAAGCAGATCCTCCACCGAGAAGGACCTCGCCTCCGGGCGCCTGGCTAGGCGAGGGGGTAGGGATGCCGCTGTCTCAGGAGCCATGCTGGCGCGCCTCCGGTGTCTTACGCCTCGAAGCGTAACACGAGCTACGCCTTCACGGCTTGCCCGGCCCGGTGGGTCGGTTTATGTTCTCCCGGGCAAGTCACGGGAGATACCAAGATGCTGCTCTACCGCCTGAGCCCCGAGGGGTTCTACGCCGCCACCACGCCGGAGGATGAGGTTCGCATCCTCTACTCGGACCCGTTCGAGACGGCGCCCGGGGGCTGGGAGCTGGGCCGCAAGGTCGATGTCCTGGCCGAGGGGCTGCTCGCCCCGGTTCTGCCCGGCAAGATCGTGGGCGTGGGCCGCAACTACCGGGACCACGCGGCCGAACTCGGCAACCCCATGCCTGCCGAGCCGCTGCTCTTCCTCAAGGCGATCTCCTCGGTGGTCGGCCCCGGGGCGCCGATCCTGCTGCCTCCGGAAAGCGAGAGGGTGGAGTTCGAGGGCGAGATCGCCCTGGTGGTGGGTTCGCGGCTACGGCGCGCCAGCGCGGCCGAAGCCCGGAGCGGCGTGCTCGGCGTCACCTGCGCCTGCGACGTCACGGCTCGCGACCTGCAGAAGAAAGACGCCACCTTCGCCCGCGGCAAGTCCTTCGACACCTTCTGCCCACTGGGCCCTGCCATCCGAGTCCGGCCGGACCTCGAAGACCTCGAGGTGGCGACCCGCATCAACGGCGAGGAGCGGCAGCGGGGCCATGTGCGCGACATGGCCTGGGGTTTGGTGGAGCTTCTGGTCTACATCTCCCGGTTCATCACCCTCGAGCCCGGGGACCTAGTGTTGACCGGCACCCCGGCCGGCGTGGGGACGCTCCAGCCGGGGGATCGAGTGGAGGTGGAAGTGCCCGGAGTGGGTGTGCTCAGGAGCCCGGTTGCGAAGCGGGAGGCCTGAGCGCGGGGAACTCGAGCTCCAGGCGACCCAAGGGCTGAAGCTGCCCGGAGACGCATCGGGCCGGGTCGGACCCGGGCTCAAGACTCCCGCCAGAGAGGTCTCCTAGCCCCCGCCAGCACGCGGTATAGACCCCTGCCGGCAGATGCGGCAGGCCGAGCCGGCCGGGTTCGTTGGGAGCGGTTGCGTTGAGCGAAGCCCAGAGCCTGAGGAGGCTCGAGTCCAGCACTTGCCCCTGCGCAGTGAAGAGGCAGGGCTTGAATTCGGCAGGGCCCGCCCCGTCTTGCTCCGGGGCGAGTCCAGAGAGGGTGAGGGTGCCACCCAGACTACCCGGTGCGAGCAGGACCGGGGGAGGGGGCAAGCCGGCTCCGAGCTGCACCCGTTCGAGAGTCAGGTCCAGGCCGAGTGGCATGCCGATCAAGTCCACGAACACGCTTCGAGCCGGCAAGCTCATTTCGAAGCGGCCATCCGCCTGAGTTACAGCCTGGATCATCTCGGTGGGCCAGCTTTGGCCAGGTTGCCAGGCCAGACCGATGACCGGAGCCCCGGTCATCGGGCCATCGGGAGTCAGTAGCTGCCCCTGGAGCTTCATTTTCCGCTCTAACACGAGCTCGAGTGCGGGTGCTGGGGGCTCTTCCGCAACTGTCACCAGCAGGGGTCCGGCGGAACGCACCTGGCCATCTCGCCCCTGGTAGCTTGCATCGACCTGAACCGCGCCGGGTGCGAGGCCGAGGAGCTCGAAGTGTCCCGATTCATCGGTGGTGGTCCAGGAAGGCGCCGCGGAGGCCAACTCGAGGAGAGTCAATCTGGCCCCCGCCAAGGGCCGGCCTGATTCGTCCAAGGCTCGGCCCCAGAGACGAGTACCCGGCAGGCGCAGGCTCAGTCGAGCAGCGCGGGCGCCACGTTCGCGCCGGACCTCGACCTTGGTCAGAGTTCGCCGCAGGGCGGGCCGCTCGGACTCGACCAGAACCCTCCAGAGCCCTTCATGGGGAAGGATGGTCTCGAACTCCCCTTCGGGGTCGGACTGGGCGGGTATGGCGGTAGAGCCTCGCCAGCCGCCGAAGGTCAAGCGGGCAGGCAGAGCCGTCTTGCCGAACTCCACGCGGCCCTCCACGGGAACTTCCTCGAGGGCAAGGAGATGACGTTCGTTGCCGCTCTCGAGAGCGACTTCTTCGGTCAGATAGCGGTTTCCAGCTCCGTCCAGGATGGTGACCTGGTAGCTGCCCGCGGCCAGGCCGGAACGCCGGAACGTTCCCTGCGGATCCACCACTCCTTCGCCGACGGAGTCCAGATGCCGGCCCAGCTGGCGCTGGCCGGGGTCGACCTCGGCGACGGCCACACGCCAGGGTCGGCCCCGCGCGTCGGTCGTGGGGGTGGTTTCGATCGTCAAGTCGAGGAGAGCACGCAGCACCATCGCCTGGGCGAGCGCGCTCTCGGCTCCCGCTACCACCTGGACCGGGTACCGGCGTGCTGGCGCCAGGCCCGGCTGGCGGGCGGTGAGTTGGTAGGTTCCGGGCGGCAGATCCCGGAACTGGAAATGCCCATCTTCGTTCGTTGCCTGGCGCTGCCGGAGCTGTCCTCGCGCGCGCTGGTCGTCGGGCGTGATCGCACTAGCGCCGCCGTAAGGCTCGAGCTCCACCCGGCACTTCGCTCCTGCCGGGGCACCCGTCTCGAGGGCAACGCGGCCGCTGAGCGAAGCGCCGCGAGCGAGGCGAAGCTGGCCGAGCTGGAGCTCGCCCGTGGGGGGGACTCGCTGGCGCCAGAAGTAGAGCGGTGTGAAGCCCCGTACGCGCAGCTTGAAGTCAACCAGACCTGCCAGCCCTTGACATCGCAGCTGGGCCTGGTCGATCCGGCAGGGCAGACGAGCCTCCGGGAGCCCGGAATCCTGAGCAGCGGGCGAAAGCTGGAGCTCGGCTTCTCGGGGTAGCTGCGAGCCGTCCGCCGACTGGAGAGTGGCGGTCAGAGCCGTGACCGGCCAGGCATCGAGCCGGATCGTGCCCTCGCCCGGGCGAGCCAGGGCTCCTGGGCTCCAGTAGCGGTCGCTGACAAGGCGCACTTGGAAGAATGCCGACTCCGGCAGGCTGCCCGGGAGGATGAGCTCCGCCAGGCCGGGAACCGCCAACGCCACTTCTGTCAATGGGCTCGAGGCGAGCCGGGTGTCCGGTGGCCCCCAGAGCTGAAGGGTGGCGCTCGAGCTGCCATCCGTAGAGCGCGTGCTGGCAGCCTCGTGGAGTTTCACTTCGACATGCAGTCGACGCTCGACGCTCGCACCACCCAGCAGGGGTAAACCCAACAAGCTCGCCAGGCCGGCGATCCCGAGAAGCCGAGACGTGGGCATAGGGGCCGGCTTTCTCAGTAGACCGTCGTCACCAGGCAGAACGGCCCTTCCACGTAGCAGCCGAAGGCATCCTGGCCACAGGAGCAGTAGCCCACGACGTCCATCCGAGCCGGCATGCAAACGCATCCCAGCAGCAGGAAGCAGCGCAGCTCGCAACAGTCTCCACACGGCCAGGTAGGGCTGGCAGCCGCAGGTGGGGCCGGAAGCAAGAGAGCCAGCAACGCCGCCAAGGTGAGGGCAAAGCCAATCCTGTTCATGGCAACTCCTTCTTGCTCGAGATTCAAGCAGAAGAAGCATACAGGATTAAGACTATTTTAGAGACGCAAAAATGAGAGCATGCGGGAGCAAGCCCGCCCTATCGCGGCCGTGCCCTCAATCTCGCTGGCGGGCGGCGAGCACGAGGAGCACTGCGCCGCCGGCGAGCAGGCCCACGCCCACGGCGGGAGGTAGTTTCACGGTCTCGTGGCGGTTCATCTCGAAGTTCACCGGGCCAACCGTCACTTCCTTCGACGACTTCGTGTAGCTGAACTCCTTGGCCAGGAGCGCCCAGAGGCCGGCCGCGAGGAGCAGAACGCCAAGGATGCGCAGAAGGGTCTTCATGCTCAGTCTCCCGAGGCCGGCGAGATGGGTGCTGGGGCTCGGCCGGCAGTGAACCGCGAGTCTAACCGCTCCCGGGGTATCATGGGCCAGGGGCAAGACGATGAAGATCTCCACACGCGGTGAATACGGCATCCGGGCCATGCTCTACATCGCCATGCATGGCGAAGAGCGGCCGGTGACCAGCCACGAGATCGCCCACCACCAGGCGATCCCCGAGCCCTACCTGCGGCAGATCCTCGCTCTGCTCTCGAAGGACCGGCTGATCCAGTCCAACCGCGGCCCTCAGGGCGGGCATACCCTCGGCCGGCCCGCCGAGTCCATCACCCTGCGGGACGTCCTCCTCACCCTGGAAGGCCACACGACTTCTATCGACCAGATCCTCTCCCTGCCCTGCGCGATCGACATCGGGACCGAGTACTGCGCCATCCGCGAGGTGCTGCTGGAGGTACGAGAGGCGGTGGAGCAGATCCTCACTCGGGTGACCCTCGGGCAACTGGTGGAACGTCAGCGCACGATCCTCACCCAGAAGATCAACGTGCCGTTCTTCCCCTCGAACCCATGCCTGCCGGTGGTGCGCGACTAGCCTGGCTGCTCTGCGGTGGGTTGCTGGCGGCCGGCTGTGGAGGCCGGACGGCCGAGAGCCCGAAGCCGGCGGCGCTGTCACCCATCCAGATCGTCGAGGAGCACCCGATCGACTCGCCCGGCCGCTCGGCCGTCGAGGCAGGGGAGCCGGCCCCGCCCTCCAAGGAAGTCCCGGCGGCCGAGCAAAGCCCCTGAGGGACATCCCATCCCCTCGTTCCGGACCAACGAGCTTCTTGAGCGCCGGTTCTTGAATCGGCCCGCGCTCGCTGGTACACTCCGCGCGGTTCGTAAGGCGGCCCATGGCAGGGTGCAGCGTTCCGCCAGGACGCCATCTCGATCTGCGGGACGTACGGCTTACGTCCCGACTCCCCAATGCCGAGCGAGGAACCGAAGCGCAACCCCTGGCTGCGCCTGTCCTCCCTAGGTATGGAGCTGGCCGGAGCGGCTGCCGGGGGCACTCTCCTCGGCTACTGGCTCGACCGGCGCTACGGTACCAGTCCACGGTGGCTCCTGGTGGGCGCCCTGGTAGGCATCGGTGGAGGTCTGTACAACCTGATCCGCTCAGCTCTCGCGGCAAGCCGGGAGTCGTCGCGCGAGGCGGAGCGGCAGAAGCGCCAGGACGGGAACGACCGAGACGGCTGAAATGAGCCTCACCCCTGCAAGCCGACTAGCTGCCTGGGGGTATTTTCGGTTCTTCCTGGGAGTTGCCGCCGTGAGCTTGTTTCTGGTGGCGATCGGCTGGGGCCCCACGGTGCGTTGGGGGGGAGAGAGTGGGCCGCGGGCGATGCTCCTGGCGCTCGGGGCCTGTGCCTTCGCTTCGCTGGTGGGAGGGGTCCCGGTCGCACTCGCCCAGGCGAGTGGCGACCCCCGGCGAGCGGTGACGGCAGTACTCGGCTCGTTGGCTTTGCGGTTCTTTGTGGCACTCGCAATGATCGTGAGCACGCTTCTGAGCGGTAAGGTGGCTCAGGCGCCGCTCCTGATCTGGTTCGTCCTCGGTTACTTCGCGCTCCTGGCACTCGACGCTCTCTACGCTCGAAGCGCCACGCGCGCCCGGCCCACGTCGGAGAAGTGATGGCGGTAGAACAGGCAAGCGAGGGTTTGAACCCCCTCGAGCACATCGTCCAGCACCCGCTGGTGACGCGACCGGCCGACGCCGGTCTGCTCACCCCCAACCACCAGATCACCCTGCTCTCGGACCAGATCGTGATGATGCTGGTCGGCGGGCTGTTGCTGGTTCTGCTGGTGCCGATCCTGGTTCGCAAGCGGCGGGCGAAGGACGGCATCGGCTCCCTGGTTCCGGCCGGGGCGGGAAATGCAATCGAGTTCATCTGCGCCTTCCTGCGCAAGGAAGTGGCCGAGCCGGCCCTGGGGCACCACACCGACCGCTTCATCAAGTACATCTGGAGCCTCTTCTTCTTCGTGCTGACCATGAACCTGATGGGAGTGATCCCGCTCGGTGCGGTGACACCCCTTTTCGGCACCCACATCGGCGGCACACCTACCGGCAACGTCTTCGTCACCGGCACACTCGCGGTGCTCACCCTGCTGATGATGGTGGTCAACGGGCTTCGGCTGGGCGGCAAGGCCTACATCGCCCACCTCTGCCCGGGCCCGCTCTGGCTCGCCCCCCTGCTGGTTCCGCTCGAGATCATCGGCATCTTCTCGAAGGCCTTCGCCCTGGCAGTCCGACTTTTTGCCAACATGATCGCCGGCCACATCCTGCTCGCCGTCCTGGTGGGCTTCATCTTGATGGCGGGCAAAGCCATGGGAGCCGGGGGCGGCATCGGTGTCGCCCTGCTCTCGGTGCCGGCGAGCGTGGCCATCACGGTTTTTGAGATCGCGGTCGCCTTCCTGCAGGCTTTCATCTTCACCTTCCTGACCACGTTGTTCCTCGGCATGTCGGTCAACGTGCATCACGAGGAGCACAGCCACTAGGAACGGCGGTTCATCTAAGACAAGAGCTTTGCCGGGTCCAGCATGGCGCGGGGGCGTCGGGCGGCAAAGAAATCCTGGAGGAGACTCGAAAGCTGGCCCCGCCCGGCTCTTCGAAGGAGAGAAAGGCAATGCGCAAGCTGAATCGGATCCTGACTTCCAAGATGGCCCTCATGCTGCTGGTCCTGGGTGTCGCCCTGCTCCTGCCCACCACGGCCTTCGCCCAGGAGGGCGGCGCGGCGGGCTCGAAGGCGCTCGGCTGGCTGGGTGGCGCGATCGGCGCCGGCCTGGCGGTGATCGGCGGCGGCCTCGGCATCGGTCGCATCGGCGG
>CALMKX010000116.1 GCA_937867335.1 uncultured Acidobacteriota bacterium
GGGTCCGCACGAGCGGCTCGGTCTGGAAGTGTCGCGGGAAACCAGGCGCCTTGGCGGTGGTGCGCGAGGGGCCGCCGGGGCCGCCGGCGAGCTTCAGGAGGAGCTGCATCTCCTCGTACAGCGCCTGCCGCGTCTCGGGCGCCATCGGCTGGCGCCACCAGCGCTCGAGGACGTACGCGGCGTCGGTCTCGCCGGGGCCCTTGAGGCGATCGATCCAGCCGCGGACGCCGAGGTCGTAGTCCTCGAGGCCGGCCTTCTCCCCGTGGGTCGCGAACAAGTCGAGCCGCGCCCCGAGCCGGGAGTCGTCCGCCAGGTAGTCCCACGCGATGGTGAGTCTTTCGGGATAGTGGGTCGCGAGCCACCGGGCGGTGTCGGCGAAGAACGTGTAGTAGATGTCGGTGCCGGCGATGCCGGTGTCGTCGAGCTCGGCGCGGAAGCGACGGAGGTCGGCGCGCCGCTCGAAGCGCTCGAGGGCAGCCTCGACCCGCGCGAGGAGCGCGGCGTCGTCGGGGTACGCGCGGAGGAAGCAGAGCACCTCGTGCAGCTCGGACACGGCGCGCGCCGTCGGCATCGCCGCGCGATCGAGCCCCTCCACGAGTTTGCTGCTCGCTTTGAATTCGTCGAGGCCTGTATCTAGTTTTCCCAGCAGTTGATTTCTCGCGGCGAACTTCTCCGCAGTCTGTCCATTGCCAAGCGAGATGCCGCGGACGCTGTAAGGCTGGCCCGCTGTCGGTGCGTTGTTCGTTTGCAGCGGTGCGTATTGCACGCCGAGATAGCCGGATCGCTGTGGAGTATTCGGAATCGCCACGAAGTGCGGCAGATCGTTCGCACCCTGAAGCTCGCGACTGATCACCGCGCCGTAGCCCGGATAGACGAGTGACGGAACCGGCCGGCTGCCAGTGTTGACATAGCTCGTCCCCAGTTCGTGACCGGCGAGTGTATGACCGATGCCACGGAGCACTGCGTACTTATCCGCACACTGCGCGAGCTTCGGCAGATGTTCGCAGATCGCGAGGCCAGCGACGTTCGTCGCAATCGGATTGAACTCGCCGCGAAACTCGGCCGGAGCGTCCGGCTTCAAGTCGAACGTATCCATGTGGGGCGGCCCGCCACCGAGATAAACAAAAATCGCCGCCTGACCTTTTGCCAGTTGCACTTCGCCAGCACTCGCGAGACGCAAGTAGCTCCCCAGCGTGATTCCCGCGGACCCAAGGGCACCCACGTGCAGAAAATCCCGCCGCCGCAGGCCGTCGCAGTAACGATGCACAGACATATCAGCCGTTCCTTTTGATCGCAGGACCCCCGCGGAAGTCCGTTTGCGTAGCGTAAGCGACCCACCCACGGAAATCCAGCGAAACGTGAGCGGCGAAAAAACGCTGTCCGGGACTCCCTTTCGGGGGAGGGATCAGTCCGAACCTGACAAACCCGCAAAACGCATCAGGATTGCTTGACATGATCGATGGGGCCAGTAGGCTAAATGGCTGCAGTCCCGCTTTATCACTCGCCAACGATTGTGCGCGGTTGCACACGGTTCGAACTTGGGTAACTCGCTCGGCGCTCCCCGCGCGACGAGCCGGCCCGCGAGCTCCAGGTGCCCACCGACGGCGCCGGCCGGGCCTCGGTGCGCTTCACGCTCGGCGAGGTGATCGGCGTGGGCAACAGCCGGGTGAGCGCTTCGGTGCTGGGAGTGGAGGGCGAGGTGGAGCTCTACGCCACGGCCCTGCCGATCGGCCCGGAGCGCGTGCTGATGTCGATGGGAGACAACCAGCAGGGCGAGGTGGGGCAGCCCCTGCCCCGGGCCTTCGACGCCCTGGTGGCGGACCGTTTCGGCAACCCGATCGCCGGCATCCCGGTGACCTTCACGGTGGTGACCGGCGGCGGGCGCCTGGGTGGGGGCGGCGAGAGCCTGGTGCGGGTGAGCGACGGCAAGGGCATCGCCCGCGCGGTGCTCACCCTGGGCAACGAGGCCGGGGAAGCGAACAACGTGGTTTCGGCGAGTTATCCGGGCGGAGAGAAGTCCGCGTACTTCACGGCCACCGCCCTCGCCCCGGGAGATCCGGCCCGCACCGCCCTCTCCGGCGTGGTGGTCGACAACGCCTTCACGCCCATCCCCGGTGCCGTGGTGAGCATCGCCGGCAGCCTGGTCTCGGCCACCACGGACGCCCAAGGCCGCTTCCGCCTGATGGGCGTGCCGCCCGGGCACGTGCACATCCACATCGACCCGTCGGCGAGCCCGCGCACCGAGGTGCTGCCGCCCCTGGCCTTCGAGGCAGTGATGGTGGCCGGGGCGGAGAACACCCTGCGCCAGCCGCTCTCGCTGCCGTTCCTGGAGACTGCGAGCGCCCGCGTCGTGGGCGGAGACCAGGACGTGGACCTCACCATGCCCGGGGTGGAGGGCTTCAAGCTCAAGGTCTTCGCCCACTCCGTGACCTTCCCGGACGGCTCCCACGAGGGCGTGATCACGGTTTCCCAGGTGCAGCTCGACAAGGTGCCGATGGCGCCGCCGAACGGTACGTTCTTCATGCCGCCGGCCTGGACCATCCAGCCCCACGGCGTGGTCTTCGATCCGCCGGCCCAGATCACCATCCCCAACGATGGCCTGCGCCCCGGGCGCGTGATCGCCATCTACCAGTTCGACCACGAGCTCAACCAGTTCATCAACGTCGGCCCGGGCACCACCACGGACGACGCCTCGGTGATTACCTCGGACCCTGGCTACGGCATCACCCGGGCCGGCTGGGGCGGCTGCGGCCAGCCGCCGCCGCCAGATACCTGTGCCACCGGCTGCAACGACAACAATCAGTGCACGGACGACTCCTGCCAGGGCAACGCCTGCCGGCGCATCCCGGTGACCGGCCGGGCCTGCGACGACCATCGCTTCTGCACCAACCCGGACACCTGCAAGGACGGCCAATGCACCGGCGACGAGAAACCGGACCGCACCGGCGACTCCGGCACCCTCTCTTTGAACATCGACCAAGCCATCGCACCGGCGAAGAACTTCCTGCGCCTGCTGGCCGGCCCCAATGCGCCGGACTTCGAGCTCAACATCGGCGTCACCTACGGCACGGTGATCTCCTGCTGCGACCAAACCCAGAGCGATGTCCGCAACCCGATGTTCTCCATCCAGGGTGCGGCCGGCATCTCGGGAACCTTCCCCACGCCGTGGTCCGTGCCGGTGCCGGGCGGCGAGCCCCAGGGCCTGGTGATCGATCTCTCGCTCACCGCCAGCCTGAGCGGCTCGGTGACCCTCAACAAATGCGACAACTCGGCGAGCGGCCAGGCCCTGGGCCAGCTCACTTTCACCGTGGGCGGCGCCCTCCAGGTGGGAGATCCGCGCATCATCAAAGCGGCTCTCGCTCTCACCAGCGGCTTGACCGCGGCGATCGTGGGCGACGCCTCCCCGGGCATGGTGGACTGGGACGTGGACGGCGGCCACCTGGGGCTCACCGTGTCGGTGACCTTCGAGCTCGCCAACGGCATCATCGAACTCACCGGCAGCAGCGTGCTGATCGAGCCGTCGTCGATCTCCGGCCATGCCTCGACGGCCCTGACCATCTGAGCCGAGATCCTGAACCTGGAGACCTGAGTCCATGAAAAGGTTTTTCTCGAGACCCGGAACGGCCGCCTGGGCGCTTGTCGCCCTGCTGGCGTTCCCGGCTGCTGCCTCGGCCGCCGAGGGGACCGGCAACCCGCGCCCCAAGTCGCCCTTTCCCACCGGCGCGCCCCAGGTGCAGAAAGTGGTGGAGGAGAACGCCTACTTCTACCGCACGCTGCTCTACCAGCCGGCGGTCGAAGTGCGAGCCATCACCCACGACAAGGCTTCCTACGCCACGCCGGAAGAGGCGACCATCGCGGCGATCTCGGCCATGCTCTCGGCGGACTATGGCTGGTTCCTCGAAACCTGGACGGCCGATTCCCGTCGCCAGCTGGAGGCCCGCAACCAGGCTCTGGGCAGGAGCCCGGAGTTCTGGCAGGAGGGCTGGAAGAAGGCTTTCGGGGGGATGCGCGTAGAGCTCGTCACGCGGATCGAAACCGGCCCCTACGTGCTGATCGCCTACTCGCTGACGCCCCAGAACGAGGCGGCAGGGGCTCCTGGGGCCAAGAAGAAGCCTTTTCTCACCAGTGTGCTGAAGAACGATGGCGGGCGCTGGCTGGCGACGCAGGAGATGGCCGCCGACCCGGTGCTGATGTTCTGGGACCAGCCCGGCTATCACGTGCAGAAAATGGCTCGAAACGTCGACCCCCAGTAGGCAGCGGATCAACAGGAAAGGTTTTCGCCGAAGTCATGAGCTTGCCCGCAGAGATCGTGCTCCTGCCCGACGAACGGCTGGTGTGGTCCGGCCGGCCGGAGCGGCTGCCGTACGCGCTCTCCGGCCTGGCGCTGTCGCTCATCGGTGCCGCCTGGCTGGTGCTGCCTCTGCTCACCTGGCGAGACCTCCGAGCCGGCAAGCCGGTGGCCTCGGCGGTGCCCCGGCAGGCGCTCGAGCTGGCGCTGCTGGCAGCGATTCTCTTCGGCTTGCTGCTCGTGGCGACGCCGCTCTACCGGGCCTGGCGGCAAGGCCGGGTGTTCTATGCCCTGTCCGACCGCCGGGTGTTCCTGCTCGAGGGCCCGGCGGGGCTGGCTGTGCTGCGTTTGTCGCAGGTCAAGGGTGTGGCGCTCGAGCAGCGCTGGTTCGAGCGGATTTTCGGCACCGCCACGATTCATTTCTGGTGCGGCGAGATGATCGTGCGGCGCTTCGTGGGGCCGCGCTACCACAGCTTTCGATTCCTCGCCCAGGCACCGCAGGTTTTCGCTCAGATCGAAGAACTCTTAGAGAGAACGGGTGTGCGTCCATGATCAGAAGAGTGCCCTCCGTCACCAGGTGGAGCTTTGCCGTTGCCGCGCTGGCCGGGACGTTGGCTTTCGCCAGTCCGGCCGCCCAGGCCCAACCGCTCAACCAGGAATGCACCGCGAGCGTGCTCAACCGCTACACGCGGGTGGCACCGGACGGCACCTTCGCCCTGGCCAACGTGCCGGTGCCGCTCGGCGCCTTCCGGGTGCGCATGGTCTGCGAGCGAGCCTCGGGCGCCACCGAGCGGGGCAACTCGGACTACACCTTCGGCGTGCCGAACGGCGAGACGCCGGTGCTGCCGATCGGCTTCGGGCCCGAGGAAGACCCGATTCCGGTGCGCCTGCTGATCACCTCGCCGGCCACCGTGTTCACACCGGCCCGGCCGGGAGCCCAGCTGGTGACCACGGGCTATCTGGTCAACGGCGTCGGCGTGGACCTCACTCTCGCCGACACCGGCACCCGCTACATCTCCTCGAACACGGCGATCGCCACGGTGACTCCGGATGGGCTGGTCTCGTCCACCCGCAGCGGCACCTTCCTGGTCACCGCCGCCCGCGAGGGGCTGATCGCCACCATCGTGCTGCGCGCCGAGCTCACCACCGATGCCGACGGCGACGGCATTCCGGACGACTTCGAGCGCGGCCACGACCGGGATCCGGGAGGCGTGCTGCTGAGTCGCCAGCCGGGCGTGACGGTGGTGGCGAGTTCGGCCGTGGAGGCTCCGGAGCGAGTGATCGACGGTTCGCTCAACACCTCCTGGACCTCGCGCAACCGCGACGCCGTGAATCGCGGCGGCGCGCCGTTCATCGAGCTCGTGCTGCCGCAGGAATCGCGCCTGGCGCAGATCCGCCTGTTCGGCGACCGCGAGCGCCGGCTGAGCCCCTACCGGGTGACCGCCGGCCGCTTCCAGGCCTGGAACGCCGCCGGGGCGCTGCTCTACGACTCCGGCCCGCGTACCCTGTCGGCCCTGGGGGATCTCGCCCTGGGAGTGGACCTCGCTGCCGCCAAGCGCGTGCGCTTCACGCCCACCGGCGACCTCGGGCCGATGGACTCGATCGGCGAGATCCAGCTCTACTCCGGCCCCGGCGGCGGCGGTCTCGACGCCAACAACGCCGCCGACGCCGCTCTCGACTTCGACGGCGACGGCCTCACCAACCTGCAGGAGTTCCTTCGCGGCACCGACCTCTTCGCCGCCGACTCGGACGCCGACGGCGCGAGCGACGGCGCGGAGGTGGCTCTCGGCTCGAGCCCGCTCCTGCCGGACACCGATCGCGACGGCCTCGCCGACGGCGCCGAGCCGAACCCCGGCGGCGATTTCGACGGCGACCAGATCATCAATGTCCTGGACCCGGACGCCGACAACGACGGCCTCCCGGACGGGCTCGAAGTGCGCCTGCGCCTCGACCCTCAGGACGCCGATACCGACAACGATTTCGTGACCGACCAGGCCGAGGACAGCGACGGCGATCGCTTCCCGAACTTCGAGGAGCTCGCCGCCGGCACCGATCCGGGCAATCCCGACAGCGACGGCGATGGCGCGGTGGACGGCGCCGAGTTGTTCTTCGGCTGCAACCCGCGCGAGGCCGAGCAGACCACGCTCGCCGGCCGGGTGACGGACGCGGCGGGAAACCCTCTCGCCGGCGCCCGGGTGTACCTCGCCGGTCAGCTGCGCTCCACCCTGACAGACGCCGCCGGTGCCTTCCAATTCGGCACCGTCTCGGCCTGCCCGGCGGCCCTGCGCCTGGTGGCGGAGCAGCGCACAGGTGCCAGCCTCTTGCGCGGCGAGGGCGCGGTCACCGCGGTGGTGGGCGGTGCCACGGACGCCAGCACCCTGGTGCTGCGGCCCTTCAACGGCCCGGCGTTCGCCAACGCGCGGCTCACGGTGGGTAGCGGCCCGGCGGCGGTCGAAGCCGGAGACCTCGACGGCGACGGCGTGCCCGAGCTGGTGGTGGCGCTCGAAGGCCAGAACCAGGTGGCGGTGTTCACCGGCGCCGCCGATCGCGGCTACGGTGCGCCGCGCCTCTTCGCCACCGGCACCGGCCCGAAGGACCTCGCCCTGCTGGACCTCGACGCCGACGGCCGGCTGGACGTGGTGACCGCCAACGCCGGCTCGAACGACCTCACGGTGCTCCGGGGCCTAGGTGACGGCAGTTTCGCGGCGGCCTCGACCGTGGCCCTGCCGGCGGGGGCGCTCAGCCTCTCCTTCGGCCTGCTCGACCGCGACCTCTACCCGGACCTGGTGGTGGCCGGCGCGGTATCGCTTTCGGTGCTCCTGTCGCGGGGGGACGGCACCTTCCAGCCGCTTCACAATTGCGCCCTGGCGGGCCCGCCTCGGTCGATCGCCGTGGCCGACTGGAACGGCGACGGCCTGGGTGATGTGGCGGTGGCCCAGGACCAGGGCCTGGTGTTCCTCGCCGGCCGTGGCGACGGCAGCTTCGACCCGGCCCGGTCCGCGTCGTCGCTGCCGCGGCTTCAGTCCCTGGTGGCCGTCGACGTCGACCAGGATGGCCTGGTGGACCTCCTGGCCACCCAGCGCTTCGCGAGCATCCTGATCTTCCTGCTGGGCAACGGCGATGGCAGCTTCCAGCAGCCGGTGACCTTCCCGGCGGCGGCCAACTCGAAGTGGCTCTCCACCGGCGACTTCGACCACGACGGCCGGGTGGACGCAGCCCTCGCCTCGGAGGACTCCTCGGGCGCCACGCTCTTCTACGGCACCGGGGACTTCCACTACTTCACCGACGGGTTGCGGGTGGCAACCGGCACTCCGGCACGGGCGCTCGCGGTGGCGGATTTCGACCTCGACGGCCGGGCGGACCTGGCCAGCGCCCAGGCCGATCCCGCGGACTCGTTGACGCTCACCTATGGCTCCGGGCTGCGCTCCTTCTTCGACCAGAACCGGCTCACCCAGGTGGGCGGCCCTACTGCGCTCGCCGCCGGCCGGATGAATGCGGATCCCCAGCTCGACCTGCTGTTCGCTTCGGACGGCGCCTTCAGTGCCTTCGGCCTGGTGTCGTTCCTGGCCAACCCGGATGGCAGCTACGGCCGACAGACCTTCCAGAGCGGGCCGGCGGTGGACTTCGCCTGGGTTGACTTCGACTCCGACGGCATCCGCGACGCCCTGGTGGCCAACTCCGTCAACAACTCCGTCACCCGCTTCGCCGGCCAGCCGGATGGCGGCTTCGTGAACCTGGGTGCGGTGAGCGTGGGCTCCGAGCCGGTGGCGCTCGCGGCCGGAGACTTCGACGGCGACGGTGTGGTGGATGCCGCCACCACGAGCACCGTGGGCAACGACGTCTCGCTGCTCCTGGGTCGCCTCACCGGCGGCTTCGAGCCCGTTCAGCGGCTCCCTCTCGGCGCCGCCCCGACGGACATCGCGGCCGGAGATCTCGACGGCGACGGCAACGACGACCTCGCGGTCACCGTTGCGGCCGGAGTGGCCCTGCTGCACTCGAACGGCGACGGCACTTTCGCCGCGCCGGTGGTGGTGGCGGCCGGCACGGGCCCCACCTCTTTGCTCCTTGCCGACCTCGACGGCGACGGCCATCTGGACCTCGCCGTGGCCAATGCCGGCAGCCGCAGTCTCACGGTGCTCCTGGGCAACGGCACGGGAAGCTTCCTCACCGCTCGAACCAGCGGCGGCGGTGGAGGGGCGGAGATCGCCCTGCCCACGGCGCCGCGGTCGGTTTCGACCGGCGATGCCAACGGCGACGGGCTCCCGGACCTCCTGGTGGCGAGCCGCGACAGCGGCGACGTCACCGTGCTGGTCGGCGACGGCGCCGGCAACTTCACCGAGTCCGGGCGCTTCGCCGCCGCTCCGGGGACCTTAGCGGCGCTTGTCGGCGATGCCGATGGCGACGGCCTTCCCGACCTGGTGGCCGCCAACCGGAGCGATGCCAGCCTTTCCGTGGTGCCCCAGCTCGCGGCCCTGCCGACCTCGTTGATTTCGGGCGACTCCGAGCCGCCGGTGGTGGCCCTCACCGCGCCGGCCGCCGGCACCGTGATCTATGCCGGGGAGGCTCAGGTGCTCGCGGCCACAGCCAGGGACAACCTCGCCGTGCGCTCGGTGAGCTTCTCGGTCGACGGCCAGGCCCTCTCGAGCGATACCTCGGCTCCCTACCAGGCGCGCCTTTCCGGCCTCGCCGCCGGCACCTACCGGCTGCTGGCCCGGGCCGTGGACACCGCCGGCAACAGCACGGACTCCCCGGAGATCACCCTCGAGGTACGAGACAACCAGGCGCCGCAGGTGGCGATCCTGAGCCCGGCGGAAGGTACGCAGCTGCAAGAGGGCACTTCGGCCACCCTCGAGGCCAGCGCCAGCGACGACGGCGCGGTGGCTTCCGTGGCCTTCCGGCTCGATGGCGCGCTGCTCGCCACGGCGACGGCTCCGCCCTATCGCTTCACCTTCACGGTGCCCACCGGAGCGAGCTCCACGCTCGCCGAGGTGGTGGCGACCGACGACCGTGGCGCCCAGAGCACCGCCTCGCGCAGCTATCCGGTGGTGGCTGATCCGCTGACCACCGTCACCGGCCGGGTGGTGGACACCCAGGGAGTGCCGGTCGAGGGTGTGGCGGTGAGCGTCTTCGACACCTTCACTTCGGTCTCCGACGCCAGCGGCAACTTCAGCATCCCGAGCGTGCCCACGGTGCGCGGGGCGATCGTGGTCCTGGCCAGCAAGAACCTGCCCACGGGCCTGCTCTTCGGCCGCTCGGCGCCGTTCGCGCCGGTGCCGGGAGGCACCACCGCAGTGGGCAACGTGGTGGTGCGGGACGACTTCACCTTCACCGACCCGCAGGGCGACCAGCAGGACTTCGCGGGGCCGGACTTCGATATCCGCTCGGTGGTGGTGGATCCCGACGGCGCCAATGTGCGGATCACCGTCGAGGTGGGCGACCCGATGATCGTCTCCCGCACCTCGGCGCTGCTCAGCTTCGACCTCGACCAGAACCCGGCCACCGGCACCGCCTCGCCGATCGACGCCCGTTCGCCCTACGGCACGACCGGCCTCGGCAGCGAGCTCGAGCTGGCCATCGTCCGCGGCCGGGCCGCGGACGGCGAGACTCCGATCAGCTGGTTCCCCGACGCCAGCAGCCCGACCTCGTTCACGCTCACGGTGCCGCTCGCCCGGCTGGGCGGCGACATCCAGCTCAACTTGGCCGTGGCGATCTACAACGACTTCGCGCCGACGCAGATCGACGTCGCCCCCAACGGCAGCTTCTTCTCGATTCCGCCGGACCTCGACAGCGACGGCGATGGCCTGCCCGATGCGGTCGAAGTGCGGCTCGATCTCGACCGCTTCAACCCGGACACCGACGGCGACGGCGAGGGCGACGCCCTCGAGGACTTCGACCACGATGCCCTGGCCAACGGTCGTGAGCTGGCCCTGGGCACCGACCCCACTCTGCCGGACAGTGACTTGGACGGCCTCGCCGACGGCGCCGAGGTGGACATCCACCACACCCTGCCCCTGGTGCGCGACACCGACGGCGGTGGCCGCGGGGATGGCGTGGAGGTGCTCTTCGACGGCACCAACCCACTCGACCCGGGCGACGACCGCCACCGGGTGCAGGTGAACGAGCAGTCGAGCGCCTTCGACCCGGCCCTGGCCCTCGACGCCGCCGGCCGCGTGCACGCCGCCTGGAGCTTCGCCTGCTCGGTGTACTACGCCCTGCTCACCCCGGGGGGCGAGAAGCTGATCGGCGAGACGCCGATTCTCGACAGCTGCAGCAACAACGACGACCTCAGCTTGGCGGTCGACTCGAGCGGCCGAGTCCACCTGCTGTGGAACGACCCCGCCCGCGGTGTGGTCTACTCGGTGCTCGATCCCAGCCGGGACGACCAGGACGGCTCGCCGGCCGATCTGGGTAGCCTCGAAGTGGTCGCCCCGCTGGTTCTCGCGGCTCCCTCGCAGGGTCTCGAACGGACCTCGATCTCCGAAGCCCGGATGGCTCTGGACCCGGCCGACCGGGTGCACGTGATCTGGCTGCAGCAGCTGGAAGTGGAGACCCCGGCCGAGCAGCGGCTGCCGGTGACGCCCACCCTCGTCCGCCGCTCCCTCGGCGAGGCCCAGCCCGGATTGCACTATCTGCAGCTCGGCGCCAACGGGGAAGAGCGGGTGCGCGATCGCTTGCTCGCCGACAGCTCCCGGATCTATGTCACCAAGATCAACAGCAACGGTGATACCGGCGCCCGCATGGCCATCGCGGCCGACACTCTGGGCGTCCACGTGGTGGCGACCGACGGCGGCTACGGCGGCAACGGGGCGAAGCTGTTCTACCTCGAGCTGGCTCCAGCCGACGGCGCCGTGCGCATCGACGCCACCGATTTGCTGAGCGGCGCGGCGGTGTCCCCGGCCAACCCCAGCCTGGGCCTGGCGCGGGACGGCAAAGTGAGCCTGGTGTATCAGGACTACGCCAACGAGGCCGCCGAGGTCTTCTCCCTCCAGCTCGACCCGGGCCTCGACGACCGCGACGGCAGCCCGGCCGTGCCGGCGCAGATCTTCACCGTCACGCCGCACTTCCTCACCTTCCCGGATGGCATCCATTCGCTGGTGCCGAGGGCGGCCTTCGACCGCGACGGCAACCCCTTCTTCACCTACTACGAGGGCTACTCGTTCGGCTCGTTTGGGGACCTCTTCGCCCGCGGGGCGACGCCTCTCGGCCTCACCCTGCTGCCGCGACAGGCGGTCACCGAGAACCAAAGCGTGATCATCCCCGGGCGCAACGGCGCCGCGGTGGCCTACCGGCAGCCCTCGATGTACTTGATGTTCAACGACCGCAGTACCGCCGGCGACGGCGTGATCTCCTTCTTCGTGGTCAACCCGGACCGCGACGGCGACGGCCTGGGGGATGCCGAGGAAGTGGCCGCCGGTCTCGCTCTCGACGATCCGGATACCGACAACGATGGCCTCTCGGACGGCTTCGAGGTGCGCTACGGCTTCGATCCCCACCAGGCGGGCGAGGAGCTCGCCGACGGCGACGGCGATGGCCTCAACAACCTCGAGGAGCAGGCGGCCGGCAGCGATCCGCTGCGTGCCGACACCGACGGCGACGGCCTCTCGGACGGTACCGAGGTGCACAGCCTCTCGAGCTCGCCGAACGACCGCGACAGCGATCGAGATGGCCTGGCCGACGGCGATGAGGTGAATCAGTACGGCTCGAGCCCGACCCGCGAGGACACCGACAGCGACGGCCTGCCGGACGGCTACGAAGTGGCCCACGGCCTGGCTCCGAGCGACCCGGCCGACGGCACCGCCGACCTCGACGGGGATGGCCTCACCGGCGGCCAGGAGTACCAGCTCGGCTCCGACCCCACGCTGGCCGACAGCGACGGCGACGGCCTGCTCGACGGCGCCGAGGTGGCGGCTGGCACCAGCCCCATCGCCGCCGACACCGACGGCGACTTCCTCTCGGACGGCTTCGAGGCGACGCTGGGCAGCTCGGGCTCCACTTTCGACAGCGACGGCGGCGGCCGGGGCGACGGTGGCGAGTACTTCGACGGCAGCGATCCCAACCAGCCGGCGGACGACCGCCCCGCCGTCGAGCTCACCGCGCTTGGCTCCAGCGTGAACCAGGGTGCTGCCAGCGTGGTGGACTCGAGCGGCAACCTCCACCTGGTGTGGGCGAGCTACTCCCCGGACGACTTCTGCTCCGAGCTCTACTACAGCCTGCGCGCGCCCTCGGGGGCGACGTTGATCGCCGCGACGCCGTTGACTTTCGACTGCTCCGAGGTGGCTTCCCCCTCGCTCGCGATCGGCGCCGCCGGAAGGGTGGAGGTGGTGTTCAACTCCAGCCGAGACCAGGGCATCGAGGTCTATCTGCTGGTGCTCGATCCGGCTCTGGACGACCAGGACGGTTCGGCGGCCGATCCGGGCACGCTCGAACTGGCTCCGCCGGCGTTGCTCTCGGACCCGGATTTCCACGAGAGCCGGTCGCCCCGTTTCGCGGTGGACGGCAACGGGGACTTGCACGTGGTGTGGGTGGACCGCTACCTCGAGGCCGGCCCGGACTTCGGCCGGGTGACGTTCGACCACATCTTCTACACCAAGGTGAATTCGCTCGGGGGCTCCCTGCTGTTCTCGCAGATCGTGGCCCAGGGGCCGGAATTCCAGGCCAACGGCGGGATCCAGCCGGCGGTGGCCGTGGACTCGGCGGGCAACCCCCACATCGCCTGGACCGGTACCCTCGGAACCGAGACCGGCCTCTACTATGCGATGCTCGACGGGGCGACCGGCGACGTGCGCATCGCTCCGACGCGGCTGGTGGCCGGAGCCGGGGCGCTCGGCTATGCCTCGCTCGGCTTCGACGCCAACCAGGAGCTCTCGGCCGTCTACCAGAACGTGGGCAGCGCAGGAGCGAGGGAGGTCTTCTCGCTCGGCCTCGATCCGAGCCTGGACGACCAGAACGGCGACGCCGCCAGTCCGGCGTTGATCGTCAACCTGGGGCCCGCGATCCTTTCGGCGGACGACGGCCGCTTCTCCTGCAACCCCACGGCAGTGGTGGCGGCGGACGGTTCCCTGGGAGTGAGCTTCTTCGAGCAAGCCTCCGAAGTGGGTGGCCTGGGCAGGCTGGTCGCCGCGGCCTGGAGCCAGGCCGGCACTCTCGCCGTGCCCATCCAGCCGATCGCCGACGGCGCGCCCTTCCGCGTGGATGCCGGTCGCCAGGCCCCGTTGAGCTGGCGCGGAGTGGAGCTCGCGGTCAGCTGGGGCGAGGAGGACGTCACGACCTTCGAAACCCGGGTGCTGTTCCGCCTGGCCAACCCGGACGACGACCACGACGGCCTGGCCAACTGGGAGGAGCGGGTGAACGGCACCAACCCCAACCAACCCGACACCGACGGCGGCGGTGCCAGCGATGGCAAGGAAGTGAAAGTCGACGGCACCGACCCGCTCGACCCGGGGGACGATCTGCCGTAGGCGGCGAGGCCGGCTCTGGGGCCTGCTCCCGCTGCCGGCCGGCCGCGAGTTGTTGTTGGGAGTGAGTTGAGAAAGACGGGTGGTGGCCGGCGCGGAGACCCGGCCACTGTTTCTGGTTGCAAGTCCCTGCGTTCGGTAGAGCTTCGAACGCTGAAGCTATGTGGCGCCGGGTCGCTACTGGCGCCGAATCTGCCCGACGACCTCGAACACCACCGGTACGCCGTCGATCTCCTGAGGGATCGCTGCCTCGTTGTCCGGCTCTGTTTCGAAGTTGACCTTCACAGCGTAGTGTCCTTCCCGCTGCGTGAGCCCGATGCCGCTGAAGCTCGCAAGCGAGCCGAGAAGCTGCTTCCCCTTCTCCTTGGCTCGCCGCGCGCGTTCCAGATCCAGAAGAGTGCTTGCCATGGTGCCTTCAGTCTAGCACTGCCGCTGCAGGGCTCAGGCCAGAGTCACCTGAAGGGCCGAGAGCACAGGGCCGATCGGATTGGCGTAGGTCTTGTCGAAGTCGTTGCCGGCGAAGAGGAGGCCGACGGCTCGAAGGTCTTGGTCCACGATGAGGGATCCGCTATCTCCGCCCAGGCTGAAGGGTCCACCCTCTTCGGGATCCGGCTCGATCTCGATCTGGTCGTTGAACACGAGATGGCCCATGTCGTAACGCACGCGGACGCCATCGAGCTCGAAAGCACTGATTCGCCCCTTTCTGCGGCCTGTAGTTCGGCCGATCTTGAAAACGGGTTCCAGGTCCGTGAGCGGGGTCTCGCGAACGCCTCCAAGCTGGCCGAGGTCGGTCAGGAGACCCGGCTGCGCCAGGGCCCCGTTGGCCAGTCGGGCGACCGCCGCATCGACGAGATTCAGCCGGTTGGCGTAGAGCGGAACGAAGCTGTGGAGTTCGGCGACGACGTCCACCGGGGCTTGCCCGCCATCCAGGGTCCCCTGCTGCACGATGTCGCTCCCGATCGGCAGCCGGTTCTCGTCGGCGAGAACGTGGTTGTTCGACAAGATCATGAAGCCGTCGCCGTTCGCAGAAAGGACGAAAGCGCCGAGCGTCCCTGCCATCGTGTATCCCGCGGGCACGAATCCAACGGAGCCGCCGATCCGCAGTGGCCGGTTCTGCTGCTGATGCCAGGGTTGCTGTTTCACCACGGAGCCTACGAGCTGGATTCCGACCTCTCCTGCCGCGGCTTCCGAGATCCTGTCCAGTGTGGCCTGGATTCCCGGCGTCAAGGCGAAGACCCGAATCGCCAGCCGGTAGTCGCCGTCGCTGCCGCTGACTCCGATCGCAAGAGGACTCACCGGTTGCGAGTTCGGTAGCGCCGAAGGCGTGGCGGAACCGGCCTTCGCGCTGGCGGCGCTCAAGGGGAACGAACTGAGTTCACCCCGGGCAATGAGTTCTTGCTTCAGCGACCGTACAGAGTCCAGCTTCATGGCACCCTCCATCAGGTGGCGTGAGCACGGAAGTGGAAGCACCCCGCGCTACCTATAGGAGACGGAAAAGGGTCGCAGATTCTCGCAAACCGACGGAGAATGGCGAGAAGCGGCATGGTGCGCATCCCCAGAAGCCCACCCGAGAGATCGGCGGCGGAGGCTATGCTGTGCCGGGGCTTCCGGGACTCGGGCGGCGCCGTGCTTTCGCGCAGGCAGCTCTTGCAGTGACTTCCAAGGAGACCTCGAGTGATGACCGGTCGGTCGATCAATTCGGCAGCAGCGCCCGCCCCGGTTGGGGGGTATTCGCAGGCTTTCGAAGTGGCGGGGGCCCGGCGGTTGCTCTTTGTCAGCGGGCAGGTGCCGGAGTCTCGGGATGGTGAGGTGCCGGCGGACTTCCGGGGGCAGGCGCGGCTGGCGTGGGCGAATCTGCTGGCCCAGCTCGATGCGGCTTCGATGTCGGTCGAGAACCTGGTCAAGGTGACGATCTTCCTCTCTTCTCGGGACTATGCAGAGGCCAACGGGGAGCTGAGGGCGGAGGTGCTGGGGAGCCACTGCCCGGCCCTGACGGTGATCATCACCGGCATCTTCGACGAGCGGTGGCTGCTCGAGATCGAGGCCTTTGCGGTGGCTTGAGGGTGGTGCCGCCATGGCTCCGTCACCCGCCGCCTCGGTTCGCCCACCCGTTCGATCTGGCTCAGGCTCAGGCGGTCTGGGATAGGCTAATCCTGCTCGGAAAAGGGGCGGTTCGCCGCGTCTCGATAGGCCTTGCGAGGAGAGCCATGGCTTCGACCGATGATCTGCGGAAGTCGGATGTGCTGGACAAAGTTGCCAACGAAGTTCGCGAGCGGCTGGGCGGGCCGGCGGGGCAGGCGGCGGAGGCCTTCACCCGGCGCTACTACGCCGGGGTGGCGGTAGACGACCTGCGCAGCCGCAGCACCCAGGATCTGGTGGGCGGCGCCCTCTCGCTGTGGATGCTGGCCCGGACCCGGCAGCCGGACGAGATCCTCGTCCGGGTGTTCAACCCCGAGCTCGAGAACGACGGCTGGACCTGCCGCCACACGGTGGTGGAGATGGTCAACACCGACCGCCCCTTCCTGGTGGACTCGGTGACCGCCGAGCTCCACCGCCAGGGCTTCGAGGTGCGGCTGGTGATCCACCCCGTGGTGCGGGTGGAGCGCAACGCCGCCGGAGAGGTGGTGGGGGTGGTGGACGAGGCGGCTCCCACGGCCGACGAGGTGCCGGTCGAGTCTCTGATGCACTTCGAGATCGATCGCATCGGCACCGCGGCCGAGCGGGAGAGCCTGCGCCAGGAGCTGCTGCACGTGCTCGCCACGGTGCGGGCGGCGGTGGACGACTGGATTCCCATGACCAACCGCCTGCAGTCGATCCTCGATGAGCTCCGGGACCGCCCGTTGCCGCCCGGGGTGGCCCAGGAGGAGCTGGACGAGACGGTGGCCTTCCTCGAGTGGCTGGTGGACGACCACATCACCTTCCTGGGCTTCCGGGACTACGAGCTGGTGCCCGGGGAGCGGGGCGAGGTGCTCCGGGCGGTGGACGGCTCCGGCCTCGGCATCCTGCGCGACGAGCTGCGTCTGTCTTCCACCCGCTCGCGCGAGCTCACGCCAGAGATGAGCGCCTTCGCCCGCCGGCCGGAGCTGGTGTTCGTCACCAAAACCAACCGGCCCTCCCAGGTGCACCGCCCGGCGCACATGGACTACATCGGCATCAAGCGCTTCGACGCCGCCGGCAAAGTGGTGGGAGAGCACCGCTTCCAGGGCCTCTTCACCTCCCTGGCCTACCGCGAGCTGGCCGAGGAGATTCCGCTGCTGCGCCGCAAGGTGAAGTTGGTGATGCAGCGCGCCGGCTTCCGCCCCAAGGGCCACGACGCCAAGGCCCTGGCGCACATCCTCGAGACCTTCCCCAGGGACGAGCTTTTCCAGATCTCCCCCGGCGAGCTCTACGACACCGCGATGGGCATCCTGCAGCTCCAGGAGCGCCGGCGCCTGGCGGTGTTCATCCGCAAGGACACCTTCGAGCGCTTCATCGCCTGCATGGTCTTCGTGCCCAGGGATCGCTACTCCACGGATCTACGCGAGCGCATAGAGGGCATCCTCGAGCGGGCCTTCGACGGCAAGATCGGGGCGGTCTACACCCAGGTGGGCGTGGAGCCGCTGGCGCGGATCCAGTTCTTCCTTTCCGTGACCCCGGGCAAAGTGCCGGCCTACAACCCCCGCGACATCGAGGCCACCCTGGCCGAGAACGTGCGCGGCTGGAGCGATAGCCTGGCCGAGGTGCTGCGGGCCAAGGAGAGCGAGGAGCGGGCCGGCGAGCTGCTGCGCAAGTTCAGCGGTGCCTTCCCGATCGCCTACCAGGTGGCCAACCGCCCGGAGCAGGCGAGCTTCGACCTCGAGCGCATCGAGGAGGTGCTGGCCTCCGGTGGCCTCTCGTTGCACCTCTACCGGCCGGTGGGCATGGCCCGCAACCGGGCCCGCTTCAAGGTCTACGACGCCGACGACCCGCTACCGCTCTCAGAAGTGGTGCCGCTGTTCGAGAACCTCGGCTTCAAGGTGGTGGCCGAGCAGCCTTACCAGGTGCAGCCGCCGGGAGGGCGGGTGGTGTGGGTGCGGGACTTCGACCTGGTCTCTCTCGACGGCAGCGACTTCGACCCTGCCGACGTGCGCGACGGCCTGCAGGAGACCTTCGCCCGGGTGCGTTCCGGCGAGGCCGAGAGCGACGGCCTCAACCGCCTGGTGCTCGCGGCACGGCTGTCATGGCGAGAGGTGGCGATCCTACGGGCCTACTTGAAGTACCTGCGCCAGGCCCGAATCCCCTTCGGCCAGGAGTACATGATCCAGACCCTGACTCGCAACGCCCCGGTGGCTCGCCTCTTGGTAGAGCTCTTCCGGGCGAGCTTCGACCCGGACCTTGCGGGCGACCGCGGGGCCCAGGTGGCGGGGATCCAGGAGCAGCTCGCCGAGGCGATGAACCGGGTGGCCAACGCCGAGGAGGACCGCGTGCTGCGCCGGTTCTCGAACGCTCTGCAGTCCACCCTGCGCACCAACTACTTCCAGCAAGGAGAAGGCGGCGGCCCGAAGCCTTACCTCTCCTTCAAGCTCAACTCCCACGAGCTGGTAGGCCTGCCCTCGCCTCGACCGCTCTACGAGATCTGGGTCTATTCGCCGCGGGTGGAGGCCATCCACCTGCGGGGCGGCAAGGTGGCCCGGGGTGGCATCCGCTGGTCCGACCGGCCGGAAGATTTCCGCACCGAGATCCTCGACTTGATGAAGACCCAGATGGTGAAGAACGCGGTGATCGTGCCGGTGGGCGCCAAGGGCGGCTTCGTGGTGAAGCGGCCGCCGGCCGACCGCCAGGCGTTCCAGGAAGAGGGCGTGGCCTGCTACAAGATGCTGGTACGCGGCCTGCTCGACATCACCGACAACTACCGGGGCAACGAGATCGTGCCGCCGCCGCGGGTGGTGCGCCGCGATGAAGGAGACCCCTACCTGGTGGTGGCGGCGGACAAGGGTACCGCCACCTTCTCGGACATCGCCAACGGTCTCTCGGCCGAGTATTCCTTCTGGCTGCGGGACGCCTTCGCCTCCGGCGGCTCGGCGGGCTACGACCACAAGAAGATGGCGATCACCTCCCGCGGTGCCTGGGAGTCGGTGAAACGCCACTTCCGCGAGATGGGCAAGGACACCCAGAGCCAGGATTTCACCGTGGTGGGCGTTGGGGACATGTCCGGAGACGTCTTCGGCAACGGCCTGCTGCGCTCGCACCATACCCGGCTGCTCGCCGCCTTCAACCACCTGCACATCTTCCTCGACCCCGACCCGGACCCGGCCGCGAGCTTCGAGGAGCGCCAGCGCCTGTTCGACCTGCCCCGCTCGACCTGGATGGACTACGACCCGGCGAAGATCTCCCAGGGCGGTGGCGTCTTCGATCGCAAGGCGCGCAGCCTCGAGCTCTCCCCCGAGGCCGCCGAAGTGCTCGGCTTGAAAGCCGGGCCGATCGCTCCGGACGAGCTGATCCAGGGCCTGCTGCGGGCGAGCGTCGACCTGCTCTGGCTGGGCGGCATCGGCACCTACGTCAAGGCCTCCACCGAAAGCCACGAGCAGGCCAAGGACCACGCCAACGACAGCCTGCGCATCGACGCCACCGAGCTGCGGGCGAAGGTGATCGGCGAGGGTGCGAACCTCGGCATGACCCAGCGAGCGCGGGTGGAATTCGCGCTCCGCGGCGGGCGGCTCAATACCGATGCCATCGACAACTCGGGCGGCGTGGACTGCTCGGACCACGAGGTCAACATCAAGATCCTCTTGAACGAGGTGGTGGGCAACGGCGACCTCACCTTGAAGCAGCGGGACCAGCTGCTCGAGAGCATGACCGACGAGGTGGCCGAACTGGTGCTGCGCGACAACTACCAGCAGACCCAGGCGATCACCGTGGCCCAGGCCCAGGGGGCGGCCGGGCTCGACCGCCAGGCGCGGATGATCCGCGAGCTCGAACGCGCCGGCAAGCTCGATCGCAAGCAGGAGGCCCTACCGGACGACGACACCCTGGCCGATCGCCAGGCGAGCAACCAGGGACTCACCCGCCCCGAACTCGCCGTGCTCCTCGCCTACAGCAAGATCACCCTCTACGACGAATTGCTGGGCTCCGACCTGCCGGACGATGCGCTGGTGGCCGAGGACCTGGTGGTCTACTTCCCGAAGCCGCTCCGCGATGGCTTCGGCGAGGCCATCCATCGCCACCGGCTGCGCCGGGAGATCACCGCCACCCACGTCACCAACAGCATGGTGAACCGCGTGGGCCCCACCTTCGTCATCCGCATGAAGACGGCGAGCGGCGCCTCGGCGGCGGACGTCGCCCGGGCCTATGTGGTGGTGCGCGACGCCTTCGAGCTGCGGCCGCTGTGGGCCCAGATCGAGGCGCTCGACACCCAGGTGCCGGCGGATGTGCAAAGCGCCATGATCCTCGCCAGCAAGGAGCTGATCGAGCGGGCCACGCTCTGGCTGCTGCGCCGCCGATTCCGCGAGATCGGCCTGACTGCCACGGCCCTGCGCACCTCGATCCACGCCCTGGCGGAGAATGCCGAGCAGATCCTGCCTTCCTCGGACGTCACCGCCTGGAAGCGAAAGGAGCGCCGCATGGTGCGGGCCGGGGTGCCGGAAGACCTGGCCACCCGGGTGGCCAGCCTGGACTTCCTGGCCTCGGCGCTCGATATCGCCGAGATCGCCGGCGAGCGCCAGCGACCGGTCGAAGAGGTGGGGCAGGTCTTCTACCATGCCGGCGCCCGCTTCGGCTTCGACTGGCTGCGCGAGCAGACCGAGAAGCTGCCGGCGGACACGCCGTGGCAGCGTGAGGTACGCGCCGAGCTCGCCGAGGAGCTGTTCCGCCAGCAGAGCCGGCTCACCGCCCAGGTGGTGGCCGGCACTGCCGACAGTGGCGGCGCCAGGAGCGCCATCGACAGCTGGGCCGAGGGGCGCGAGGAGAGCGTGCGCCGCTGCCATGAGCGGATCTCCGAGCTCAAGGCCGTGGGCTCGGCCGACCTGGCGATGATCTCCGTGGCCCGCAGCCGGCTGGCCGAGTTGGTGGGAGGCTGAGGGGAGCCGCGGCGACCCCGGAGACGATCCGCTCTCCGGGGCCACCGTGGCGAAGTCGCATCAGGGGGCTTGGGCCTTCCGGTCGGCCGGTGGCTGGCAGCAGTCCTCGGCCAGCACCCGTTCCACGCCCTCGGCGATCCGCTCCGGCCCATCCTCGTGGCGGAAGAGGTGGCGTACCCGCCCGAGAGGGTCGATCAAGTACAGATAGGTGGAGTGGTTCATCAGGTAGCCGCCGGCGGACTTCGCCTCCACTCGCTCGAAGCTCGCCCCGTAGCGGCGGGCCACCTCGCTCACCTCGGCGACCGTGCCGGTGAGCCCCACGGTCGGCAGATGGAAATAGCCTAGGTACTCGGCCAGGCGCGCCGGAGTGTCCCGCTCCGGGTCCACCGAAACGAAGACGATCTCCAGGCGATCCGCGACCCCCTCCTCGACCAGGCGCGCGTGGACCTGGGCGAGCCGGGAGAGGGTGGTGGGGCAGACATCCGGGCAGGCGGTGTAGCCGAAGAACAGCAGCACCGCCTTGCCGCGCAGACTGCTCAGGGCGAAAGGCAGGCCGGTCGAGGCGGTGAGGCGGATCTCGCCGCCGAGCTCGAGGGGGGCGAAGTCCTCGGCCGGCTGGGCCTTCTGGCAGCCGAGGGCCAGGCCGAGCCAGGCGAGGGCCCTCAGGGCGAGAACGGACCGTCGCTCAATGATGGTGGCCATGAGCGTTCGCCTCGGGAGCCCGTACCGTGGCCTGGACGGTGCGCTTGCCGGTTTCGAACTGGAGCACCAGTTCCACCCTCTGGCCAGCCGAGAGCGGCTTCGCCAGGCCGAAGAGCATCACGTGATAGCCCCCCGGCTCGAGCTTCACCTGGGCTCCGGCCGGGATCGGGATGCGCTCCACCTTCTCCATTCTCATCTGCTCGTCGACGGTCACCATGCGATGGAGCTCGGCCGTCTTGGCGCAGCTGCAGGAGACGGCGAGGAGGGCGTCGGCCTCGTGGTCGTCGCTCGTGAGGGTGAAGTAGGCGGCGCTCACGTCCTGTCCGGGGATCGATTCCCGAACCCAGGCGTCAGCCGCCGTGATGCCTTGGCCGGTGTGGTGGGCGAGAACGCTCGGGCCGGCGAGCAGCGCCAGGCCGAGAGAGGCTGCGGTGAGGAGTCTTGTCATGGGGATTTTCCAGGCGGGCTCGAGCAGGAATCGCCCGAGCCGAGCGAAAGGATATAGGCCGCCACCAGGCGGCGATCTTTTTGGGAAAGGAACGGATACGCGGGCATGGCACCGCCGGCCGTGGCCGTGCCCGTTGCGATCACCCAGGCGATCGACTCCTGGGTGTAGCCGAAGCGGAAGGAGGCAGGGTCGAGGAAGTTGCGGGGCGGCATCGCCAGGGTGGCGGCCACCGGCCCGTCTCCTCGGCCGCTCGGGCCGTGGCAGGCGGCACAGCCGTTGGTGAGGTAGAGCCGCTGCCCCGAGGCGATCTCTTGCGGCGAAGCGCTGGAATTGCAGCCTTGGGCAACCCAGCAGGCAGCCGCCAGCAGCAGCGCCGTTCTTACTCGGGGCAGGTTCATGGCTTCCCTCCTAGAAACGCCAAGTGCCGCCCAGGCGGGCGCGGGTGTCAGGAACGATCTGCAAGGCCGTGGTTTTCTGGCGCACGGGGAAGTCCACCGCCAGCTGGCCGTAGAAACGCCCGCCTTGGGAGTAGGTGAGGCTGGGGCCGAGGTAGACGGCGTCGAGGCCGGTATCTTCGGCCTTCACGCCGTCGAGCTCGTCCTGCCCCTTCTTCTCGCCGAACGCCTCCACGCCCAAGGAGAGAGCGCGGCCGTGCTGGAGCCACACGAACCAGGAAGGGGAGAGGCTCCAGGAGAGGTCGTTGGCATAGCGGTACTGGAAGTCTCCCTCTCGGCGCAGGGCGTACTGCAGCTCGAAGGCGACGAAGAAGCGGCCGCGGCCCACGAAGCCCGAGCTGCCCAGGATGCCGTCCACCGAGCCGCTGCCGAGGGCGAGGTCGTGGCCGTGGACGCCACTGGCATGCTCGGCCTCATGGGCCCCGGCGTGGTCCTCCTCGAGCTCCTCGGCCAGGCGGTCGGAGTCTCCGGTGGGCAGCTTCACGCCGCCGAGCAGGCTCAGCGCGTAGGTGGTGCCCTCGCCGAACCGCTCGAAGGCCCGCCAATGCACCACGGCCGAGACATCCCCCAGCCCGGATTCGCTGCCGCTCGAAAGGTTCTCGCCCTCCAGGCGGTGGAAGGAGCGGTCGATCAGGGGCACGTTGAGCTGCACGCCCCAGCGACGGTTGAACTGATAGCCGGCCAGCACCTGGGAGATCGAGCTCGAGACGGATTCATCCCCCGGATTGGCCACCTTGTCGCCGTCATCGCGCAGGGTGGAGAAGTCACTGTACTGCTCGGAGAGGCCGGCATACCAGCCGGGCTGGGTCTCCTGGGTATCGAAGTTGGTGAACAGAGAACAGAGGTCGCAGGCGCTCGCGGGAGCGGCCAGCAGGGCCAGTCCCAGGAGCCAGCCGCCAAGCCTGTGGCGAAGCATGGAAATTCCTTTCTCGGCAAAGGCTCTCCGGCCGAATCAGGGCCGAACCGGGGAGCCCGAAGCTCCATCGATGGAAAGCGGGGCCGCAAGGCTCCGGCTTTCCGGCAAGGGCTCAGGCGCCGAGGGGCAGGCGGGGTGGTGGGGTGGGGGGAGGAGTGGTGCGCCAGCGGGGAGCAGCTGTTTCGGGTGCTGCCAGGAGCTCCGGTCGCTCTGCCTCGGCCAGGAGGGTGAGGCCGGTCGCCACGGCAGGCGTGGAGTCGCCGGCCCATTCTCGCGTGTGGTTCTGGCAGCAGGCCGAGGTGAGGGCGCAGCCGACAGCCGGCACCTCCGTTCCGGCCATCCCGTGGCAGCTTGCGCCGCCGCGGTGAGGTTGGGCAGCGCCGGCGGGCATCGGGCGAGCGCAGGCCGAAGCGTGGGTGCAGTGGCAGGCTCGGCCGCCCCGGCTGACTTCCACCGGCAGAGTGGCGGCCACCACGGCCAGGGCCCAGAAACCCACCAGCCTTCGCCCCAGGATGTGCATCACCCGGAGGCTAGCACGAAGGGGCCGGAGCCCAGCGCCGCCCCGGCGGGCGGGGCCTCAGGCTCGACGGCCTCGGGCCTTCCGCTCCAGGGCTTTCGCGAGCGCCCGGTCGAGGTTGTCGCGGTTCTGCCTCTCGAGGCTCGCGAGCAAGCAACCGAGCTCGGCTCCACCGAACAGGCGCCGGTAGTGCTCGCCGTGGTGCTCGAGGGCGCGGCGAGCGGTGTCGACAAGGTTCTCGTAGCTCGACCAGAGCAGGAACGGCGCGTAGGGGATGTGTTGTCGCAGGGGCGCTTCCTCGCTCACTACCACCACGCCCGAGAGCAGGGCCGGCAGCACCCGCAGCTCCTCGAGGGTGTCGTGGTGATCGGTCTGGTGCACATTCACCAGCACTCGAGTCGAGTGGTAGAGGTTGCGGAGCGCCTGGCGGTCGAAGCAGCCCTTGATGTTCACCAGCGGCAGGCCGGCCCTCCGGGCTTGCTCGAAGAAGCGGCGGCGGCGCGGCTGGTCGAGGTCCCCGAAAAGAGTGATCAGCGGCGTGGCGCGGGCTTCGGAGCCGAAGTCGGGAGGGTCGAGGAGGGGGGCCACGTGCACTGTCTTCTCGAGGTAGCCGGCGAGCTCGGGAGTGGTGGCCACATTCACCAGGTTGGGTCGGCTGTAGTCCACCACCAGGTCTAGGCGCAGCAGGCGGGCCAGCCGCGCTACCCGCACCTGATAGCACTCGGGCCCGGGACCGATCGGAATCCGCCCCGGCAGAGCTGCCGCGCTGTCGCGGCCCCCCGAGCGCACCAGGGTGTGCTCGGTCTGGAAACCCACCCGGAGCGTGGGCAGGGAGTTGCCGAACTCCGCCCGGGCATCGCCGAAGCTCACGTTGAGCCGCGCGCCGAGGGCCTCCAGCCGCTCGGCGATCCGCTCGCGGCAGTAGGCCTGGTAGGCCCGGAGGAACACCGGGGGTTTCGCCTCGTAGGCGAGCCAGAGCTCGCCGCGGCGCTCGAGAATCGTCGCCCTGCGCCTCAGCCGGGAGCGCAGGCCGGCCAGCAGAGTGCGGGCCTGAGAGCGCCAGGTGCCGGCCGCCTCGCTCCGGAGGCCTGGCACCGCGAGGGCTCTGCGAGCCTCGGCCGGCGGTTCCTGGCTGGGCGGCTGTTCGCGATTCGGCATCGATCCGGGTCGACCTCGCTCCTCGGCGGCGTCGCTCCTCCCTTCGGGTCGGGCTCCCAGAAGGGAGTTCTAGCGCTGATGGGCGCTCGGCGGCAAGTCGCCCGTCGAGGCGGCTCGGGGTGCTCCTGCGAGGGCCCGCGAACTCGCGCCCCTCTTGGCCGTATACCGGGCATGCGCAAGAACCGCCCGGGGGCCCTGGAAGCCGCTTGCGCCCCCTTCCGCTCTGGCGGCGGCCCGCTGCTGGCGTTGCTGCTCCTGCTCGCGGGCCCAGGCCTCCCGGCCCTCGCCCAGGACGACGGCCCCGCCAACGAGCCAGCCCTGAGCGCGGTCTCGGGACGAGTGGTGGACGAAAAGGACGCGCCTCTGGTGGGGGCGCGCGTCACCCTCTCCGCCCAGGCCTCGCCGAAGTCCCGGCCCCTCACCGGCACCACCGGCAAGGACGGCCGCTTCCGGGTGGTGGGCGTCGGCCCCGGGCGCTGGAACCTCACCATCGTGACTCCCGGCTACATCACCGCCCACGGCTGGGTGGACGTGCCCTCCGGAGCGCCTCCGGCCCCCCTGGCGGTGGCCATGCGGCCGAACAGCGAGGTCTCGCCGGGGGGCGTGGAGGGCGGCAACACCAACACCGTCCGGATGTGGCTGGAGAAGGGCAATAGCCTGCTCGCCGAAGGCAAGGCCGCGGCGGCCCGGGGGGAATACCAGCGCGCGGTGCGCTATCTGTCGCGGGAGGAGAAGCCCCAGATCTACCGCGCCATCGCCCGCTGCCACTTCCTCGAAGGCCAGCCGGCGGCGGCCGTGGAGGTGCTGAAGCGGGCCCTCCTCGCCGAGCCTCAGGACGCCGAGAGCCGCAAGCTGTTGCCTCTGGTGGCCGCTCAGGCGGGCCAGGAGGCGGCCGCGGCCGAATGGCTGGCGCGGCTGGATCGCGAAGGGCCGGACACTCTCGAGGCCGAGCTGCCCATGCCGGCTCGGCGAGCGCAGCCGGAGGCCCCACCCCCACCGCCCCCCGAGCCGGCCCGCGCCGGGCGGGTGGGCGCCTACCGCGTCGTCTTCACCGAGCGCTATCCGGGCTCGGAAGTCGAGGAAGTGGCCCGGCGCTGGGGCCTCTCGCTCGCCGACATCGAGCGGGTGGACCCCACCGGCGGGCACTACGATCTCGCCAAGGAGAGCTTTTCGGTGGTGGTGCCGGCCAGCTATCGGCCGGAGAAGCCGCCGGGCCTTCTGGTGTGGATCAGCCCGGACGAGGACGGCGGCCTGGTTTGGCCCGAGCTGCTGCCGGTGCTCGAGGAGGCCAACCTGATCTGGGTGGGGGCCAACCAGAGCGGCAACGTGCGACCGAAATGGACCCGCGTGGGCCTCGCCCTCGACGCCCTGGCCAACCTGCCCAAGCTGTATCCGCTCGACCCCGGCCGGATCTACGTGGGGGGCTATTCGGGGGGAGGCCGCACCGCCTCCACCCTCGCCTTCCTCTACCCGGATGCCGTGCGGGGCACGTTCTGCATGCGCGGGGTGGACATCTACCGCGCCCTGCCGGTTTCGGACCGCCCGGGCGCCAGTTGGCCGGCCGCCTTCCACGAGCCGCCGAAGGCTGCGCTCAGCGAGCTCCGGCAGCACCACCGCTTCGTGCTCTTGACCGGCGAGGTGGACTTCAACCGCGCCCAGACCAAGGCGGTGGCCCGCGAGCTCCGGGCCCAGGGCTTCGAGCACATCACCTACCTCGAAACCCCGGGTGCCAGCCACTACACCGACCTCGTTCCGGACGTCTTCCGCCAGGTCGTCACCGCCCTCGACGGCCGCTAGATTCGCTCGCTCGAGCCGCCGCGCCGCCCCGGGGCTGAGCCCGGAACCGGAGCCCTGTCACTGGCTCCGCCGCGGCGACACCCTGCCAGGTAGAGACTCCTCGCGATCCTCGCGATGGCGAAGCTTCCAGGGAGGTTTTCCGCTCATGAGGCAGAAGCTTGTGTGGCTGTTGCTCTTGGCCGGCGTTGCCGCGGTTCCCGGCAAGGCCGGCGCTCTTCCTTCTTCGGTGCTCGAGGTGAACCAGGTGGCGGTGGTGTCGCCGCCGGCCCTCGATCTCGTAACCCTGGGCGCCGAGGACGCCGCCCGGGACGAGCTGGGCCTGCCGCCCCGCTTCGCCGTGCCGGAGCGGGTGTCGATCACCCCGGCCACCCAGGGCACCTGGGAAACCCTGCCGGATGGCCGCCGGCTCTGGCGCCTGCGCATCGTGGCGGCGAGCGGCACCACTTCGCTCAACCTCGGCTTCACCCGCTACCAGATGCCTCCGGGCGGCCAGCTGGCGATCTACTCGACCGACGGCTCGGAGGCGCTGCCCCGGTTCACGGCCGCGGACAACGAGGCCCACGGCCAGCTGTGGACGCCGGTTCTGCGCGGGAACGACCTGATCGTGGAGCTCACGGTGCCGCGACTCCAGGCCTCGGCCGTGGTGCTCGAGCTCGGCTGGATCAACCAGGGCTATCGCGGCTTCGGCACCCAGCCGGCCACGGACTACATCTACTCCGGCAGCTGCAACATGGACGTCGAATGCCTGGGTGCCGGCGACACCTGGCGCGAGGAGATGCGCTCGGTGGCGGTGATCTCCACCGGCGGCTCGACGTTCTGCACCGGCTCGCTGCTCAACGACACCGCCGGCGACCGCAAGATGTACTTCATCACCGCCAACCACTGCGGCATCACTTCGGCGAACGCCGCCTCCCTGGTGGCCTACTGGAACTACCAGAACTCCTTCTGCCGCACCCCCGGCAGCGCCCAGAGCGGCCAGGCGGGCGACGGCACCCTGACGCAGTTCCACACCGGCTCGTTCTTCCGCGCCAGCTCGGCCGCTTCGGACTTCACCCTGGTGGAGCTCGACGATCCGCCGGTGGCCGCCTACAACCACTTCTGGGCCGGCTGGGACCGCTCGGCCGGCGATTTCACCTGCACCGCCTCGGTTCCCTGCGCCACCATCCATCATCCCAATACGGATGAAAAGCGGATCACCTACTCGATCACCAACACCGCCACCACCAGCTACAACGGCACCACCTCGCCGGGGGACGGCACCCACGTCTGGGCCCATTGGGCCACCGATCCCCCGGGACCCTTCACTGTGCCGGGCGTCACCGAGCCGGGCTCTTCCGGCTCGCCGCTGTACAACTCGGCCGGCCGGTTCATCGGCCAGCTGCACGGCGGACCCTCCTCGTGCGGGGCCACCGGCAACAATCTCTCCGATTACTACGGCCGCTTCAGCGTGTCCTGGACCGGTGGCGGCACCAGCAGCACCCGCCTTTCCAACTGGCTGGATGCAGGCGGCACCGGGGCGGTCTCGATCGCCGGCCTCGACAGCGGTGGGGGCGGCTGCACGCCGCCGGCCGCGCCCACCGGCCTCACCGCCACCGCCGCCGGGCAGACCCAGGTGAACCTCTCCTGGACGGCCTCGGCCGGCGCCACCTCCTACAGCGTACTGCGCTCGACCACCAGCGGCGGTCCTTACACCTCCGTGGGCACCGCCACCGGCACCTCGTTCTCGGACACCAGCGCTTCCTGCGGCACAACCTACTTCTATGTGGTCACGGCCAGCAACGGTAGCTGCAGCTCGGGCAATTCCGCCCAGGCCCAGGCCACCACCTCGGCCTGCACCGCCTGCACCAACGTCACCGAAGTGGAGCCGAACAACAGCCGCACAGCGCCTCAGGCACTTTCCGGCAGCTGCAGCCAGGTCTCCGGAACTTTCCTGAACGACACCTCGACCGGCCAGAACGATTACTTCAGCCTGAGCCTGCCGGCCGGCAAGACGGTCACCGGCCTGCTCAACGGCCTCTCGGTGGACTACGATTTGTACCTTTACAACTCGACCACCGGCAGCGCCGTGGCGAGCTCCTTGAACGGCGGCACCACGCCGGATCAAGCGTCGTGGACCAACTCCGGGGCGAGCGCCGTCACCGTCTACGTGCGCGTCTACCGGTTCTCCTCCACCCGCACCACGTATCAGCTGAAGGTCAGCTATTGAGCCGCGCGGCTCTCCCGTTCCCGCGACAGACGGGGGCGGGAGAGCCCTTCCTCACCTTTCGCAACGTTTTTTCAATCGTCCCAGCAAAGAGACTCGCAAGCTGCACTCGGGCGTCTGCTGAGCGCCGGCAATTGTGCAGTTTCTGGGTCGAGCGTTCGCCCTTCGATCCGCACTGAAAGAAGCGCGCGGAGGGTTGTTCGTGCAGCCACACCGTCGCTTCGGTGTGCTACCGATCGCTCGCAGAGCGCTGGATCGAGTAGGTAAGAGCCGACTTGTTGAGCTTTCTATTCCACCTTTCGGCAGGGGAAAGTGCGGTCCTCTCAACTGGGCAAGTCCTGCGTTATGAGAACTCACACCGCAGGTCTTGCGAGTCTCGTGAGGCAGTGTTATAGAAAACCAGAGTTCACATGCACATATACGACTTGCCAAGTTTTTTATCCTTCGGCTAGACTGATATTGGGTTCTGCGGAGCTTGTCCGGGTTATCGCTCCGAACGAAGGTAGAACCTTTCCAAACCGAGTTGGGCAGGAGATCTCACTTCATGAAGATGCTCGCGGCTGCTCGCCTGGAGGGAAGGATCTCGGCGAAATGGTCTTCGAACGGACACCGGTGGCGAGTAGAACCCCGAGCCTTGCCGGTCGACGACGGTCGCAGTGGGTGGCTCAGGTGGCTCGAGCCTCCCGGGGCGTATCGAGCGCTCGCCGGCAAGGTTCGTGTGGACTGTGCCGTGGTGGGCGCCGGCTTCACCGGCCTGGCCCTCGCCCGGCGGCTCCATGAGCTGCGGCCGGGCTGGCGAATCGCCGTGGTGGACGCCCAGCGAGCGGGAACCGGCGCTTCGGGCCGCGCCTCTGGCTTCGTGGTCGATCTGGTGGATTTCACCGCGGCGCTCGACGCCGAGGACCGCGCCCGCTACGTGCGGGTGGCGCGTGCCGGTATCGCGGAGCTGCGCCGGCTGGTGGCCGAACTCGGCATCGATTGCTGGTGGGACGAGACGGGCTGGATGCGCGCCGCCCGCGGGCCTCGAGGCATGCGCTTCCTGTCGAGCTGGCCACGCCTGCTCGAGGATTTCGAGATCGCCTATCGCTGGCTCGACTCCGCCGAGCTCTCTCAGGTGATCGGCTCGGAGTTCTATCAAGCCGCCGTGAGGCTGCCCGGCTCGATCTTGATCCATCCGGGACGCCTGGTCCGGGGCCTCGCGGCGGCGCTGCCGCCGGCGGTCGATCTCTACGAGTGCTCGCCGGTGCTCGCGATCGAGCGCGGAGCGAGTTTCGAGCTCACCACACCGGGGGGGCGCCTCGTCGCGGACAAGCTCTTTGTGACCGCCAACGGCTACTCGCAGGCGCTGGGCTTCGGCGCGCGGCAGATTTTTCCGGTCTTCACCTTCGGCAGCTTCACTCGACCGCTGAGCGAAGCGGAGCAGGCGTCGATCGGTGGCGAGCGCGAGTGGGGCATCCTGGCGATGGATCCCATGGGCTCCACCGTCCGTCGCCTGCGCGACGGGCGCCTGCTGATCCGCAACACAGTGCACTACACACGGGGGCTCAGGCTTCCGGAAGCGGTGCTGGAGAAGGCGCGCCGCGAGCATCGCAGGGCGCTTCTGGCACGCTTCCCGAGCCTGGCCGAGGTGGGCTTCGAGTCCACCTGGAGCGGGCTGATGGGCACTTCTCGAACTCGTCTCTATACCTTCGGCGAGCTCGAGCCGGGGCTTTTCCTGGCCGGCGGCTTCACCGGCGCCGGCATTGCCCAGGGCGCCATCGTGGGCCGGCTGCTCGCCGAGCTCGCCCTCGGCGAGGACTCGGCCCTGCTGCGGGACCAACTCGCTTTGCCTTCACCTTTTCGAATGCCAGTGGAACCGTTGCGCAGCATGGGCGGGTGGTGGCTGGTTCAGCGCATGAACCATGCCGCTGGAGACTGCCTATGAGCGAGCCCGAATCACCGTTCGCGCCGCCGGGCGCGGGCGCTCCCTTCAATTCGATCGTTCAGGAGCCAGCCGGGGCGAAACCATGAACAATGCGGAAGCAAAGATTTACGGCCTGATTGGAGTCGGATTCGGCCCTTCGAACTTGGCCCTGGCCGCGGCCCTCCACGAACAGGGGCCGGCTTCGCTCGGAACGAAAGGGCCCACGCTCTTTCTCGAGCAGAAGGAGGAGTTCGCCTGGCATCCCGGGATGATGCTGCCCGGAGCGCGGGTGCAGCTTTCCTTTCTCAAGGATCTGGTGACTCTGCGCAATCCGTGCAGCCGTTTTTCCTTTCTTTGCTACCTTCAGCACAAGAAGCGGCTGGACCGCTTTATCAATCGGCGCACTTTCTTTCCCACGCGGCAGGAGTTCAACGACTATTACCGCTGGGTCGCCGGGGAGCTCAGGGATTACGTGCGCTACGGCGCGCGGGTGCGGGCCATCCGGCCGGGCCGCGCAGGGGCCTCGGGCACGGTGCCGCTGCTCGAAGTGGAGCTCGAGGACCGCGCGACCGGCGAATGGGCGCGGCTTCTCACCCGCAACGTGGTGCTGGCGCTCGGCGGGCAGCCCGTGCTGCCCCCGGGGGTCCAGCTGAGCCCGGACGGGCGGGTGTTCCACGCCCAGGACTTCCTCGAGGCGGTGCCGGCCCGCTTCCCGGATCGCCAGGCCCCCCACCGCTTCGTGGTGGTGGGCTCGGGGCAGACGGCCGCCGAGGTCTTCCAATACCTCCTGCACCAGTATCCCCAGGCGACGGTGACCCTCGCCTTCCGCCGGCTGGCCTTGAAGCCGGCGGACGACAGCCACTTCGTCAACGAGATCTTCTTCCCGGAGATGGTGGACCGCTTCTACGGCCTGTCGCCGGCCCGCCGGCGAATGCTCCTCGCCATGCACCTCGACACCAACTACTCGGCGGTGGACACGGACCTGATCGCCGAGCTCTACGAGGAGCTCTACGAGCAGGAAGTGGCCGGAAGGCAGCGGGGGCGCATCTTGAACCTCTGCGAGCTCTTGAGCCTCGAAGAGGGGCCGGAGGGGGTGACCACGCGGCTCCGCGGCGGTTTCGAGGAGCAAGAACAGCGGCTGCAGTCGGACGCTGTGATCCTCGCCACCGGCTTCGAGCGCTGCCAGCGCCCGGCCCTGCTCGAGGAGCTGCGGCCGTATCTGCTGCTCGACGAGACCGGTGCCTACCGGGTGCTGCGCAACTTCCGGGTGGACGCCCGGCCGGAGCTGGTGCCCGGCGTGTTTCTCCAGGGCTCGAACGAGCGCACCCACGGCCTTTCCGACACCCTGTTGTCCACCCTGGCGGTGCGCTCGGCGGAGATCCTCCAGGCGGTGGCCACGGCGGAACCGGCGTTCGCCGCCGCCCTCCAGGAGCCCTGACCGCCCTTGCCGGGTTCCTCAACTTTCACGATGCGCTCGCCCTGGAGGTTCTGCCCATGCGAACGTTGAAGCTCAGTGCCGAGCAGTGGCATTCCGCCTACGACATCCTCTGCCAGGGGCTGCTGCCGGCCGAGGTGGCCGAGCAGGCCCCCTTCTATCCCTCCTGGTGCCGGGTGCCGCCTGGCGGCAGGGCCCGGGTTCACCGCCACCACGAGCACGAGGTCTTCCTCATTCTCCAGGGCCGCGGCTCGATGCGGGTGGAAGCGGAGAGTCAGGAACTCGGGCCCGGCGAGGCGGTGGCCATGGGCCCCTTCGAAGATCACGAGCTCGCGAACCTCTCGGAGACCGAGGAGCTGCACTTCCTGGCCCTGGTGTGGGAGCAGCTGCCGGAAGCCTTCGGCGCCAACCGGAGCCGACTCGCCGCGGAGCCTCGAGCGCGCCGGGTGCTGCTCACCGCCACTCCGCCCACGCCCAACGGGGACCTCCACGTGGGCCACCTCTCGGGCCCCTACCTGGGAGCGGACATCCATCGTCGTTACCTGAAGATGAGGGGCGTCGAGGCGCTCTACCTCTCGGGCGTCGACGACCACCAGACCTACGTCGAGCTCAAGGCTCGCCAGCAGGGGCTCGGCAACACCGAGGTGGCCGAGCGCTTCGGCCGGGCCATGGCGGCCACCCTCGCGGGCATGGAGATCGAGCCCGATCTGTTCGCCCAGCCCTCGCGCTCGGCCCACCATGTCTCGCTCACCCAGGAGGTTTTCCTGCGCCTGTGGCAGAGCGGGTCGATCGTCGCCCGGGAGGCGCCCACGCTTTACTGCGAGAGCTGCCAGCGCTTCCTCTTCGAGGCCCATGTGCGGGGCCGCTGCCCGTTCTGCGGCGCTGGCTGCGACGGCAACGCCTGCGAGGAATGCGGCCGGCCGAATGATTGCGTGGAGATTCTCGAGCCGCGCTGCCGCAGCTGTGGCGGCGAGCCGGTGGCCCGGCCTCTCGAGCGGCTCTATCTGCCGCTCGCGCCCCACGAGGCGACGGTGCGCGAGGTGCTGGCGAGCGCCAGCATGAACCCGCACCTCGCCAGCCTCGGCGAGCGCATGCTCGAGGCGGGCTTGCCGGAGATCGCGGTGAGCCAGCTCGGCAGCTGGGGCATCCCGGTGCCGATCGAGCGCTTCGCCGAGCAGAAGATCTACGTCTGGTTCGAGATGGCCCCGGGCTACCTCGCCGCCATCCAGGAACTGCTCGAGGCCCGCGGCAGCCGGGAGAGCTGGCGGGATCTGCTCACCGATGCCGGCACCGAACTCGTGCAGTTCTTCGGCTTCGACAACGGCTACTACCACTCGGTGCTCTTCCCGGTGATCTTCCGCGCCCTCGACCCGGCTCTGCGCCTGCCTTCGGCTTTCGTGGTCAACGAGTTCTATCGCTACGAGGGCTCCAAGTTCTCCACCAGCAGGAACCATGCGATGTGGGGCCAGCAGCTGCTGGCGCGGGTGGCGCCGGATGTGGCGCGCTTCTACCTCGCCTGGGACGGGCCGGAGCGGGTGCAGAGCAATTTCCGCTTCGTGGACCTCGAGGCCACCGTGGAGCGCGAGCTGGTCGAAGGCTGGAACGGCTGGCTGCTCGAGCTGGGGGAGAGGCTGCGCTCGGAGTTCGCCGGCGTGGTGCCCTCGGCCGGCGCCTGGAGCGAGGACCACCAGCGCTTCTACCAGGACCTCGAAGCCACCGTGGCGGAGCTCGCCGGCTGCTACGAGGCCGCGGGCTTCTCGCCCCAGCGGGCGGCTCGGGGGCTGTCGGAGCTGGTGCGGCGCAGCCGCCGGTTCGCCAGCGCCGAGCGCCACTGGCAGGGCATCGCCGGCCGCTTCGAGGAGCGCCGCACTTCGATCGCCCTCGAGCTGCTGGCGGCGAAGACTCTCGCCCTCGCCGCGGCGCCCATCCTGCCTGGCTTCTCGGCGCGGCTCCTAGCCGAGCTGGGCTATGAACCCGGCCAGGACGGCCCGCGCTGGGAGAGCCTGCCCGCCTTCGTGCCGCCCGGCCAGCGCATCACGGGTCTCGCGGAGCCCTTCTTCGCCTTCGAACGGGAAGCCGTGGCGGGTGGCTCACCGTGACCGAGCCGAGCTTCGAGGAGCTGCCGCTGTCCTGGGGCCAGAGCGGCCTCTGGGTGGTGGAGCAGCTGGAGCCGGGCAATCCGGCGTCGGTGATCGCCGCCGCCGGGCGGCTGCTATCCCCTCTGGAACCGGAGCGGCTCCGCGGAGCGCTACGCTGGCTGGTGGCTCGCCATGGGGCGCTGCGCACCACCTTCGGCCTCTCCGGGGGCGAGCCTCGGCAGCGGGTGTGGAGCTGGCTGGAGCCGGAGTTCGTCGAGCGCTCGCTCGCCGAGGCGAGCCCTGCCGAGCTGCGCGCGGCCCTGCAGCACGAAGCCTTCCGGCCTTTCGACCTCGAACGCGGCCCACTGCTGCGGATGGCACTGGTGGAGCGCAGCCTCGAGCAAGGCGGCCGGGAGACCTTCTTGGTGGTGGCGATCCACCACCTGGTGGCGGATTTCTGGTCCCTCGGCCTGCTGGTCGAGGAGCTCGGCCGTCTCCTCGCCGGAGAGTCCCTGCATGTCCCGCAAGACAACGGGGAGCCGGTGGACCGCGGGCAATGCCGCGAGTTCGCGCTCCACCAGCGCCAGGCACTCCGTTCGCGAGTAGATCGACTCGGGATCGTCGCACCAGCGCTGCGCGGGTCTTGGCCGCAGCCCCGCTTCCTCGAAGGCCGGTTCGAGAGCCGGATCGACGCTTTCGAGCCTACGGTCTCGCCGCATCACTTGGAGCGCCTCGTTGATTGCGATCCGCGTGAGCCAGGTCGAGAACCGCGCGTCGCCCCGAAACTCGGCGATGTGCTCGTAGCCCGCCTCGCGGATCGCCGCGGAGGGAAACTGGCCCTGCGGGCACTTGGTTTCCTGCAGGCAGAGCACGTCAGGCTGGTAAGACCGCAGGAATCGCTCGACCAGCGGCATCCTGAGGCGGACCGAATTGATGTTCCAGGTGGCAAGGGTGAAAGTCATGCGGGATCTGGTCGCAAGCGGGGCTCGCGCTATTTCTGGCTCTGCTTCTGGTTGATCTCGCGATTGCGCTGGTAGTTGATCTCGAACATCGACTGGTCGAGCTTCACGCCGTTCTGGACGTTCGAGATCATCACAGTCGTATCCTTGCCCTTGGCGTCGGTGATCGTCCATTCCAGCAATTCGCTGGTCTGCGGATTGAACTTCATGGTGATGGTCGAATTGCCGAACACGGATTTGTCGGCCAGCTGGATGGTCGTCAAATCGTCCTCTTCCTTGACGCTTTTGACGCGGCCGCCGGTGAGGTCGATCGTGTCGTCCAGCAACAGCTTCAGCGGCGTCTTCGACAGCGGATAGAGGTCCGAGGTGCGCAGCTTCATATTCTCGATCACCACTGACTTGCCGTCCGCGATGACGCGGTAGTTGGACGGCGCATCGTAGTTGAAGCGGATCTTGCCGGGACGCTGAATGTAGAACTTGCCGCCGGTCTGCTCGCCGCGCGGCCCGAACTGCACGAAATCGCCGCTCATCGTGCGGATCGAGCCGAAGTGCTCGGCGATCTGCTGGACGGTCTGCGTCGCTTCGGCCCGCGCGGAGCCGGGCGATCCGCCCACGACGGCGAAAGCCGCTCCGGCGAAGGCTATCGCCAGAGCCGCGCGACGCGTGCTGGCAATGGGTTTTTCCCTGTTCGTCATTTCAAAAAACATCCACTTCCGGGCCGGCGATTCGTTCTCCTGAACGATACGTCCCCTACCCCTCCAGTTAGGCCGAACTTTGGCCCGTTCAAGGCCGGACTGCTGGACCTACATCTTGTCCTGATCGGTCGGCACGAGGATCTCGCGCTTTCCGGCATGATTGGCCGGGCCGACGATTCCCTCCTGCTCCATGCGCTCGATGATCGACGCCGCCTTGTTGTAGCCGACGCCGAGCCGGCGCTGGATATAGCTGGTCGACGCCTTGCCGTCGCGCAGGACGACTGCAACGGCCTGATCGTAGGGATCCTCGGAATCGTCGAAATTGCCGCCGCCGCCACCGCCACGCGAGGGCTGGTCGTCGTCGTCTTCCTCGTCGTCCGCCGTGATGGCGTCGAGATATTCCGGCGCGCCTTGCGTCTTGAGGTGACGCACGATCTTCTCCACCTCGTCGTCGGAGACGAACGGCCCGTGCACGCGCTGGATGCGGCCGCCGCCGGCCATGTAGAGCATGTCGCCCATGCCGAGCA
>CALMKX010000117.1 GCA_937867335.1 uncultured Acidobacteriota bacterium
GGCCTTGCGGGCGAGGGCGACGAGCAGGTTGCCGCCCTCACGCAGGGGCACGGTGGCGGAGAAGGAGCCGCCGGCGAGCTGGGCCGGCACGCCGTTCACCTCCACGGCCACGACATCCAGGGCCGCGGTGCCGGCGACAGCCACCTGCTCGCCCGCCACCACGGTCTGGTTCGCCGGCTGGGTGAAGGCCACCCGGGTGCCCACGGAGTCGATCGCGAAGCGCACCGTGGCACTACCCAGGTTGCCGGAGAGGTCGCTCACGCCGGCAGAGAGAGTGATCGGCCCGTCGGCCAGAGGGCTTGTGGGCAGGCAGCGGGCGGAGGACTCGGCGTATTCGCAGGCGACCGCAAGCGGGCGGCCGCTGACGTCGAAGCGCAGGCTCTGCGGGTCCACGCCCTGGTCGTCGCTCCACGAGACCTGGATCGAAGGCGTCAGCGTGGCCACGAAGCCGCCGGCGGCGGGCTCGCTGAAGGCCAGACTGGGCGCGCTGGTATCCGGCTGGTAGGTGAGGGTCACCGTGCGAGTGGCCACGTTGCCGGCCACGTCGACGGCGGCGAGGGCGATCGAGTTCGCCCCGGCCGCGAGGGTGAGCGGACAGGCGAAGCTCTCGCCCGAGAGCGTTGCTGGAATGCCGTTGCAGCTGGCGGCGGCCACGCCCGAGAGGGAGTCCCGCACGATGCCGGTGAGCACCGTCTGGGCCTGGCTGAGAGCGCCCCGCGGCAGCTCCGGCGCGAGGCTCGGCGGAGTGCGGTCCAGGTTGAGCAGCACGGTGGCCACGGCCTGGTTGCCGGCGTTGTCGGTGGCGGTGCCGGTCACCAGCTGGGCCGCTCCCTCGGTGCCGACGATCCGGCTGGCCGGGCAGGAGGCGATGCCGCTGCCGCTGTCGCTGCAGAGGAAGGTGACGGTGACGTCCGAGCGGTTCCAGCCCGCGGCGTTGGGCGGCGGGGCGGCCGTGGCGGTGATCGTGGGCGGGGTGGTGTCGCCACCGGCCGGGGGCAGGTCGAAGATCACGGTCAGCGCCGGAGCGCTGCCGCTCGCTCCCTGCCGGGAGGCGAAGCTCGCCGAGCCCCCCCGGCCTTCCTCGCGCTTCTTCACCAGCCAGCCGAAAGAACGCTCGCCGGCCAGCAGGCGGGCCACCTCGGCCTGGACGTCGAAGGAGATCCGGCCGCTCGAGGCGTTCGAGAGCTGCAGCGAAGCCACCGGGGTGGCGAGGTAGCTGCCGCCGTTCCAGGTCGGAGAGCAATCCGGCCGGTTGTTGCCGAGGTTGCTGTCGAAGGCGCAGCTCCAGGTGGCCTCGCTCTCGCTCCAGTCGGCGGTGATTCGATGCAGGTCCACCAGGCGGCCGTTGCGGCCCCAGCCACCGCGGTTGTCGACCAGCGAAAGGTCCAGGCTCGCCGAGCGCAGCGTGCCCTGGCCCACCACCGAGACCACCTCGGCGAGGTTCACCCGCAAGAGGTCCCGCGCCGGCCCGGCCTGCTTCAGCGACAGCCGCGGTTCGAAGCCATAGCCGCGGTTCTTCTGGCTGCGGCGGATCTCGGTGTCCGCCACCACCGGGAAGCTCACGGTCTGCAATCCCGGCCCGAGCAGCAGGTTGAAGCCACGACTGGCGTTGGCGCGGTTGCCGGCGCGGTCCGCCACGGTGGCGGCCAGGGCATGGCTGCCCGCCGCCAGGATGGGCGTGGGGCAGCTCGCACCCTGAGCCGTCACGGTGCAGCCTGAAAGCGGCACGGCGTCCACGGTGATGAGCAAGCTCGCCGGGTCGATGCCGCTGCCGCCGTCGCGGAAGGCCACGGCCACCGGCGGCGAGGGCTGGTTCACCACGAAGCCCGAACTTGGCTCGGTGATCGCGAGCGAGGGCGGCACCGCGTCCTGGCTGGGGCTCTCGGCCAGGATCACCAGGCGGGGAGCCCGGCCGGCGTAGCCCTCGCGAGAGGTGAAGTCGGCGCTGCCACCGCCGGTCTCATCCGCCAGCTTGAGCAGGAAGGAGAGCGGCCCACCATTCTCGAGGGCGCTCGCCACGTCGCCGGTGACGTCGAAGGAGATCCAGCCGGCCGAGCTCTGGGCGAGGGTGAGCGAGTCGCTCGGCTGCTCCTCGAAGCTGCCGCCGTCCCAGGTGGGGTTGCAGTCCGGGCGGGAGTTGCCAGGCTGGCTGTCGACGGCGCAATTCCAGGTCACGGCCCGCTCCTGCCAGGGAGCGGTCAGGGCGTGGAGGTCGACGTCGCGGCCGGTGGGGCCCCAGCCGCCGCCGTTGCCCTGGAGGTAGAGGTCCAGGCGGGCCTCCACCAGCGAGCCGCCGGCCACGGCGGCTGCTACGGCGGCGGAGTCGAAGGAGACCAGCGCCCGGTTCTGGCCGCCGCCGCGCACCCGCAGCGTCGAATCCGAGCCGAGGTTCTTGTTGGCGTTGCCGGCGCGGATTCCGGCGTCGGCGTTGGTGGGAAGGGTGATGGTTTGAGCTCGAGCCGGCCGATCCGGCAGGCCGAGGAGGCTGAGCAGGGCGAGCAGGCAGAGCTTCTTCAAGGTAGGCACGGGCCTCGATCCCTCCAGGTGGTGGGCGACCCGCGGAGCTGGCCGGGATTGCGAGTGGATCCTTCGCCCGAGCAGGCCCCGCCCAGGCCGGCCCATCTGGCCGACTGAGGGAGGCGCTCCGCCGGGGTCGCCCGTTGTCGTCTGTCAGCGAAACTACGAAGCGAGACGGGCGCTGGATGAGCTCTTGGCTCTAGGTTTTTTCAGCTTTCGGTGAGACAGGGGCCGCAGGAGTGCGGGCTGCCTCGAGGTCGGGATGGCGGAGGTGGAAATCGGTCGCCTGCTGGTAGGCCATCGCCACGGCGAGCAGCCGGTCTTCCTCGAACAGCCGGCCCGTGAAGGTGATCGAAGTGGGAGTGCCGTCCTTGCGGAAGCCGTTCGGCAGCACCACCGCCGGGTGGCCGGTCAGGTTGGTGAGCAGCAGGTTCTCGCCGCCGAAGGAGGGGGCCAAGTAGGCGTCGACCGTCTGCATCAGCTCGGCCATGCGGGCGATCAGCAGGGTCCGCACCCGATTGGCCTGGAGGTACTCCACGGCGGGAATCAGCCGCGAGAGGCGGAACACGTTGGGCCAGGCCTGCTCCTCCTGGCGGGTGAGCAGGTCGTCCCTCCCGCTGCGAGTGAGGTCGTCGAAGGCCGCGGCGGCCTCGGCGTTGAGCAGAACCGAGAGCGGGCCGATCGGCAGGTCCTGAGGCAGCTCGATCGGCACCAGGGTGAAGCCCATCGCCTCGAGCTGGCGCAGCGTGGCGAGGTCGTTGGCGTGGCTTTCCTCTCCGCCTTCCCCGGGCTTCGCCTCGAAGAGCGAGCGCACGTAACCCAGGCGCAGCCGCCCGGGCTCCACGGCGAGAGGCCAGCGAAACGGCGCGCCGTAGACCGGGCGATCGAGGCCATCCGGCCCGGCGATGGCCGCGAAGATCAGCGCGCAATCCTCCACGCTGCGGGCGATCGGCCCGAGCTTGTCCATCGACCAGGAGAGGGCCATGGCTCCCGCCCGGCTCACGCGCCCGAACGTAGGCCGCAGGCCGGTGGTGCCGCAGCGGCTGGACGGCGAGACGATCGAGCCGTAGGTCTCCGAGCCGAGGGCGAAGGCCACCAGGCCGGCGGCGGTGGCGGCGGCTGAGCCCGCCGAGGAGCCGCTCGAGCCCTGCTCGGGCAGCCAGGGGTTGCGAGTCTTGCCGCCGAACCAGACATCCCCCCAGGCCAAGGCCCCGAGCGAGAGCTTGGCGAGAAGCACGGCGCCGGCCCCGGCGAGGCGGGCCACCACGGTGGCGTCCTCGGCGGGCATCTGATCCTGGTAGGGCTCGGCGCCCCAGGTGGTGCGGTAGCCGCGGGCGGCGAGCAAGTCCTTGGCCCCCCAGGGGATGCCGTGGAGCGGCCCGCAGAGGCGCCCCTCCCGGCGCTCACGATCGGCCCGCTCGGCCTCGGCGAGAGCGCGCTCCCGGGTGAGGGTGATCACGCAGTGCAGTAGCGGGTCGTAGCGTTCCAGGCGCGAGAGATAGAGCTCGGTGAGCTCGCGGCAGGAGACCTTGCCCGCCGCCAGCAGCCGGGAGAGCGTGGCCACCGAGGCGAAGGCCAGCTCGTCGTCGCTCGCCGGTCGGCTGGCCGGCGCCGCGGCGAGCGTGGCGTGGATCTCCCCCTGGGGCACCGCGAAGCCCTGTGGCAGCGGGTCGAACACCAGGGCCGGGGCCACCGAGTTCGGCAGCGCCACCTCGCGGATCTTGCGGTAGTCCTCGAGGTTCTCCGCCACCCCCTTCAGGGCCAGCTGATGGTCTGCCTCGGAAAACTCCAGGCCGAGCAGCCGCTCGCTCGCAGCGAGGGCCTCGGGAGTCACCGCCGCGGGGGCGCTTTCGACAGCTTCCAGCGCCTCGGGCAGGGCAGCTGCAGCGCCCAGGGCGGGCAGGGTGGACAGAAAACGCCGGCGGTCGATCCCCACGGGCTTCTCCTCTCGGGTCGCTCGGCGGCAAGGATACCCGAGAGTGCTGCCGCCCCTCCGGCGGCGCTCAGGGCCCGGTCAGAGCGGAGTCGGCGTGCTGGCCGATGCGCAGGCTTCGCCCGCGTGGGCGCTTACCGCCTGGAGCGGGAGCCTTCGCGGCGGAGCCGCAGCCAGAGCAGCACCTTGTGGAGGGTGGAGAGGCTCGCGGCCGGCCCGGAGTAGCGGCGCTCGCAGTCGGCGTAGGAGCCCTCCCCGGCGGGAGTCACAGCCGGTGTGCCGGCAGCGGGCTCGGGGGCCGGAGTCTCGGGAGGAGCTTGGGGCCGGGGTTCGAAGAGCACCGATCGGGTCTCCGCGAGGGCGAGGGCTGCGCCTCGCCCAGGGTAGCACGGAGCCCCGGCCTCTACGGCACCACGGCCGGCCAGAGGGAAGTGCCGCCGGTCTCGAAGTCGTCGCCGAAGAAGCAATCCGGGAGGGCCATGGCGGTGCCGGCGTTGTTGGTGAAGCCGGCCGGGCCGGGGGTGAGAGCGTAGTCCGCGGCGTTGTTGGTGCTCATGTCCGAGGCGACGCCGTCGAAGAACAGGGCGTTCGAGGTGGAGGAGGGCAGCCGCGTGGCGAAGGCGGGGCCGAAGATGCCGTCGGCGTCGTTCGAGAAGCTGCCGGAGTTCGCGCCGGTGTAGGCCGCGCCGCCCCAGGAGACCGACCAGTAGATGGTGCCGGCGCCGTCGTCGAAGGCCAGCCGCCCGGCCGCAAGGTAGGAGGCCGGGATCGTGGCGGTCATCACGAAATCGCGGTTGGGCAGTGCGGTGGCGGCCTTGGCGCTCGCCACCAGGATGCGCGAGCCGGCGTTGCTCACGCTGACGTTCGAGGGGAAGGTGATCAAGGTGATCGGGTTGCTGCCGGTGGCGTCGTAGGCGATGAGCTTCCGGCCGGAAACGAGGTTCTGGCCCAGGGTGCGCATCCGCAGCTGGACTACCTGAGCGCCGGTGTCGCCGCAGACGCCACCGATCACCTGCTCGATCTGCATCAGATGGAAGCTGGTGGGCTCGCCGGCCGCCGGCAAGGGGGCAAGCAGGAGTAGGGCGAGGCTCGACAGGATGAAGGAACGACCACGGCTCATGGTAGGCATCCTCCCAGGGTAGAGAAACATCGAACTAAGTATGTTCCCTTTCGTGGCACGGAGGTTCAGGGAGCGAGGAAAGTCGCCAGCGATTCAGGGCTGGGCGAGGAACTGGCGGATGCCGGTCATCAGCATCTGCACCGCCACCGTCACCAGCACCATGCCCATCAGGCGCTCGAGGGCGATCAGCCCGCGTTCGCCCAAGAAGCGGCGCATGGCGCTCGCGAAGTAGAGGATGGCGCTCGAGGCCAGCCAGGCCAGGAGCACGGCTCCCAGCCACTCCGGCCAGCGGCCGGGCTCGCGGCTCATCAACACCAGCTCGGTGGCGAGGGCCGAGGGGCCCGCCACATAGGGAATGGCGAGCGGCACCACGAAGGGCTCCCCGGCCACTTCCTCGTGGAGGTTGTGTTCCGGCGAGGGGAAGATCATGCGCAGGGCGATCAGCAGCAGGATCACCCCGCCGGCGGTGGTCAGGGCCGGCTCGGAGAGGTGCAGCAGCTCGAGGCCGTAGCGGCCGGCGAAGAGGAAGCCCACCAGGAACACGAGGGCGATACCCAGCTCGCGCAGCACCACCCGCTGCTGGCGCTCCGGCGGCACCTTCTTGAGCACGGTCCAGAACAGCGGCACGTTGCCCAGCGGATCCATCACCAGGAAGAGCAGCAGAGCGGCGGAGGCGAGGGTCATCGCGGTGCGGATTCTAGTCCGCCCCGCAGGCTCCATCCGAGTCGCAGCCGCGACACTTGTAAACGAAGGTGCTTCGTAGTAATAAGTTGTAATGCCAGAATGATCGAAGTAGAGGTATTATCTAGTTCAGTCCCGAAGAGGCGAACTGACCCCAATCCGCCGAGGAGGCTCCATGAAGATCGAGCATCTGGTTCTCGCGGCTCTGGCTCTCTCAGTGACCGGCCCTGCCCAGCTCTTGGCCGGTTCCCCGATCGACCTGCAGGAAGGCTCCACCGCCAACCCTCAGGTCTCCAGCTGGTGCAACTGGGCGGTGGCTCCGGCCGAGCCGCGCAACGCCCTGGCCGTCGTCACCTCCAAGGTGGCTCCGGTGCTCTACATCCCTTCCGATGCCAGCCAGTACAACGGTCCCGAAGGTGAAGCGCTGCTCGACTACCACTACGAGGGTGTCTCCCGTGGGCTCGGCAACGTGGCCCACTGGTACTCCCGGGAGCTGCCGAACGACAACGTGATCTGGAACGACCTGGTGATCTACCGCGGCCCCCACACCGCGGCCCAGTGCCTGGCCGACATGGGGCCGTGCATCAACGATGTCGCGGTGGGCCTGGGGCTTGATCCCTGGGCTCCCGGCGACATCCGGCAGAAGCTCCTGATCATCGGCGCCGGCTTCCTCGGCTGGGCCGGCGGCACGGGCAACACCGCCGGCCAGGGCTACGCCGTGGTGGGTATGGAGTCCCTGATGGATCTTCCCAAGTGCGCCGGCAATTGGTGGTGCACGCAGGATTTCTGGCACGGCACCGTGGCCCACGAGCTGGGGCATACCTTCAGCTTGCCCCACAGCACCGACCCGAACTCGATCATGAATTTCCACGGCGACTGGATCAACAAGCACTTCACCGGCACCGAGCCGGCCACCGTCGAGCTCGACCCGGCCACCCCGGTGAAGCGCGCCAACTGGTCCTACTGCGACATCGACTTCGAATGCGCCACCAAACGCTGCGGGGGCAACGTCAGCGAGCCGCGGCTGCTCTGCCTGCCTTCCACGGCCTATCCCAAGGGCGCGGCGAACATCCCCGACGGCGTCTATTGCCGGAGCAACGCGCAGTGCCAGTCAGGAGTCTGCGGCATCGGCCCCGAGGGCGAGCGCATCTGCCTGCGCTATCCGGCCGGCTTCTTCCCCGAGGGAGCGCCCTGAGCCCAGCGCTCGCAGGGACGCCTAGCGCCGGGCCACGAAGAACAGCCGGGGGAAGGGGAAAACCACCCCTCCTCCCGGCTGCGGCGGGTAGGCCGCTGCCATGCGCTCGCCGAGTTCGGCCAGGAAGGCCGGCTGCTCCGCGGCGGCGAGAGCCGAGAGCACGGGCCGCAGGCGGGTGCCCTTGAGCCACTCCACCACCTCCTCCGGCCCCGGCAGCTGGTGGTAGTAGATCGTGCGCCACATCTCCACCGCGAAGCCCAGCTGCCGCAGCAACTCGAGATAGCGCTCGGGCGTCTCGGCGGCCGGCGCCGGGCCGGGGTCCGGGCAGCGGCGGCGCCAGGCCGGCTCGGCCAGGAGCTCGCGCACCGCGACGTGGCTGGGCTCGTGGTAGTTGTGGGGCAACTGCACCGCGAGCACACCGCCCGGGGCCAGGGCCGATGCCAGGTGGGCGAGCAGCCCGGGGTGGCCCGGCACCCACTGGAAGGCGGCGTTCGAGAAGGCGAGGTCGAGCGGGGCGTCGGGCCGCCAGCGGGCGAGGTCGGTTTCCACGAAGCCGAGCCCGGGCTGGGCCGGTAAGGCCTGGGCTCGGGCCAGCATCGCGGCCGAGTTGTCCACCCCCCAGAATCGCGCCGCCGGCCAGCGCCGGGCGAGCTCGAGAGTGAGCTCGCCGGTGCCGCAGCCGAGGTCGGCGCCATGGCGCACGTCGAGCTCTGGTACCCGCGCCAGGAGGTCGAAGAACGGCCGTGAGCGCTCGGCCCGGAAACGCTCGTATTGCGCGGGGTCCCACTGTGCCATGGCGCTATCTCCTCGTGGTTTCCGCCTCGAGCCGTTCGAGCGCGAGGGCCTGCATCTTCTCCAGGGTGAACTCGATGTCCTGGTCGGTCGTGCGCGGGTTGCAGGTGCAGAAGCGGGCTACCGTGCGGCCGCGCAGGGCGGTCGAGGAGATGCCCGCGAAGCCGTCCGCCACGATGGCGTCGATCATCGCCCGGGTGAAGGCGTCGAGCTCCTCCTCCGCCACGCCCGGCGGGCGGAAGCGGAAAGTGACGACTCCCAGCTGGGCCGGCGTCACCACCTCCCAGCCGGGGCTTCGCCGCAGCCAGCGCTCGGCGAGCTCCGCGAGCTCGATGCCGCGGGCCACCGCCTGGCGGAAGGCGTCGAGGCCGAAGACCTGCAGGCTCATCCAAAGCTTGAGCGAGCGGAAGCTGCGGGTGAGCTGGATGCCGTAGTCGCAGAAATTCACTTCCTCCTCGCCGCGCTCGACGTCCTTCAGGTACTCGGGCAGGATGCGGAAGGTCTCGCGCAGCTGGCGCCCCTCGCGCAGCAGCACGCAGCCCATCTCGGGCGGCTGGAACAGCCATTTGTGCGGGTCGAGGGCGAGGGAATCCGCCTCCTCGAGCCCCGCCAGCAGCCGGCGGCCGGGCAGGTACCACCTGAACCGCAGAACTGAGTTCCGATGCCCTTTATCGACACGGTGACCACTGCTATCGCCGACGCGATGCGCGTGCATGATGCCGCGCGTCTCAGCACGCTGCGGATGCTGAAGGCCGCGCTCATGAACCGCGAAGTCGAGAAGAAGCGCGATCTCGACGAGGCGGAGGCGTTGCAGGTGGTGCAGGCGCTGGTCAAGCAGCGCAAAGACTCCATCGAACAGTTCGTCGCGGGTGGCCGCCACGATCTCGCGGAGAAAGAAGCCGCCGAGATCGCGATTCTCGAAACCTATCTGCCACCGGCGATCGACCCGGCGGCGCTCGAGACCGTTGTGAACGCCGCGATTGCCGAAACCGGTGCAGCCTCACCAAAAGACATGGGCAAGGTGATGAAGGCGGTGATGGCGCGCCTCAGCGGCCAGGTGGTAGACGGCAAGGTCGTCAGCGAGCTGGTCAAGACCAGGCTCGCGGGTGTCTAGTCGCAGCGGGGGCCCATGCGCCGCTCTTCTCCGTATCCCGTCTCCTACTCGTTCGGGCCAGGGCCGCTCTCGACCGCGCTCAAGGCGCTGATCGGCGCGAACGTCGTCGTCTTCCTGCTGCAGCAGGTCCTCTTTCGTCAGACGATCGGCATCTGGTTCGACGCCCACTTCGGCCTGTTGCCGATGGCGGTGGTCGAACGCTTGTACGTGTGGCAGCCGGTCACGTACATGTTCCTGCACGCCGGCCTCTTCCACATCCTGTTCAACATGCTCGCGCTGTGGATGTTCGGCCTCGAGCTCGAACGGATGTGGGGCACGCGCGAGTTCCTGAAGTTCTACTTCGTCACCGGCATCGGCGCGGCGCTGCTCACCGTGCTCGTCGCCTACCTCTTCACGCCGGGGTTGAAGTCGTCGATCATCATCGGTGCCTCGGGCGCCATCTACGGACTGCTGCTCGCCTACGCGCTCTACTTCCCCGATCGGCCCATCTACATGTACATGGTGTTCCCGATTCCGGCGAAGTACTTCGTGATCATCATGGGCGCGCTGGCGTTCTACTCGTCGGTGTCAGAGGCGGGCGGCGTCGCGCATGCGACGCACCTGGGCGGTCTGCTGGTCGGCTACGTCTACTTGAAGCGCGGGCGAATGCCGCTCAACCCGTGGGCGGAAGTGAAGTATCGATACCTGAAGTGGCGAATC
>CALMKX010000118.1 GCA_937867335.1 uncultured Acidobacteriota bacterium
CGGGCGCCGGAGGGGGGCCCCTCCTGCTTTTGCGGTCGGACCGCCAGTCCCTGGAGCTGCGCCCCTTCGCCCGGCCGGAGTGGGCCAGCGCCGCCGGGCGGGACGGCTACGGGCTCTGGCTGGAGTTCGAGGTGGAGAACGTGCCCCACCGCCTGCGCTGGATTCCCCCGGGCCGGTTCTGGATGGGCTCGCCCGAGAGCGAGGCGGGGCGGCGGGAGAACGAGGGCCCCCGCCACCCGGTGACGCTCACGCAGGGCTTCTGGCTGGGGGAGGTGCCTTGCACCCAGGCCTTGTGGCAGGCGGTGATGGGGGAGAACCCCAGCCGTTTCCCCTCCCTGCTGCGGCCCGTGGAGAGCGTGAGCTGGGAGAGCTGTCAGCAGTTCCTCCAGCAACTCGAGAGCCGCCTACCGGGCCTCCAGGGCCGCCTGCCCACGGAAGCCGAGTGGGAGTACGCGTGCCGGGCCGGAACCGAAACCAGCACCTACGCCGGGGAACTGGAGATCCTGGGCGCTTGCAACGCTCCGCTGCTGAATGGCATCGCCTGGTACGGCGGCAATAGCGGCGTGGGCTACGAGCTTGAGGAGGGCTATGACTCCTCAAACTGGCCAGACAAGCAATTTTCACACACCAAGGCCGGTACGCGGCCGGTGCGGGGAAAGAGGGCGAACCCTTGGGGGCTTCAGGACATGCTCGGCAACGTATGGGAGTGGTGCCAGGACTGGGACGGCTCGTATCGCGATGAGCCTGCTGTGAATCCGACGGGACCTGAAGTGGGCTCGTTCCGCGTGTTTCGGGGCGGCTCCTGGGACGACTTCGCGAGGGTCGTGCGCGCTGCCGCGCGGAACTGGTTCTCGCCGGGCCTCCGCGACGACGGCGTGGGCTTCCGCCTTGCCCGAGGTCAGGCTGCGCCAGGGGGCGGAGCCCCAGCAACGGCAGGGCCCTCGCACCGGCGGGGTCCGGCGAGGGACGAGCCGGCGCCGCCGGGGCGTGGGGCCCGGGTGCCCAAGGCGGAGGCCAAAAAGTGAGACTGCGCTTCTTCGCCGTTCCCGCCTGGGACCCGGGCGAGGTGGAGGAGGAGGTGAACTCCTTCCTGGCGGGCCATCGCGTGCTGACGGTGGAGCGCGAGCTTGTCTCGACGGGGGCGTCGCCCTTCTGGGCTCTGTGCATTGCCTACCTCGAGGCGACCGGCGGCCTCACCCCGGGGCGCCGAGGCAAGATCGATTATCGCGAGGTCCTTTCCGCCGAGCAGTTCGCCCTCTTCGCGCGGCTGCGCAAGCTCCGCAAGGAGCTGGCCGAGCGAGAGGGTGTGCCCCCTTATGCTCTGTTCACGAACGAGCAACTGGCGGCCATGGTGCAGCAGGGAGCTCGGGCTCTGGAGGACCTGAGAGCCATCCCTGGCGTCGGGCCGGCGCGGGTCGAGAAGTACGGCGCGGCGTTCCTCTACATCCTCCGGGCGGGCGCCGAGACCGAGGTCCAGGCGCCGGAGAGCGAAAATGGCTGAGCGGCGGCTGGTGAGGCTGGAGGACATCGCCAGCCATGAATGCCTCTGCTGGGCGTTCTGGCGAGCTGCTAGGGGCAAGCGCTACAGGCCCGAGGCCATGGCCTTCGCAGCGAACCTGGAGCCAGAGCTGGCAAGCCTGAGGCGCCGGATCCTCGCCCTCGAAGTCCCGCTGGGGCCGCTGCGAGCCTTCCAGATTCACGACCCCAAGCTCCGCACGATTCATGCTCCCGCCTTTCGCGACCGCGTTTTCCACCATGCCCTGATGGCCCACATCGGACCGGTGCTGGAGAGGGCGCTCGTGGCGGACACCTTCGCTTGCCGGGTTGGCAAGGGAACCCTGGCGGCGGTTCTGCGAGCGCAGGCGAACAGCCGGCGCTACGCCTGGTGGGCGAAGATAGATATTCGGTCCTACTTTGCATCGATCGACCATGAGATCCTCAAGGGCTTGCTGGTCCGCCGCTTCAAGGGTAACGGAGCGCTGGCGCTGTGTGAGAGGGTCATCGACAGCTTCGAGGCTTCGCCAGGCAGAGGGTTGCCGATCGGCGCGCTGACCTCACAGCACTTCGCCAACCTGTACCTCTCGCCGCTCGATCGGTTTCTGCTGGAGCGCCTGCGGCTGCCCGCGATGGTGCGCTACATGGACGATGTCGTTGGGTGGACCCAGGACCGTGCAAGGGCTCAGGACGCCTTGCTGGCGAGCCAGGAGTGGGTTGCAAGCCAACTCAGGCTGGCGGTCAAGCAGGCCTGGCAGCCCCAGCGGAGCGAGCGTGGTCTGACGTTCTGCGGCTTCCGCGTTCTCCCGACTCGATTGGAGCTCTCGCGCCGCCGGAGGATCCGCTACCGGCGGGCTCGTTCAACTTGGGAAGCAAGCCATGCCCTGGGGCTCCTCGGCGATCTTGCTCTGCAGGCAGGGTACGCCTCGGCCCTGGCGATCACGGCCCATGCGCAAGCTGCTGCCTGGCGCCGGAAGCAGCTCGCCAACTGGCCGGCGCCCGAGGTTTGAGGTGCCCTTGTGGTATATCGAGCTGGGCAGGGTCACATGGGCTCGAACCGCGTGATTCGGGGCGGCTCCTGGAACAACAACGCGAGGAACGTGCGCGCTGCCGCGCGGAACTGGAACTCGCCGGGCAACCGCAACGACAACGTGGGCTTCCGCCTTGCCCGAGCGCAGCGGCGGGCTGGATGGCCCGCCCCTGACCCGACCCCAGCCCAGCCCGCTGCTGCCAAGCAGCGGCAAACACCCCCCGGCGCCGGTGTGCCGGTAGGGCAGCAGGAGCTGCCGCGAAGGCTCGCCGGCGCGCTTTTCTCATGAGCACCCCCCACCCGCTGGACCGCGGCATTCCGCCCTCCTGGGCTTCCGAGTGGGGGGAGGACCGCTATGGCGTGTTCGCGGGCTTCACGGTGGGGGAGACGAGCCACCGCCTGCGCTGGATTCCGCCCGGCCGCTTCTGGATGGGCTCGCCGGAGGGCGAGGCCGAGCGGTGGAAAGACGAAGGCGCCCGGCACCTGGTGACGCTCTCGCAAGGCTTCTGGCTCGGGGAGGTGCCGTGCACGCAAGCGCTCTGGCAGGCGGTGATGGGAGAAAATCCTAGCCGCTTCCGTTCTCCGGATCGACCGGTGGAGAGCGTGAGCTGGGAGGATTGCCAGCAGTTCCTGGAGCAGCTCAACGCGCGGTTTCCTGCTCTCTCGACGCGCCTGCCCACGGAAGCGGAGTGGGAGTACGCCTGCCGGGCGGGCACGGAAACCAGCACCTACGCCGGGGAGCTGGAGATCCTGGGCGCTTGCAACGCCCCACTGCTGAATGGCATCGCCTGGTACGGCGGCAACAGCGGCGTGGGCTACGAGCTGGAGCAGGGGGAGGACTCTTCGGGTTGGCCGGAGAAGCAATATCCGCACACCCGAGCCGGCACGCGCCCGGTGCGCCTCAAGGAGCCGAACGCCTGGGGCCTGTACGACACGCTGGGCAACGTTTGGGAGTGGTGCCAGGACTGGTTTGGAGATTTTGCTGCGGAGCCCGCAATCGACCCTCCCGGCCCCGAGCAGGGCTCGAGCCGCGTGATTCGGGGCGGCTCCTGGCGCAGCGTCGCGGGGGACGTGCGCGCTGCCGCGCGGCTCTGGTTCTCGCCGGGCTACCGCAGCGGCAGCGTGGGCTTCCGCCTTGCCCGAGGTCAGGCTGCGCCAGGCCAGTAGCGGGGCGGAGCCCCGGGGCCCCGGAGGGTCCGCGCTGCCGGCTGAGGGATCGTCTGCCCGGGGACCGGGCAGCGAGCCCCAGCCGGGCGGCGCGGGAGGCCGTGGGGTTTCCGGCAGGAGCTGGGTGGGGGGCGCGGGGTTCGGGCCAGGGCACCGGGCCGCGAACTTTCTCCGCGGAGTGGTGTCGGATCTTCTCGAGACGTCAGCCGAAGGAGGAGCCTGCATGGAACCGGAGCGCTTTCCACTTCCCCAGCCCGCGCCGGGGGGCTTTCCCCGGCCGGCACCCGGCCCGGGCACGGCCCCGCGGCCCGCGGAAACCCGGCCAGCCGCGGGCCGGGGCGGCGATTTTCCTCTGCCGCAGCTGCCGTACCTGCGCCTGCGCTTCACCCTGGCCTCGGTGGGGGAGGCGGAGCTTCCTCCCTACCACGGCTCCCTGCTGCGGGGCGCCTTCGGCCATGGGCTGCGTTCCCTCGCCTGCAGCTTCGGGCCCCAGCAGCCCTGCGGGCGCTGCCCGCTGGCCCGGGCCTGCGCCTACGCTCGCCTGTTCGAGCCCTTCGGCGCCACCGGGCCGGACAGCCGGTTGCCGAGTTTCGACGGCAAGATCCAGGCGATGTCCGGCCTCATGTCGCTGACCGGGGATCCGGCGCAAGGGCCGATGCGTGCCGGCTTCGCGGCGGCGGACGTGGCGACCGGCATGATGACGGCCTTCGCTCTGGCCACCGCACTCTATCAGCGTACGCACACCGGTCGCGGCCAGTTCGTCGACCTGGCCATGCTCGACAGCGTGCTCAACTTCCTTGCCTGCGCGGCTGCCGAGACCACGGTGAGCGGCGTCAAGCACGCCCAGTTGGGCAACCTGTCCATGAGC
>CALMKX010000119.1 GCA_937867335.1 uncultured Acidobacteriota bacterium
TCGCCACGGTGGCCGGGCTGCTCCTGCTCTTCCTGGCCCTTTCGACGCTCACCCTGCTGGGAATTCCCTGGAGCCGAGCCTCCGTGCTCATCGCCTGGATGGTGCCGGGCCTCCTGCTCGGGGCCTGGGTGCGGCGCTCGGAAGCGGTGCCGATCGCTCCGGGGCGTCCCTGGAGCTGGGCGGAGCTGGTGGCGGTGGCGGCGTTGGTGGTGCTCGCCGGCGTCGCCCTCCAGGGCTGGAGCGTTCACCCGGACTTCATCTACCACTGGGGCATCAAGGCCGAGAAGGACTTCCTCGCCCGCGGCTTCGACTTCGACTTCCGCTCGAAGCCCTGGAACATCGTCCGCCATCCGGACTACCCGAATTTCCTGCCGGGGCTCGACGCCACCACGGCCCTCTTCGCCGGCCGCTTCGACACCCGGTCCATGCTGCTCGGGTCTGTGCTGGCGGCGGCCCTGGTGTTGGTGGCGGCGCGGGAAACGCTGCTCCGGGCGAGCGGCAGCTGGTTCTGGCCCCGGGCCGCCCTGGCCGCCCTCGCCCTGGCCGCCGGCACCTTCGGTGTGGGCTTCCTCACCCTCGGCGGTGCCGATGGCCTGGTGGCCCTGGCCCCTCTGCTCGCCGCACCGGCGCTCCTCGCGCCGGGTCGAGGGCGCGCCGACGCCCAGCTGGGCCTGGCGGCCGCTTTCGCCGCTGCGAGCAAGGTGGAGGGGATCCCACTCGGGGCCTTCCTGGGCCTGGCCTACCTCGCCCGACGCGGCCGTGGCTGGGTTCGCAGCCTGCCCTGGCTGGCCCTGCCACCGGCCCTGGTGGTGGGGGTCTGGTTTCTCGAGGCCCGGCGCCATGGCCTGTTCGTGGAGTCTCGAGGTGGCTGGCCGAGCTTCACCTATCTCGGCGCTACCCTGCGCACCGTGGTCGAAACAGCCCTTTCGCCCGAGTGGCATGGCTCGGCCCTTCTGCTGCTCGCTTGGCCGCTCCTCTGGTTTTCAGCCAGGGCTCGTCCGTTGGCTTGGGTGACGGGTCTTCAGGCGCTCTTCTATCTCTACGTCTACCTGAGCTTCCCCTCGGACTCCGTGGATACCGCCATCTACCTGGTGCGCTCGAACGGGGCCCGCCTGCTGTTCCATCTCTTCCCGACCGTCGTGCTGGGGCTCGGTCTTGTCCTGAGCGGCTGGTTCGAGCCCTCCCAGAAGGCCGAGAGTGCGCCCGGTTCTGCCGTGAGCCGCTAGCGACTACAGTCTGCAGCCATGGACGATCTCGAGCCGGAAGCCCCGAGCCCTCCAGCGCCCCGGCCGGCGGTGGTGCTGGTTCGACCCCAGGAAGAAGGCAACGTGGGTGCCGTGGCCCGGGCCATGGCCAATATGGGGCTTTCGGAGCTTCTGCTGGTGGAGCCTGCGGTGGAGGTGGGGGAGGTGGCGCGGGCCCGAGCCGTCCACGCCGCGCCGTTGCTCGCCTCCGCCCGCCGCTCGCCCTCGCTCAAGGAGGCGCTCGCTCCGTTCCGCTTCGTCGCTGCCACCACCTCCGGGCGCGGCCGCCTGCCCAAGAGGCCTCATTTCACGGCTCGAGAGCTGGCCCTGGAGCTCGCGCGGGACCCTCGAGGGCCGGTGGCGGTGGTGTTCGGCCCGGAGGCGAGTGGGCTCGACCGCGAGGAGCTGGCCTTGGCGAGCTGCCTGGTGACGATCCCCGCGGATGCTGCCTTCCCCACGCTCAACCTGTCGCAGGCGGTTCAGGTGGTGAGCTACGAGCTCTACCAGGCTCGGCTCGGGAGCTCGCAGCTCGCCTCCGAGAGGACGGAACCGGCGGTGGCCCAGGCCGAGCTCGAAGGGCTCTTCGCCCAGCTGGTGCCGATCCTCGAACGGGTGGGGTTTGCCCGCGACGTGACGTTCGCCGGCGTGCTGCGGGAGCTTCGGGCCCTGGCAGCGCGGGCCCAGCTCACCCGGCGCGAACTCACCCTGTTGCGCGGCGTCTGCCGGCGCACAGCCCATGCCCTCGAGCGCTCGGTCCGAGGGCCAAGCGCTCGAGAGTAGCGGCAGCTAGGAGCTTTCCAGGAACTGCCTGCCCGGGTCCTCGGGGGTCTCCCGCAGGCGGCGGGCCACCTCGCGGACCAGGGCCAGGGAGACGGTGTCCGCCTCGGCCGCCTCGCGGAAGATGAGGATGGCCGCCAGGGCTTCGCGGTGGATGTTGGCCGCCTGGAAGTACGGCAGCACCTCGCGAGCCAGCTCCTTGACCTCGGCGGTACGGCCCTCGAGGGCGTAGACCGCAGCGAGCTCGAGAGAGATCAGCGCGGCGTCGGCGTGGTGCTCGAGCTCGAGGTACATCTCGCGGGCCTTGAGCAAGTAGGCCTCGGCCTGGGCCAGCTGCCCCAGGCCACGGGCCACCAGGCCCTGGAGCCAGAGATTGCGCCGCTTGAGGGACGGGTCGGCCTGGCGCTCGAAGAGGTCCCGGCAGCGCACCAGCTCGGCGCGGGCCTCCATGTAGCGCTCTTTCTCGAGCAGATAGACGATCGCCTGGTGCCGGATACCGAGCTCCAGGTTGGGCTCTCGGCCAGGCTCCACCAGCGTCTGCGCCTCGCGCAAGGTCTCGAACGCCCGGTCTGGCTCGTCCATCACGCTGTAGAGGGTGGCCAGGGCGACTTTGGTCTTGCCCGCGAGGTGGCTGTCGCCCACCTTGCGGCAGATCGCGATCGAACGAAGCAGCTCGGCCTCGGCTTCCTGGAAGTGACGCTGATCGCGCAGCAGGGCGCCGCGGATGCGCAGGAAGTTGGCCCGCTCGAGCGGGTCGTCGGTCCCGGCATCGAGGTGGACCTCCGCCTCGCCGAAACTCTGCTCGGCGGCCGGGAGATCGCCGCGGATACGCTGCGAGTTGGCGATGTGGACCCAGCAGCGAGCCTTGAGATCGGCGAGCAGGCAATCGCTGAAGAAGTTCGGGTCGAGCCGCTCGGCGATCAGCAGCGCGAGTCGCCCGAGCTCCTCGGCGATGCGAGCGTCGTTGAAGTACTCGCGTTGCGAGTTCGCCAGCAGGAGCTCCACCAGGCCCCAGCTGTGGAAGCGCCGGGTGTTGTCGATCAGCACGCGCTGGCGGGCGGCGGGGTGGCGCAGCAGCTCCTCGTAGAGCAAGGGGGCCTGGTTGCGATCCCGCTCGAGATCGGATTCCCGATCCATCAGGGCGTCGTAAGTGCGAGTGATGACGTCGTCGTAACTGGGGGCCGGGTCGAGAGGCTCGAGCTCGACCGCCCCGAGCAGGGCGGCCAAGGTGTCCCGACCGCTCGGCCGCAGCTCGACCACGGTGCGGCACTCGTCGCAGTGGTGCAGGTGCCAGGTGAGCCGAAGCGCTTCGGTCTCGCCGAGCTCGCCTGCTACGAGCCGCTCCAACAACTCCGGAGTCGGATGGCTTGTGCTCACCTAGTTCTCCCTCGCTCGAGTCATGACGCCCAGCAGCCGTCGAAGTCGGCCTCGCTCGGAGACGGCTGTCGGGGGGGTGGAAGCGAGCTCGAGGCTGTCACCGCCGGCGAAGTTCCCTTCGTCCAGGGCGGAGTCCGCCAGCAGCCGGCCGGGAGCGAGCGTCCGGCTGCGGCTGTTGCGACCTCGTGGCGAGGAGAGGCGACGACCCTCCCAGTAGGCGCGGCAGGCGGCCTCCAGGGTGGCTCGCACACGAATCTCGAACTCGTTACCCGATGTTGATTTTAGAAGTGATTGAACTAAGCTCTCTGAGAGAAGATCCTCGGCGTCCAGCTCGGGAATGTGAAACTTGCGCAACAACTCCCGCAGCTCGGATTCGACCGAACCGAGGTGACGAGAAAGGGCTGCACGGCTCGCGGTACTCAGCTTGAAGCTCTCTTGGGCGCCCATGATCTGTTCGATTGTACCTCTGTTCGCCCCTCGGAGGGTAGGCCCCGAGGCGTCCGAACTCGCCGGGGCCGCGCTCGAGGCGCAGCGCTCGGTCGAACGGAGTCCATGCATGAGCTCCCCGGGCCAAGCCGAAGCCGGACCGAGAGCCGCCGAGAACCGAGCGGTGTCGCTTTCGCCTCGGCTCTCGCGGAACTGGGACATCGCGCTACCGCCCGTCGGGATCGAACTGATGGCCGGCATCGGAGAGCGTGCCGGTCGGGTCAGGCGAACTGGGCGGAGTGTCGGTCGTGGTAGTGCTGGCCTGCCAAGGGCTCAGCTGGGAGATCTGGCCCCCGAACCAGTCGATCCAGGCCTGGACCGCGGAGAGAACCTGGCCGGCCAGCCCTTCGCCACGAGCTGCGGACGGGCGTTCGAAGGCCGGAGCCGCAGAGGCGGAAGTGAGGACGGACAGGCCAACCAGCAGCAGAGCGGTGAAGGTGGCGGCTCTCAGGGCGTTGCGGTTCGTAGTCATGGGATTCCTCTCGAGCTGTTGGCTCGGTTCTTGGGTTGGCTTCGGTGCCGCAATCTCCTGCCTGGCTATCGGGATCGTTCCCGCTTCCAGGGTGCCTTGCAGCCCAAGAGTCGGGGCGATCTCCGTCGAAATGCCTGTGGCGGCGAAGCTGGCCACGAAGGCGACAAAAAAATCCCCTCCTTAAAAGGAGCCCCAACGGGGAGTTCGGTAGACAACAAAAACGACGCAGAGACGTTTCCAGGAAAGATATGATCGAGATCGCATATTCGTATAGAGTGCTGTCTTTGTTCGTACGCTTTAAGACCTGATTGTAGTTCAAGTTCCTTTTGTTGTGTAGCCGAACTCCCGAGTTTGAGCCTGTTTCCTTCTCTGGGGAGCCCCGGCCGGAAGCGCCGCCAGGGTCGGCCGAGGGGGAGGGCAATGATAGACTCGCCGCTGCCATGACAAGCTGGGTTCCACGAGCTCTGGCCGTTGCCGCCAGCATGGGACGAGCTCCCATCGTGGGAGTGGTTCGCACTCCTTCCCAGCAGGCGGCCCTCGAGGAGGCCCGCGAGCTCCTGAGCGGCGGCCTCGAGCTGGTCGAAATCACCTTCACGGTGCCGGCAGCGACCGAGGTGGTCGCCCGACTGCTCGAGGAGCGAGGCGGAGAGGGGCCACCCTGGATCGGCATGGGGACGGTCACCCAGGAGCGGCGGGTGCAGCAGGCGGTGGAGGCGGGCGCCGAATTCCTGGTTTCCCCGAACGTCTCTTCCACGCTGGCGGCGACGATCGCCGAGAGCGGCCTCTATTGGTGCGCCGGAGCTTTGACTCCCTCCGAGATCGTGGCGGCCTGGGAGCTGGGTGCCCACTTGATCAAGGTCTATCCCTTGCCGCCCGTGGGCGGGCCGCGCTACCTGGCGACCGTCCGACAGCCTCTGGGTGATATCCCGATGCTCGCGGCAGGGGGCTTCGCCGTCGATGAGATTCCCGAATACCGGCGGGCGGGTGCCCAGGCTTTCGGCCTCGGCGCTCCCTTGTTGGGGGCCGGCACCGGGCAGGTCCGCCAGAGGATCGCTCGGGCGCTCGAGTTCGCCCGCGGGCAGGAGAACTGATGAGCACGACCAATCCACCGCGCTTTGTCGCTTTTGATTCCACCCCTGAGATCTTCGCCACCGATAGCAACGGCTCCTTCTCTTTCGCGCTGGCCAGGAGCGGGGAGTCGTTCCTGCAGACCGAGAGCTTCGACGAGGCCCGGTTCGTGGTCTCGCTCTGGCACCCTTCAGGCCAACGCTCGATCGATCTCGACCGGGCCTACGTCGAGCTGCGTGCCTGTTTCGACCAGGAAGAGCTGCACTGGATCAAGCTCGCCGAGGTGGAGCCCGTGGTGCCGCCTTACGCCGGGGGCGAGAGCTTCGACGGCTGGGTGGTGCTACCGATCATGGCTTCCTCGAGCGCCTTCGCGCTGGTGGGCAGTGGCTTCGAACCGCGCTCGCGCCTGCAGATCCGGGCGAGCGTCTACCTGGTGGCCTGACCATGGACCGCCTGGCGCTGCTTTCCGAACTGGCTCAGCCGAGCGAGCAAAAGATGGTGCTCCTGGTGCTCGATGGCGTGGGCGATCTGCGCACCGAGAGCCAGCCCCAGACCGCCCTCGAGAAGGCTTGCCTGCCCAACCTCGACGCTCTCGCGGCCCGCTCGGCCCTGGGCCGGATCGTGCCGGTGGCGGCGGGAATCACCCCCGGCAGCGGCCCGGGGCACCTCGCGCTCTTCGGCTACGACCCGCTCTCCCCGCAGGCGGAGATCGGTCGTGGCGTGCTCGAAGCCCTGGGCTCCGGGCTCGCGATCGCGCCGGGCGACCTGGCGGTGCGCGGCAACTTCGCCACCGCCGACGCGCAGGGCTTGCTCAGCGACCGCCGCGCCGGCCGCATCTCGACCGAGGAGTGCCGGCGCCTGGTGGAGCGGCTCAACGAGGCGGTGGCCCGCTCGCCGGTACCCGGCCTCGAGGTGACCCTCGCCGCAGGCGAAGGCCATCGCTTCGTGCTCCTGCTCTCCGGGGCGAACCTCTCCCCCGCGGTGGCCGACACCGACCCGCAACAGCTCGGCGTGCCTCCCCTCGAGCCCCAGGCCGCGGCCCCCGAGGGCGTGGCCACCGCCGCGAAGATCACGGCGCTGCTGCGGGTGCTCGAACCGGCGATCGCCGCCGAGCCCAAGGCCAACCGTTTGCTGCTGCGAGGTTTCTCCGTGTTGCCGCACCTGCCTTCGTTCGCGGGCCTCTACGGTTTGAGAGCGGGGGCCTTCGCCGGCTACCCTCTGTACCGCGGCGTGGCATCGGCTTGCGGCATGGAAGTGGTGCCCTGCGGCAAGCGAGTGGGCGAGATCCTGGACGTGGTGGCCGAACATTGGCACCGCTTCGACTATCTCTTCCTCCACGTCAAACAGACCGATCAGGCGGGCGAGGACGGCAATCTCGCGGCCAAGGTGGAGGTGCTCGAGGAAGTGGATGCGGCCCTGCCTCGGCTGCTCGATCTCGGCCCTGGCGTGATCGCGGTGACCGGCGACCACTCGACCCCGGCACCCATGAAGGGCCATAGCTGGCATCCGGTGCCCGTGCTGCTGTGGTCTTCCCAGTGCTATCGCGACGCGACTCGGGAGTTCACCGAGGAAGC
>CALMKX010000120.1 GCA_937867335.1 uncultured Acidobacteriota bacterium
GATGGCTCGCCGAGTACGACCGGCAACTCTCCGGCGGCGACGGCACGACCTCAGCAGGGTCATGCGCTCCCGGCGAAGCGATCACACCGTTCGCCGACGGCTACGCGATCCCCGGCCCGGCTGACCTGTTCGCCACAGCACCGGTCGACGAACCTCATCACACCTATCCGGCCTGGGACTGGATGCTCCCCACCGGAACCCCGATCTACGCCATGCGAGGCGGGCGAGTCGTGACCGTCCAGTACTGGCCATACAACTGGTGGGACCACGGCTGCGGCCAGAACTCGGCCGGCTGCCAGACGTGCGGCATCGGCGTCACGATCGAAGACGACGAGGGAACCCGCTGGGCCTACTGCCACGGCAACGCCGCCCACGTCGCAGCCGGCACCACCATCGCTGCCGGGACCCAGATTCTCACCTCCGGCAACACCGGCCGCTCCAGCGGTCCGCACCTCCACCTCCAGATCCGCACCGCCGACGGCCTCCTTCGCTGCCCTCAACTGCTCCTTCGCTCGCTGCTAGATGAAGCTGCTGGCGTCGCGACGGGCGTTCTCCCGGCCGACGGCTGTTGGTACTGATAGAGGGCCGACGGTCAAGGGTGCTCGAGGACTGTGGCACCACAGTTGCACCACCGACCACAACGTGCCAGCGCTGGGCGTTGGAGAGGCGGCACCTCCGCCCTAACTCAGCACGTCAACTACGGTCGGGAGGTATCGCAGCACCTGCTCGCGGTCGCTTTCCTGCTCGCTGTCGGGCAGTTCTGCGAAAGGCGTCTCGAGTTGGCGCTTCCAGCGCGCGACTAGCTCTGCCGGTATGCGGAGCGAACCGTCGTCCTGCGGTTCGCACTGCTCGTGAAGGTACTTCTGCCAGTGAGCCCACCGCTCGTGCTCGATAGCAGCGAGTGAGTTGAGCACGGCCTCGCTGTACAGAACTGCCTCGACCGAACGCCGGGTCTCATCGGACATCTAGATCAACCCCTTGTTCACGAGGGACCAGTAGTGCTGGCCGAGAACCGTGAGCTCGCAGGACTTGCTCTCTATCGCCGCATGCCACATGTGGGGCGCACCGACGGGGCGCACCAGATTCACCCTCACCAGGTTCTGAAGGACTCTGAACTTGGCTGTGTTCTCGGGATCGGGCTGCGGAAGGGTCGGTCGGGCACGCTCCCCGTCTGAGCGATCGGGCTCGTACGTCGGGTCGAGAGGATGGTCGCGATCGGGAGCTGGAAAGAGCGTGGTCAGCGATTGGAGATCCGCGAGAGAGATCGGAGGCTCCGCCTTGCGCAGCGACACGAAGGTCTTGACGTTGGTCTTGAAGACGGGTCGCTGAGCCCACGGGCCGAGAGACTGATCGATGTGTGCGTACACGCTCCCTGGCGTGACGTCGCCAACGAGATTCGCAGCCGCGCCATTGAGGGCGTCTACGAGCAGGCTGGTGAACACTCCACCCACTCCGTCGCCGCCTTCCATGGCGTACTGCGACTCCGTGGAGGCGGTCAGGATCGTGATTCCGTCCGTGATTTGGGCTAGGTCCTTCGTCAGGGAACTGTTGCCGGCGACACCTCCGTGGCAACTGTCGAGGATGATCACCTTGTTGCGTGCCTTCGACTTGTTAGCGAGCACCATTACGTCGGCCAGCGGAAGGCCGTCATCCCCGTCGACGGAATCGCTTGCACACAGGAACCCGCCGGTGTCGTCGACGAAGCCGTGTCCAGCGAAGTAGAAGAGCGCGATCTCCGAGTCGTCCGCGAAGAGTTGCCTCACGGCGTCCTTCAAGTCGCGCTTCGAAACAGCCTGTGTAGGACTTGCTCCTGCGAGCAGCTGGGGATTGGCGAAGTTCAGTGTTCCGTCAGCGTGCCTTTCGAGAGCCGCCTTGACGTCATGAGCATCACTGACGCACCCGTGGAGGCCGGAGATGCTGACGTAGTGGTCGATGCCAACGATAAGAGCCTTGCGCATCGTGTCAGAGGGAGTCGATGAAGCTGCTGATGTTGGCGTCGCTCCAAACCTTGGTCGCAACGCCTTCGATGTTCGTTCGGTCGTTCGAGTACGCCCAGATCCCCAGGAGCTTCTTCTTCTCCTCTTTCGCGCACTGGATCTCCCACTTCTGCCCGCTCGAGGAGAGTGAGTTCTTGCTCACGAGCACGATCACACCGTGGGAGCGCTTGATCCGGGTTCGGACCTTGGCCTTCCAGTCGGTGTCGTACGCCTCCTTCACGGACATGTCGATGAACTCGTACGGCGATCGAGGGCTGAGCGACTGCCCCTTCAGGAAATCGCGCTGTCGCTCGTCCTCAATCGCGAATGCGACGAAGACCACCTTCGTGTCGGCCATCACCCCTCCTTCGTTGTCCACGACCGGATCTCGGTCCTGGCAGTCTCAACAGTACGGGAGGGGTGTGACACCGCTGACCGAGGTCCCTGCTGGCCTGCGCTTCGGAGCGTCGCACCACCAGGCTGGCCAAGCCCGTCGGACGGCTAGGCGGAGGGGACTGGTGGTCCACCAGGCAACTTCTGAAGCCGCTCGCTTCGGTCTTCGGAGTGCCAACGGCGAGGCGGAGGCCATACGGCCAACATCAGAGTCGACACGACCTACCGTTGACTTGGCCCGCGCTGTATCCGTGCTGGTAGGGCCTTGGATTGCGAAATGGAGAGGAGGACGCTAATGCGTATGGATGACCTGGACGAGGTGGATCCCTTCGGCCTCTCGAATCAGACCCACCCAGGTCCGTCTGGCGGGTTACGCCGGCACGGAGCTGCCGGTGCAGTGCTGCTCAGCGAGGCCATCGAGCTTGCCCACGGGCGACGGCACCTGACGATCGTTCACGGTGACCCCCAGGACATCGCCGCATCGCGGCACCTCTCCGAGTTCTACGAGCAGCTGCGTCGGCTCGCTGCCGGGTGCGAGTGGGTCCGAGTCCGCGGGAACGCCGAGTACGTCACCGTGACCGTCGGTGGAGCGGGCGCAGACGAGCGGATAGCGCTGTTCGAGGCTGCGGCTGCCTTCGCGAATCCGGGTGACTGGACGATCGTCGCCTCGGCCGTGCCGCCGGCGGCCGCCACCCGCCGAGCCCCGGCGGTGACCAGCCAGAGCCGGGGCGCGGGCTTCGCCGAGTCCAGAGCCTTGACCAGGTCGATCACCGACAGAGCGAGCTCCCGGGCACCGCCCGACCACCCTTCGCGCGGAGCCTCGGAGCCCGCGCCGCTGCGCTCCAGGGCCCAGGCGTGGATCACCCCGGAAAGCGCGGCCTGGCCGCTAGCGGTGAGGCTCTCCACCAAGGCTCGCAGGCCTTCGACACCCGCGGAGACCTCGTAGCGCCGCTCGCCGAGCTGGTGCAATTCGGTACCCCAGAGGGCCTCCACCACCTCGGCGCCGCGGGCCTCGAGCTCGGCGGCCAGGGCGTCGGCCACGCCCTTGCGGTCGGCCAGGAGCAGGAAGCGACCGCCGCTCGCCTTCACCTCGCCGAGCGGCTTCTCCTGCCAGTCGTGCCGCCACAGCCAGCTCGCCAGCGGATCCGCCACGCCTCCGCCCACGCCGCCATCGAGCTGGGCGAGCTCAAAGCCCTTCACCTCCACCACCGGCCGGCCTTCGCGGTCGATCAGCCAGAGGTCCGCGCTCACCCGCTGCCGGCCTTCGCGGTGCTGCCGCTCGGCGAGCCGGGCCCGAACCCGCCCGCCGGCGAAACGGCCGAGCACCTTGAGCGACTGCACCTTCACCGGCAGGTAGACCGTGGTGGCCTCCTCGCCACCGCCCAGGCAGGCGGCCACAGCCTGGAAGGCGCTGTCGAGCAGCGACGGATGGAGGGCGAAGCGCGGCTCGGCACCGGCGAGCGAGGCCGGCAGCACCAGCTCGGCGGCCACCTCGCCCTGCCCAACCTCGAGCCCTGCCACGCCCTGGAAAGCCGGCCCGTACTCGAGCCCGCGGGCCACCATCTGCCGGTAGTGGGCGGGGGCGTCCAGGGCCTTGGCCTGGGTGAGGGAAGCTCCCGGGGCGGCCTCGGCCGGGCTCTCCCCCGCTTCGCCCCGCCCAGCGGCCTTGGCCACGCGCAGGGTGCCGCTGGCGTGCTGCACCCAGCCTTCCGAAGCCCCGGCCGGCCGGCTGGCGATCTTGAAAGTAGCCACGTCCGCCAGCTCCGAGCTGAGCACCAGCTGCACCTGCCGGGGGGGACCCTCGAGCAGCAGCACCTGCTCGAAATGGCTCGCCACCACCTCGTGCTCGCCGGCGCCGAAGCGCTCCGTGGCCGCCGCCAGGGCGAGATCGAGGTAGCCGGCGGCCGGGAACACCGCCACTCCCTGCACCCGGTGGTCCAGGAGGAACGCCGCTTCGGGCCCGGCCAGAGTCACTTCCCACACGAAGGTCCCCGCCGGGCTGGCGAGCTCGGTGGCCGCCCCCAGCAGCGGATGGCCTTGCTGGGCACCGGCTTTGGGCTGGAGGTTGAAAGGCTGGGCGTCAGCCGGCAGATCCACCCAGAAGGACTGCCGCTGCCAGGGATAGAGGGGCAGCTGGCAGGCCCGGCCGCCCGCCGGGAGCACCTTCGCGAAGTCCAGCGCGAAGCCCGCGGTGTACAGCTGGGCGAGGCCCTGGAGCACGCCCACGGCCTCAGGGTGGTCCTTGCGGGGGGCCGGCACCACCACGGCTTTCTTGCCCTCGAGCTCGGCGCAATCGGAAACCGACGCGGCGAGCACCGAATGCGAGCCCACCTCGAGGAAGGCGTCGTGGCCGTCGCGCACCATCGCCATCACGGTGGGAGCGAAGCGCACCGCCTGGCGAACGTTGTCGAACCAGTAGCCGGCGCCGAGGCTGGCGCCGTCGAGCACGCCGGCGGTCACCGTCGAGTAGAGCGGGATCCGCGCCGCCTTGCCGGCGAGACCCGCCAGGCTCGACACCAGCTCGTCGCGGATGGCGTCCATCTGCGGGCTGTGGAAGGCGTAATTCACCGGCAGCCAGCGGTTGCGCACCCGCCGCCGGTCGAGCTCGGCGAGGATCGCCTCGAGGGTGGGCACCTCGCCCGAGAGCACGGTCTGCGACGGGCCGTTGACGGCGCCGATCGCCACTTCTTTCTCGTGGCCCGCCACCAGCTCGCGGGCTTCTTTTTCGGTGAGGTCCACCGCCGCCATGCGGCCGAGGCCGGTGGCTCGCTGCATCAGCCGGCCGCGGTGGTAGGCCACCCGCACCACCTCTTCGAGCGAGAGCACGCCGGAGACGTAGCAGGCGGCGATCTCGCCCACGCTGTGCCCCACCACCGCCGAGGGCTCGATACCCCAGCTGCGCCAGAGCTCGGCCAGGGCCACCTGGTAGGCGAGGATCACCGGCTGGGCCACTTCAGTCTCGCCCAGCCGCGAACTCGCCTCCTCGGCTTCGAGCTCGGCCAGGAGCGACCAGCCGGAGTGCTTGGCGAGCTCGGCGTCGATCTTCGCCAGCCAGCCGGCGAAGACGGGCTCGCGGGCGGCGAGCTCGCGGCCCATGCCCAGCCACTGGGTGCCCTGGCCGGAGAACACCATCACCGGGCCCCGCGAGCGGGGGCTCGCCTCGCCCAGGGCCATGCCGGCCCGGCGCTCGCCGGCCAGGTAGGCGCCGAGCTTCTCGTTCACCTCCAGCAGATCGAGGGCCACCAGGCCCAGGCGGTGAGGGTAGTGGCTGCGCCGCTCGGCGGCGGTGTAGGCGAGGTCGAGCAAGCTGCCCACCGACTCCTCGCTGACCCCATCGCGCCAGCTCTGGGCGAGGTCCCTCAAGGCTTCGGGGCTCTTGGCCGAAAGCACCACCAGCTCCGGCCGCGCCGGCTCTTCGGCCGCCCGCTCGGGCGCGGGATCCGGCTGCTCGAGCACGATGTGCGCGTTGGTGCCGGACCAGCCGAAGGCCGAGACGCCGGCGTAGCGGCGGCGGCCCTCGGGGCGCCATTCGGTGGGCTCGGTGGCCAGGCGGAGCCGGGTGCCCTCGAGCGAGATGTGCGGGTTGAGCTTCTCGAAGTGCAGGTTCTTGGGGATGCGGCCGGTCTTGAGCACCATCGTGGCCTTGATCAGCCCGGCCACGCCGGCCGCCCCCTCGAGGTGGCCGAGGTTGGTTTTCACGGCGCCGAGGGTGCAGGGATAGCTGCCGTCGCCGGCCCGGCCGAGCACCTCGGAGAGAGCCTCGATCTCGATCGGGTCCCCCAGGCTGGTGCCGGTGGCGTGGCCCTCGACGTAGCCGATGTCCTCGGGCGCCACGCCCGCCTTGGCTAGGGCCTCGCGGATCACGGCCTGCTGGGCCAGGCCGTTGGGCGCCGAAAGGCCGTTGGTGCGGCCGTCCTGGTTCACCGCCGAGCCACGCACCAGGGCGAAGATCGGGTCGCCATCGGCCAGGGCCTCGCTCGCCCGCTTGAGCATCACCACACCGCAGCCCTCGCCGCGCACGTAGCCGTTGGCCCGGGAGTCGAAGCTCTTGCAGCGGCCGTCGGCCGCCATCAGCCCCATCTTCGACATGCCGATGGTGACGTAGGGCGCGAGCAACAGGCCCACGCCGCCGGCCAGGGCGAGGTCGCAGCGCCGCTCGCGCAGGTTCTGGCAGGCCAGGTGCACCGCCACCAGGGAGGACGAGCAGGCGGTGTCGAGCGCCACGCTGGGGCCGTGGAGGTCGAGCAGGTAGGAGATGCGCCCGGCGAGCACGCTGTGCGAGGTGCCGATCGCCGAGAATGAGCTCACGTAGGACGGGTGGGAGAGGTGCTGCCAGTACTCGTCGCAGAGGCTCGCCGCGCCGACGAAGACGCCGGTCTTCGAGCCGCGCAGGGTCTCCTGCGGCACCCCGGCCATCTGCAGGGTTTCCCAGGTGACCTCGAGCAGCACCCGCTGCTGCGGGTCCATGTGGTCCGCTTCGCGTTTGCCGATGCCGAAGAAGCCGGCGTCGAACTGCGCCACCGGTCGCTTCAGGAAGCCGCCCCAGCGGGTGCTCATCTTGCCCGGGGTGGCTGGATCGGGGTCGTAGAGGGCTTCGGCGTCCCAGCGCTCGCGGGGGATCTCGCAGATGGCGTCCTCGCCGTCCAGGAGCATCCGCCAATAGGCGTCGACGTTCTCGCCCGAGCCCGGGAAACGGCAGCCCATGCCGATGATCGCGATCGGCTCGTTCTGGGCTTGCTCCATCGACTCGAGGCGGGTACGCAGGTCCTTGATCGCGACCAAGGCGCGTTGCAGGGCTGCCGAGGATTTCTGTTCGCTGTCGTGGCTCACGGCTCGTGTCCTGGCTCTTCGGTGATCGATCAGTAGTCGAGGCTTTCCAGCTCTTGGATCAGCATTGCTTCGGCGTCGTCGTCGGAAAGGGAGAGCAGGGCCTCCTCGGCCTGGCTCGCAAGCGCGGCCTCGGCCGGTTCGGCCGTCGCGCTCGGGGCTCCCCAGCGCTCCTCGATCACGGCGCCGAGGTGGTCCGCGAGAGCCGTGACCGTGGGGTAGTTCCAGATCAGGGAGGAGGAGAGGCGCATCCCCAAGCCTTCTTCCAGGCGGTTGCGTAGCTCCACCGTCATCAGCGAGTCGAGCCCCTGGGAGCGCAGTGGCGTCTCGGCATCCACCCGCCCGGCCTCCAGACGCAGCACCTCGCCCACCAGGCCACGCAGGTAGCCGGCCACCTTCTCGCGCAGTAGTCGCGGGTCGCCGGCGGCGAGTTCGGCGAAGGGAGAGCGGGATTGCGTGCTTGGCGTGCGCGGCTTGGAGGCACCGCGGAAGAGCGAGGCGGCCGCGCCCAGCTGGTGCACCTCGGCGAAGCGCTCGAGGTTCCACTCGCCCACCCCGAGCTGGGCTTCCGGCCGATAGAGCACGGAGCGGAAAGCGGCGAGCGCTGCCTCGAGGGGAATCGGCGCCAGGCCGCGGCGGGCGAGTTGGGCCTCGGCGTCACCGGTCTGGGTCATGCCCACGCCCTGCCAGGGTCCCCAGGCCACCGAGAGCGCCGGCAGGCCGGCCCGGCGCAGCCGCTCGGCCAGGGCATCGAGGCCGGCGTTGGCAGCGGCGTAGTTGCCCTGGCCAGCCGAGCCGAGCATCGAGGTCACCGAAGAGCAGAGCAAGAAGAAGTCGAGGGGCTCGCCCTCGAGGGCCGAGGCCAGGTGGAAAGCGCCGGCCATCTTGGGCAGGAGCACCCGGCGGAAACGGCCGGCGTCGAGGGAACCGAGCACGCCGTCGTCGAGCACGCCGGCCGCATGCACCACACCTCGGACCTTCGCCCCGGCCCGGCGCAGCCGCTCGACCAGCTTGGCCACCGCAGCGCGATCCGCAACGTCCACTTTCGCGGTGTCGATCCGCGCCCCCAGGGCCGTGAGCGCGGCAAGCCGTTCCGCCGCCACCGGGGAAGCTGCCGAGCGGCCCACCAGCACCAGGTGGCGGGCCCCTTCCTGGCGCACCATGTGCTCGGCCAGAGCGAGGCCGATGCCGCCCAGGCCGCCGGTCAGCAGGTAGCAGGCCGAGCGGTGGAGGCTTTCTCCGGCCCGGGGCAGGAGCGGCGTGCGGTCGGCCTCGGCCAGGCTCAGCACCACCTTGCCCAGATGGCGGGCCTGGGCCATGTGGTGGAAGGCGCCCTCGGCCTGGTCCACGGGGAAGATCTCGATCGGCAGAGGCTCGAGCTCGCCGGCATCGAGGAGCCCGAGCACCTCGGCGAGCAAGCGGCGGGCCTCTGCGGGCCGCTCGCGGAACAGCAGATCGGCGTCGATCGCCGCCCAGGAAGCGTTCTGGCGCAGGCCATAGAGCCCCAGGCGGCGGTTCTCGTAGATGTCCCTCTTGCCGATCTCGAGGAAGCGACCGAAGGGGGCGAGCAGCTTCACGCTCTCGCGCAGGAAATCGCCCGAGAGCGAGTTGAGCACCACGTCCACGCCGCGGCCGCCGCTCGCCTCGCGCACTTCCCGGGCGAAGGCGAGGCTGCGCGAGTCGAAAACGTGTGGAACGCCCAGCGAGCGCAGGTACTGGCGCTTCACCTCGCTGCCGGCGGTGGCGAAGATCTCCGCGCCCAGCCGGCGGGCCAGCTGCACGGCCGCCAGGCCCACGCCGCCGGCGGCGGCATGGATCAACACTCGCTCGCCCGCCTGGAGCCGGCCCACTTCGCTCAGGGCGTAGTGGGCGGTCAAGAAGGCGATCGGCACCGAGGCCGCCTGTTCGAAGGAAAGCCGCAGCGGCCGCGGGAAGGCCAGCTCGGCCTCGGCCACGGTGTGGGTGGCGAAGGAGAGGTCGGCGATCGCCACCACCTCGTCGCCCACGGCCGGGCTCTCCACACCCTCGCCCACGGCCGTCACCACGCCGGCGCATTCGTCGCCGAGCGGCACGGCATCGCCCTCGAGGCCCGGGTAGAGCCCGAGGGCCTTGAGCACATCGCGAAAGTTGAGCCCGGCCGCTCGAACAGCAATCTCGACCTGTCCGGGGCCGGGACACTGCCGTTCGAGCGGCCGGAAGGCCAGGTTCGAGAGTTGCCCCGCCTCGAGAGCGACGAGACGAAACGGTTGACTCTCGGCCCGGCCCGAGGGCAGTCGTGACACCCGGCCCTGAGACGAGGGGGGCTCGGGGGAAAGGCGAGGTGCCACGAGGCTGCCACTCTGCACAGCCAATTCATCTTCGATCGGCTCGCCGAGCAAGGCGCCGCAGATCCAGCCTGCGCGCCGGGGCCCGGAGAGACTGCCGATGTCCAGCCGCAGCAGGGGAATGCGCGGCTGTTCCACGGCGACGGTGCGTGCCAGGCCAAGAAGCGGCGCCTGCACGAAGGCAGGCTCGCCCTCGGTGGCGAGGGAGGCGCCGGCGGTGACCACCGCCAGCCGCGGGCTCAGCTCGCCGGGAGCGTCGGCCAGCCGGGCCACCACCTGGGCCAGCTCGGCGTAGACCTCCGCGGCCGCCTGCCAGTCCACGTCGCGGCCGGCGAGCGGCTCCACCCGGTC
>CALMKX010000121.1 GCA_937867335.1 uncultured Acidobacteriota bacterium
CTCCCAAACCCGCACCGCCGGCGGAGCCCTCGTCCTCGTCAACGACCCCACCACCAACCCGCGCGTGCCCTTCCCCGGCAACATCCTGCCCTCGGCGCTGCTCGACCCCGTCGGCGTGAAACTCGCCGCCCTCTACCCCGACCCCAATCGCGCCCCCTCCAACCTCGCCAACGCCAACAATTACGGCGCCAATGGCGTTTCAGCGCTGGACCTCACCACGTGGACCTCCAAGATCGATCACAACATCTCCGACCACGACCGCGCCTGGGTCCGCTACGTCCTCCACGGTTTCCCCGCCTCCACCAGCACCGTCTTCCCCGAGCCCGCCGCCGACCCGAACGGCGTCATCAACCGCCGCCGCGCCCATTCCATCCTGCTCAGCGAAATCCACACCTTCTCGCCGACGCTCATCAACGACGTTCGCTTCAACTGGCAGCCCCGCTTCTTCAACGCCCTCTCGCTCGGCCTCGACCAGGGCGCCGTCGCGCTTTAGTTCAAACGCTCGGTCTCGCGAGCGAACAGCTGCACCACGTTGTCGCCCCGCCGGCTCCAATCCGGCCGCCGCTCGGTGGCGGCAGGCTATGGGCTCGAAGCCACCGCCGACCGCTGGGAGGCGATCTACCGGCGCCTGCTCGCCGAAGCCCGGTCCGTTTGAAGTGCCAGGAGTGGAGAGACGATGATCGACCTAGCCCCCGTCCAGAAAGCCCTGCTCACGGCCATCGGCAGCAGCGAGCGACCGAGCGAGTCCCGCTTCGCCGCCCGGCTCGCCCGGAACCCGGAGCTGCTCGCCCTGCGCTTCCGGCGCGCCGAAAGGATCCTCCGCCTGGTGGGCGGCGAGGGCCGAGCCCTGCTCGATGCCGGCTCGGGTATCGCGCTCAACGCCGTGCTGTCGATTCTCGCCGGGGCGAGCGAGGTGCATGCCGTGGAGCTCAACCCCCATCGCCTGGAGGTGGCCCGGAGGCTGGTGGCCGAACTCGGCCTCGGCGCCCGGGTGCATCTGCTCGACCAGGACATCCTCACCTTCGAGCTGCCCCCGGGTTCGCTCGGCGGGATGTACTCGAACGAGTTCCTGGAGCACATCGTGGACTCCCCCGAGTACCACCGCCGCGCCGCCCGCTGGCTGGCGCCCGGGGGCCGGGTGTACGGCCGCACCGGCGCCAACGGCGGCAACTGGCTCTACCACTACACCTACAGCCGCAAATGGCAGCGGGCGGAGCGCGGCGTCTACCAGCCGGCCCGCCGCAACGCCCTGCGTGCGCTGCTGCCCGAAGCCCCGGCCGAGACCCTCGAGAAGCTCGCCCGGGCCACCCGCGGCCACGGCCCGGCGGAGCTCGCCGAGGCGGCCCGGGCCTGGAAGAACGAAGGCCGATGGCCCCCGCCACTGGGCCGGGTGCCCAAGAATCCGGAAACGGGCGTGTACTACGAGCGCCTGCGCGGTCCGCGCGAGCTGGTGGCCGAAATGGCAGCGGCCGGCCTCCGGGCCCGGGTGATCCGCCCGGACTACCGCAACGCCTTCACCCCCTCGAAGCTCAAACGCCTGGCCCTCCACCTCGCCGGAGCCGCCCTCGCCGCCACCCACCCCATCAGCCTCTGCGTGGCCCCCTGGCTCGAGGTGCTGGGCGAAAAGCCCTGAGGCGGGCAAGGCGAGGGGGAGCCGGGAAAGCACAGGACCCTCTGGACCCCTCTCCCGGGCGGCTGGAGTGGGAGGGCTGGGAGAGGGGCCTGGGGTGAGGGTCTTGGTGGCCGGGGCTGCCCCACCCCCCCTCCCGCGCGGATGCCTCGGGGTGGTGGATCTGGTATCGTCGATGTCGCCCGAAAACCTCCCTCCCCGCCCCCCGACTGGAGAAGCGCCTCGATGATCGACAAGGAGCCCCGTCTAGCCCTCACCTTCGACGACGTCCTGGTGGTGCCGGGCTACTCTGAGGTCCACCCCGCGGCCGTCGACCTGAGCACCCAGCTCTGCCGCGACATCCGCCTCAACACCCCGATCCTCGCCGCCGCCATGGACACCGTCACCGAGTCCCGGCTGGCGATCGCTCTCGCCCAGGACGGCGGCATCGGCGTCATCCACAAGAACCTGCCGATCGACGCCCAGGCCGAAGAAGTGGACAAGGTGAAGCGCTCCGAGGCCGGCATGATCGTGGACCCGGTGACCATCCGCCCCGAGCAGCGCATCCACGACGCCCTCGCCTTGATGGCCCGCTACAAGATCTCCGGCTTCCCGGTCACCAACCAGGACGGCCACCTGGTGGGCATCTTGACCAACCGCGACCTGCGCTTCGAAACCGACCTCGACCGCCCCATCGGCGAGCTGATGACCCGCGAGAACCTGGTCACCGTTCCGGAAGGCACCACCCTCGAAGAGGCCAAGGCCACTCTCCACAAACACCGCATCGAGAAGCTCCTGGTGGTGGACAAGGCCGGCAACCTGAAGGGCCTGATCACGGTCAAGGACATCCAGAAGATGATCGAGTACCCCAACGCCTGCAAGGACTCCCTCGGCCGCCTGCGGGTGGCCGCCGCGGTGGGGGCCTCGGGGGACTTTCTCGACCGCGCCCGGGCGCTGATCGACGCCAAGGTGGACGTGCTGGTGCTCGACTCCTCCCACGCCCACAGCGACGGCGTGGTGGCCGCCACCGCGCGGCTCAAGGAGGCCCTGCCGGACGTCAAGGTAATCGTTGGCAACGTGGCCACCCGCGAAGGGGCCCAGGCCTTGATCGAGCGCGGCGCCGACGCCGTGAAGGTGGGCATCGGGCCGGGCTCGATCTGCACCACCCGGGTGGTCACCGGCGCCGGCATGGCGCAGGTGACGGCCATCCTCGAGTGCGCCGAGGTGGGGGCCAAGCACGGCGTGCCCGTCTTGGCCGACGGTGGCATCAAGTTCTCGGGGGACATCACCAAGGCCATCGTGGCGGGCGCCGACGCCGTGATGATCGGCTCGCTCTTCGCCGGCACCGAGGAGAGCCCGGGCGAGACCATCCTCTACCAGGGCCGCACCTACAAGGCCTACCGCGGCATGGGCTCGCTTTCCGCCATGTCCCGCGGCAGCGCCGACCGCTACTTCCAGGAGGCCAGCAGCACCCTGGCCAAGCTCGTGCCCGAGGGCATCGAAGGCATGGTGCCGTACAAGGGCAGCGTGCACCAGATGGTGCTGCAGCTCACCGGCGGCCTGCGCTCCGGTATGGGCCTCGCTGGCTGCGCTACCATCCAGGAGCTCAAGACCAAGGCCCGCTTCGTGCGCATCACCGCCGCCGGGCTCAAGGAGAGCCACGCCCACGACGTGGTGATCACCAAGGAAGCCCCCAACTACTGGGTGGAGCGAGGGTAGGCCCCACTCGACCGATCCGGCCCGGCCACCGGCCAGGAGATTCCGCCATGCACGTTCTCTTCGTCGAGCCCACCTTCCCGGCCTACCAGCGCAACTTCGTTCGCGGCCTCGCGGAAGTGGGGGCCAGGGTCACCGGCATCGGCGAGACCGCCCGCGAGTATCTGCCTGCCGAGGTGAAGCGCTACCTCCACGAGTACGAGCAGGTGCCTTCGGTGGTCGACGAGCGTTCCCTGCTCGCAGCCGTGAGGCGGGCGCAGGGGCGCGAGTGGGTGGACCGCCTCGAGGCCACCATCGAGGCCCATGTGCTGCCGGCCGCCAAAGTGCGGGAGGCCTGCGGCATTCCCGGCACCTCGGTGCTCACCACCTGGCTCTGCCGCGACAAGCCGGCGATGAAGGAAGCCCTGCGCCGCGCTGGCATCCCCTGCGCGCAAAGCGCCGGCATCTCCTCTCCGGACGAAGCCTGGGCTTTCGCCGAGGCGGTGGGCTATCCCATCATCCTGAAGCCGCGCAGCGCCGCCGGCGCCTCCGGCACCACCCGCGCCGGCAACCCCCGCGAGCTCGCCGAGGCCATTCAGGCCCTCGGCCTCGAGCACGGCGAATCCGTGGCCGCCGAGGAGTTCATCGAAGGCCACGAGGGCTTCTACGACACCGTCACCATCGACGGCCAGGTGGCCCACGAGTTCATTTCCCACTACTACCCCAACGTGCTCGAAGCCATGCGCGAGCGCTGGATCTCCCCCCAGGTGCTCACCACCAACCGCATCGGCTCTCCCGGCTACGACGAGCTCAAGGCGATGGGCCGGCGGGTGATCGAGGCCCTCGGCATTGGCACCTCGGCCACCCACATGGAGTGGTTCTTCGGCCCCAGGGGGCTCAAATTCTCCGAGATCGGCTGCCGGCCCACCGGCCAGGCGCAGTGGGACATCTACTGCGCCGCCAACGATTTCGACCTCTACCGCGAATGGGCCATGGCGATCGTGCACGGCCGGGTGGGCGACAAACCCTCCTACCGCTACGCCGCCGGCATGGTGGGCCTGCGCCCCGACCGCGACGGCCGCATCACCGGCTACCAGGGCATCGAGGAAGTGCACCGGGCCTTCGGCGACGCGATTTTCGACGCCGGCTTCCCCTCCCCCGGCACGCCGACCCAGCCGGTCTCCGCCGGCTACCTCGCCAACGCCTGGGTCCGCGCCCGCCACCCCGACTACGACCACCTGCGGCACATCTTCGACACCATCGGCCAGACCGTGCGGGTGTTCGCCAGTTGACCCCTGGGAGGTCGTCCTTGTAGATTGCACATCGGATATTCAATCTGCAAGGAATGGCCGCCATGGTCGAACGCACCCTCTTACCCACCCTGATCGCTCGAGCCCGCCAAGCTCCGGTGGTGACGGTGACGGGCCCCCGTCAGTCGGGCAAGACCACGCTCGTCCGCCAGGCCTTCCCCCGGCACAGCTACGCCTCCCTCGAGGATCCCGAGCTGCGAGAGCACGCGCTCGCCGATCCGCGCAGCTTCCTGCGGCAGTTCTCCGGGCCGGCCATCCTCGACGAGGCTCAGCGGGCGCCGCAGCTCTTCTCCTACCTGCAGGGTCTGGTGGACGACCAACCGGAAGCGGGTCGCTTCATCCTCAGCGGCTCGCAGAACTTCCTGCTGATGCGGTCGATCAGTCAATCCCTGGCCGGCCGAACGGCCCTCCTGCATCTGCTGCCGTTTTCCTTGAGCGAGCTCGAGCAGCGGCCGGGAATCGACCTCGAGAAGCTGAACAGCGAGCTCGCTCCGGCACCCATACCATCGAGCCGGGAAGTCTGGGAAACGCTCTGGAAGGGCTTCTATCCGCGCATCCACGATCGCGGGCTCGATCCTCAGGTGTGGCTGGCCGACTACACCCGAACCTATGTCGAGCGAGACGTGCGGGAAGTCCTCCAGATCGGTGACCTCGAGGCCTTCGGTCGCTACGTCCGCCTCTGCGCCGGCCGCAGCGGCCAGCTGCTCAACCTGAGTTCGCTCGCCACGGATTGCGGCATCAGCCACAGCACGGCGCAGCGCTGGCTGTCCATCCTCGAGGCGAGCTTCCTGGTGGCCCTGCTGCGCCCTCACCACCAGAACCTCGGCAAACGCCTGATCAAGGCGCCCAAGCTCTATTTCCTGGATACCGGCCTGCTTTGCTATTTGCTGCGCATCCGCGACCCGGAAGAGCTTCGCTTCCACGCTGCTCGGGGGGCGGTCTTCGAGAGCTTCGTGGTGGCCGACCTGCTCAAAGGTGCTCTGCATCGAGGCCAGGAGCCCGCCCTCCACTTCTGGCGCGATTCGACCGGCCACGAAGTGGATGTGCTGCTTGATTTCGGCTCGCGCCACCTCCCGGTGGAAGTGAAGGCCGGCGAGACCCTCTCCGCCGAGGCCTTCGATAGCCTGAACTGGTGGCGACGCCTCGCCGGCGCGGAACAAGCCCCGGCCGCCCTGATCTACGCCGGGGCCCGCAGCTACCGGCGGGGAGAGGTGGAAGTCCTCAGCTGGGCAGTCCTCTGATCTCGAGGCGAGCTTTCTCTCTCCGTTCTGCGCTAGCATCTGGGCCATTCCCCCGCTTCAAGGCTTGTCAACTCGGCGAAATGTCGACTTCGAGGGAGAGTGGAGCATGAGCGCCCGCAGGCTCGCACAGTCGTTCGTGTGGAGATCCGTTCTGGCCCTGGTCGCCGCCAGCCTGGCAGCCAGCTACGCCTGGGGTTACGCCGGGGAGGCCGGCTCGGGGGATGGGCCGATACCGGCCTACCAAGGGCTGGCGGTGAGCACCCACCACACCCACCTGACTCGTGCTCTGGCCTACTGCGCCGGCTTCCCGGCGCTGACCGACCTGCGCAACCCGATCAACCCCCTGGTGCCACCCGCCGACGCCGCTTGGGCGGAGATCATCGCCCTCAACGACGAGCTCACCGACCAAGGCACCATCGTGGGGGTGGATGCCAACGGCAACCCGGTCGGGCCGCAGTGGAGCAACTTGAACACCGAGGACTGGAACTACCAGCTGCCCAGCCCGTCGGCCGTGGGCTGCACGGACGGCCTCACCGAGGTCTACCCCATCCTCCAGCAGCAGCCCCCGGTGAACCTCCCCATCCAGCCGTTCTGGGTTCCCTCCTCGGGCTCATTCACCCACCGCTTCGGCCCCTGGGCCGGGCTCTTCCACTTCCCCCAGGAGGACGCCCTGGCCAACGACCTCGCCACGCTGCGGGCCTTCGCCCTGGGCCAGACCTCTTCGCTCAACGGCCGCTCGCTCTACGGCTTCGGCGCGGCTGGCGCAAACGCGTGGTCCGGCTCCTGCTACGACCAGCGGCTCGAGACCATCGCCACCGGCAAGATGAAGCCGGGCTCGGTGGAGGCCTTCGCTACCTACCTGCACGCGCTGGGGGACAGCTACTCCCACCGCATGTGCCGGCTGCACTGGCTGCACCGCCAGACGCCGCCCTGGTACTACCACACGCCACCGGCCTCGCTGCAGGAGACCTGCGCCTTCAACGACCACGCCTTCGAGTTCGGCTGCCCGGAGACCCGCCGCCGCACCGGCTTTCTGGAAGGCACCGTGGAAGGGGCGATCGCCGTTTACGATGAGCTCGTGGGCTATGCCCTGGCCCACGGATTCACCCCGCGCGTAGCCAGCGTGGACGCCCACTCCGGATGGCTGCGCCGGCAGATCGAGCGCTACGCGATGTCGTTCGAGAACAACTTGAACAACGACGCTGGCACCTGCCGGGTGTCCTTCGCCTACGCGCTGCTCAAGGCCTGCGGCGGCGCCGCGACGGCCACCACGGTCTGCCTGCCGGACGTCGACGTGGCGAACGGCGGCACCTGCAACGCCAACGGCCGCACCAACGCCTGCCCGAACGGCACGCCGAACTTCCCCATGACGCCCGCCTGCAAGGCGCCGAAGAGCACCTAGCTCTCGCCCGAACCGACCCGGCGCCGCTCGAAAGCGGCGCCGGGGTTTCAGGGTGAGGAGAGCCGCCTCCGGCCGCTAGGGCACGGTCTGCCCCCAGGCGGAGGTGTTGCCGGACTCGAAGCCGTCGCCAAAGATCGAGTTCGCCGCCATCGAGCAGTTCGAGCAGACCAGGGCGAAGTCCTGCTCGGTGACGCCTCGGCGGGCGTGGAGGGCGTCGGCGGCGAGATGGGCGGCAGTCACGGTGACGTGAACCGTGGCTCCCGGCTGGTCCACGAAGACGTTTTCCAGGTTGTCGCGGCGGTCGGGAGAGCCGCCGGCCACCGAATGGCCACCCAGGAACTGGTTGCCGAGGTAGCTCGTGCCGCCGGTCTCGACCCTGAGATCGAGGTCGTTCACCAGTGCCGGGTTGGCGCCGATCGCCCCGGGCACATCGGTCCAGGCGAGGGAGACCTTGAGCGGCTTGGCCGGATCCTGAACCAGGGCCGTGAAGCTCCAACTCTGGCCGGTGGCCGTGAGCGCCTGTTCCTGGTCGAAGGCGAGCACGGGCACGGTCGGAGCGAGGAGATCGGGCAGGGACACCCGGCCCCAGCCTTCGGCACCGTTCGGCACGTCGCGCTGTCCGAGATCCTCGGCCGAGGCCACCAGCCTTGCCTTGGCCAGAGCCGGGCTGGGGTCCGCCCCGCCGTGGCTCGCCCGCCACTGCTGGGCCAAGAGGGCGATCGCCCCCGCCACGTGGGGCGCCGCCATGCTGGTGCCGCTGCAGAAGGCGTAGAGGCCGCCGGTGCCGGGGATCGCCGCGGCGCCGCAGTTGGCCGAAGCGGTGTCCGCCCGCGCCGAGGCCACCTGAGTGCCGGGAGCGGCCACCGTGGGCACGATGCGGCCGTCCAGGGTGGGCCCGCGGCTGCTGGTCGAGTAGATCTGGTCGATCGAACCCGCTCGGGAGCTGTAGCTGTTGGCCGCCACGATCAGGTTCTTGGCTTCTTTGGGCGCGGTCAAGCCATCGGTGCCGTAGTTGCCGGCGGCGAAGACCAGGATGAACGCCTCGGCCTCGGCGCCGTCCTCAAAATCCGCGTCGCGCACCAGGAAGTCGTGCGTACGCTCGCTCTCCTGGTAGCCGTGGGCAGCGCCTTCTCCGGTCTGCCAGCTGTTGTTCGAGCCTAAGGCCCCGGCCTCGGCCGGAGCGCGCGTGAGCTCCGCCCAGCCCCCGGCCGGCGGCCAGGAGGTCTGGGTCAGGCAAAGCGGGTTCTGGGCGAAAAGGCTGGCCCCCGGAGCGATGCCTTGCCCCCAGAGGAAGCCGTGCTCATCGCGCAGGCCGGTGGCCGCGGTGCCGGCCAGGATGCCCGCGAGGTGGGTGCCGTGGCCGTTGGTCAAGGCATCGCCGGGAAGGGCCGTCTCGCAGCCCGGGAAGCTCCGGCCGCCGACGATCTTGGAGCCCACGTCCGGGTGGTCGTAGTCGATCCCCGAATCGGTGATCGCCCACAGCACACCGCTGCCGTCGAGCCCCAGGCTGCCGAGGAACGCGGAGTAGCCGGGCAGCGGATTGCCGTCCGAGTGGTTGCCGGCCACGATCTGGTCGGTCACCTCGTCCTCGAGCTCCGGCCGTGGGCTCGACCACCCCAGCCAGAGCACCTCCGGCAGGGCTGCCAGGCCGGCCAAGGCACGGCTGTCGGCCTCGGCGATCAGCTGCTGGAAGCCACCGTCCGGCTGGGCGGGGAAGACGTCGAGGATCTTGGCGCCGGTGGCGCGGATCCGCTCCTGGACGGCGGAAAGCCGGCCGTCCGGGTAGACGGTGAGCGAGAGGTTGCGGATCGGCCCCGCAGCGGCCGCCAAGCGGGAGGCGATCCGGTCCTCGGCGGCAAGCCCCACGATGGCCCGCACGAAAGGCAGCCTCGAGGCCGCGGCGAGCGATTCGCTGCGCTCGCTCCACACCAGGTAGCTCCAGTAGGGGTAGTACTGGAGGGGCGCCAGGCCGGCTTTGCCGAGGCTCCTGAGCCACTCCGGCTTCACGGGGCCCGCGAGCTGCACCAACGCGAAGCCGCGCTCGGCCGGCCAGGCCGCAGCGGCTCCCGGGGCCAGCGGATCGAAGCGGCGGCCCGGCAGGTGCAGCTCCCGGGTTTCGCTGCGATCCCAGAAAGTGAGGCCCGAAGCGGCCAGGCGGGCTTGGTCTCCGGCCTCGAGCCAGAGCCAGCGGAAGGCGCCGTAGTCGAGCGCGAGGAGCGGGTGCAGCCCGAGAACCTCGAGCTGGACGGCCGAGGCGGCCGGAATCTCCACGATCGCCGCCGTCGCCCGCGCCGCAGCCGGCAACTCCGCCGGCCAGGTCTCCGACGCCGAAGCAACCACTGAAAAAACCAATCCGACACACCCCGACCCCCACCCCAACCACCTTCTCCTCAAGGCTCCCCCCTCTTCAGACCGCTGCGGCCTCGCTCCCCGTGAGGTGACGAATCGAATTGGCGTAATAGGTGAGCAGAGTGCGCTCCTCCGGCCGGACCCGGTAGAGCCCCTCCTCCTCCACCACCAAATGGCGTAGAAGCAAGCTGCGCAACCCCACCTCGGCGGCGTAGTCTTCATCGCGACGCGGGATGTAGACCTGAGCCCCGGCCGCCCGCAGCTGTTCCAATCGAGCGAGGAAACGAGCCTTCACCTCGAGCTCGGAAAGGCCCGCTCCGCCGGCGACCTCGAACACCGAGGCCAGCAGCGGCACCGGCAGAACCGGAACCACTCGGCCGATCTCGGCCATCAGCCGCTCGGCCAGTCGCGCGGTCAAGGCGAAACGGGCCTCGGCGTCGAGTGCCTGCGGCCGCTCGCCCCGCTCGGCCAAGCAGGCCCGGAGCGAAACGGGCTGGCCGAAGTTCACGCAGGCGTAGCCGAAGCGGTGCCACTCGCTCTTCACCATCAGAGCCAGGTTGCGGGCCACGAAACGCAAGGTGGTGGGCACCGCCGGTGCACGCTTGCGCTCCTCGGCGGGCAGCAGATCGAGGATCAGCGTGCGGTCCTCGAGCACCCGGTCGTAGTTGATCGCCACCGGCACGAAGTAGACGTCGCGCTCGCGCTCGGGCTCGAAGTCGCGCACGATGTAGTCCAAGAGGCCCAGGCGGGGCGGTCGCAGGGCGCCGTCGCGCGACAATCCGCCCTCGGGGAAGATCGCCTGGGTCACACCGCCCTCCGTGGCCATGTGCACGTAGCGCTCGAGCACTCGCCGGTACAGGCGATCTTTCGAGTTGCGGCGCACGAAGAAGGCGCCCATCGAGCGGATCAGCTGCTGGAGGGGCCATACTCTCGCCCATTCCCCCACGGCGTAGGAGAGCGCGGTGCGCTCGGCGGCGAGATAGGCCACAAGGACGTAGTCCATGTTACTGCGGTGGTTCATCACGAAAACCACCGTGGAACCGGCGGGGATGGCCTTCAGGGCCGCCTCGTCCGAGGAGCCCAGGCGCACCCGGTAGAGGAAGCGCGCCACCCCCCGGGCCAAGCGATAGCCCAGGCGGAAGTAGACGTAGGCGTTGAAGGCCGGCACGATCTCCTGCGCGTAGCGCCGCACCCGTGCCGCCACCGCCTCGCGCGAAGCGCCGGTCTCGCGGGCTTCCTGGTCCACCGCCTCCATCACCAGCGGGTCGTAGGCCAGGCGATCGAGCAGCACTTCGCGTTTGGTCAGCTTGAACGGCTGGATGGGAATCGCCAGGCGCCGCTCGGCTTCGGCGAGGACGGAACGAGAGGGCCGGGCGAGGATGGCGCGGGCGATCGGCAGCAGCAGATGCGACACCACCGCCCAGCCGGCGAGCGCCACCAGCACCACCACCAGCCAGAGAGGAAGGGATACGAGCTGCTGCATCCGCGCTGACGATTTGTTTCAGCGAAGGTTCTACCACAACTCGGGCGGAGGCGCTTTCGGCTAGCGACGGCGAAACCGTGTGAGCAGGAAAACCATCGCCAGGGCACCGAGAACGCCGCCCACGAACCGGCTCACTTTCACGAAATCGCCCTCGCTGGCAAACCAGCCGCGCAGGGTCGCGCGCACCTTGCCGGCCAGATCCCGGTCCGCGGTGTAGCCGTAGCCTTCCTCGAAGCGGATGTGGTCCAAACTCGCCTCGAACTTGGGCTTGTCCCGGCCATAGAGGAGCTGGGGCGAGTAGAAGCCCACCTGCAGGGCACCGAGCTTACCCAGCTTCATCGCCGCCACGCCCAGGACCGGCCCCACCTGGGTGACCGTGGCATGAAGCGGAATCACGATCAGCTGCCGGGCGCGGTCCACGGTGGGCTTGCCGACCTCCATACTCTCGATCGAGCCGCTGTCGCCGGAGTTGAGCTTGCGCTCCATCTGCTGAGTACCCGTCTCCATCAGCTGGCGGAGCTCGTCCAGGCTCGGGCCTCCGGTGACGATGTGCGAAACGAGAATATAGGGGCCGGTGAGCCATTGCAGGCCCTTCGGCTGGTAGGCGGCGAGATAGTGGATGCCGGGCTGGCCCGTGGCGCGGATCGCCTCCTGGCTCACCAAGTCGACGTATTTCTGCGGAATCTGCTCCCAGCCGACCGGGACCGTGTAGGAAGCGTGGAGCTCGCGGTCGATGAAGGTCGGGGGTGGAGGCTCGGCGGCCGCGGCGAGGGTCAGGCCGAATCCGGCGATCAAGGCAGAGACGACGACTCTCAGGCAGCACCTCCTGCCCCTGCCGGACAGCTCCGGCTCTCAATAAGGGGAAACTTTCAGTAGATTAGCGGCATCTCGGGAGCCGGTCAAGAGCGGCGGCGAGCCCACCTGCCGAAGACTCAACCGGCGGTGTATTGCTCGTCGCTTACCGCCTCCAGCCATTGGGTCTCGAGCGCGATGTTGACGGCGAGGTGCACCATGGGGCCGCCGGGAGCCGCGCCGTGCCAGTGCTTCTCGCCGGCCGGGATGTGCACCACCTGGCCGGCTCGGGCCTCGAGCAGGGGCCCGCCCCATTGCTGGTAACGGCAGGCCCCGGCCACCACGAACAACAGCTGGGCTCCCGAGTGGGTATGCCAGTGGGTTCGGGCCCGGGGCGCGAATTCCACCCGGATCAGCTTCACCGGCCCAAGCTCCTCGCTGGCCGTGGTCAAGAGCACGGAGCCGGTGAAGTGGGCGGGGTTGCCGGGCATTCCCGTCGCCAGCTCGAGATCCAGTAGGTTCATGGCTCGCCTCCGGAGAAGTTGCCTGAGTCTACGACGGTCGAGGTCGGGGGTTTTGTTCGGCCCGGCTGCGGCGAGGTGCTCGGGGTCCGTCCGTCCTCGAAAATGGACAGCCCCGGAGCCCTGTCACCTCGCGGCGTCGGCTCTCGTAAGAAACCCTGGCAAGGGCCTTGGCCGGCGGCTTGAACCCTCGGGCGGGGCCACGGCGACCCGCCTGGGTGGCGCGCCAGGCTGCCGGCAAGGTTCTTGCCTTTGCTGCTTTGCGGACTCACTTCAGGAGGAGCCAACCATGCGCTTCGGGTTCATCTGGACTTTCGCACTCTGCCTAGTCTTCGTCTCGTCTCCCGGCCTCCAGGCCGACCCCTTAAGCCAGCCCTTCACCCTCCCCACCGGCTCGACGGCCGGAGAGACCAACGCTCTGGTTCGCGTCGCTCCGGACGGCACCGGCCACGTGCTCGCCACCTGGGTCTGGCTCGATGCCACCGGCGAGCATTCCGAGATCCGCGCCCGGCGCTTGGGCCCGAACGGCCAACCGCTCGGACCGGTGTTCCGGGTGGATGCTCCGGGAGCCGGCCTGGTCTCGGCGCCGGAGATCGCCGCCAGCGCCACCGGCAGCTTCGCGATCGCCTGGCGCCGCTTCGAAACCGGCGATGCCAGCGACTCGAGCACCGTCGAGGCGCGGCTGTTCCGGGCTAGTGGCGAGCCCATGGGCCCACCGTTCCGGGTGCCGGCCGACCTTGCCACCTATGCCCAGGCCCACCGCCTGGCGATGGCAGCCGGCGGCCGCCTGGCGATTCTCTGGCTCGAGTCCGAGAGCCTGGTCTCCGGCTACCGCAGCTATCTGGTGCGCTTCTTCGACGCCACCGGCCGGCCCCAGGGAGCCGCCCGCGAGGTGGTTCCCAGCCACACCAACAACCGCGATGCGAACTCCTCCGCAAGCCTGGCCTTCGGCACGGACGGCTCTCTCCTCACCGTCTGGCGCCACTCCGATGACGTGATGTTGTTCGGCGGCAGGCAGCAGGCCGAAGTCTGGGCCCGCCGCTTCGACCCGGCCGGCAACGCCGTTTCCGCCCCCTTCCGCCTCAACACCGAGCCCCGCAAGGGCCTGCTTCTCCCCGAGCTCGCCGCCCACCCGGACGGCGGCTACCTGGCCTTCTGGCAGGCCTGCCCAGAGTTCACCACCGCAGGCACCCAGCAGATTCCCTGCTCGATTCGCGGCCGCCGGCTGGGCGAGGACGGCCAGGCGTCCGGCCCGGAGCTCGAGCTCGAGCCTGTGAGCGGCGGCGAGATGGTGGTGGAGCTCCGCGGCGCCTTCGACGCTCTCGGACGGCTCGGCCTGGCGGCCAGCCGCTGCGCCCAGGCGGAGGTGGCGCCGCTCCTCGGCATCCCGGACGGCGAGCACTGCGATGCGGTGCTGGTGCGCTACCGGGAGGACCTGGCCGTGGACTCCCTGCCGCTGCGCGCCGGGCTCGACAGCGATGCCTTCTTCGCCTCGCCCACCCTGGCTCCCGTGCTCGACGGCTTCACCCTCGGCTTCACCCGCGAGATCGCCGGGGAGCTCGGCGTGGCGGCGGAGACCCGCGCCAACGACCTTCCCTTCCCAGCCTGCTCGGGCGCCGACCCCGATGAGCTCTGCCTCACCACCCAGGATCGCTTCACCGTGCTGGTGCGCTGGCGGGATCACCAAAACCACACCGGCCGGGGCCAGGCCCTGCCCCTGCGCACGGACTCCGGCGGCTTCTGGTTCTTCAGCGCCGGGGCCGCCGAGCTGATCGTCAAGGTGCTCGACGCCCGCACGCTCAACCAGGCCTGGTGGGTGTTCTTCGGCTCGCTTTCGGACGTCGAATACAGCGTGACCGTGGTCGACACCCAGAGCCGGCGCCTGCGCACCTACCTCAACCCCGAGGGCCGGCTGGCGAGCTTCGCGGACACCGCCGCCTTCGTCGAGACCTGGCGCGCGACCGTCGAGGAGCGCCTCGAAGCGCTCTATGAGGAGCAGCCGGACTTCGTCGTGCCCGATTTCCGCCGCAACGATCACCCGCAGAACCCGTTCACCGCCCGGTTTCCAGGGTGTCTCCGGGCCGAAACACGCCACGAAGGGACTTCCCCCCGACTCGCGGCAGCGTTAAACCTTTCCCAGCAATGCAGCCGTTCCAGATCATCTTCAATCCGACAAGCGCCGCCGAACTGTCGAAGATGCTCGACGCGGAAGGTTTCGTCTTCACTACGGAAAAGCCGCTGCCCAAGACGGGCGACGCCCCTTCACCCGCGGCGGGCGGCCAGGCCTTGGTACATGTCGAACAGGTCCCGGGCGAACAGGTTGGCCTCCTCGCCGCCTTCGGCCCCGCGGATCTCGACGATCACCGCCTTGCCGTCGTTGGGATCGCGAGGCAGCAGGAGGGTGCGGATCTCGTCGTCGAGCCGGGCGAGCTCGGCCTCGACCTCGTCCAGTTCGGCCCGCATCGTCTCCCGATCCTCCGGGCCGGCCTCGGCCAGTAGCTCCTGGGCGACGTCCCGGTCGGCCTCCCGAGCGCGATACGAACGGTAGGCCTCGACCAGCGGAGCCAGCTCGCGGTAGCGGCGCGATGCATCGCGCAGCCGGCGCTGATCGGCGATCACGTCCGGGTCGCCGAGGCGCGCCTCGACGGCGTGGAACTCGTCTTCCAACCCGGCGAGGCGATCGATCACGTGCGGCAGGCTAGGAGCGCGCGCCTGGGTGTGCACGCCTCCGGCGGTCGAGACCGCGCGGCCCGAAGGTTCAGAGGCTCTCGACGGTGACGATCCGCCACGGATCGGAAAGCAGACCGGCGAGGGCCTCGGTCACGGGATGGCGGTCGCGCGCCGGCACGACCAGTACCAGATCGGCCGACGGGTCGCCGAGGTGGCCGCGGGCATCGGCGGCGAATGGAACCAGGTCGAGGTCGATCCCCGAGGAACACACGGCGACGACCGGTCCGCCCTCGGCGCCACGCCCGGCGGCCACGCACGGCACCGGATCCTTCAGGTTGGCCCGCACGACGGGCGGGTCGGCCGGAGAGTGCGATTTCGTCGAGGCCGTGGCGGCGCCCCTCGCGCTCGCGGTGATC
>CALMKX010000122.1 GCA_937867335.1 uncultured Acidobacteriota bacterium
CCGGCCACGCGCCCCTTGGAACAGGGCGACATCGCGATCCTGTTTCGGGCTCTGTCGGATGTGCAATACTTCGAAGAGGCTCTGGGCAAATACGGTCTCGACTATTACCTCGTTGGCGGACACGCCTTCTATGCGCAGCAGGAAATCTTCGACGTGGCAAACCTGTTGCGTACGCTGTCGAGCGCCACGGACGCGATCAGCCTGGCCGGTCACAACGTGCAAGAGATGGAGAACGTCGTTTTCGAGGGCGGTGAGGCCGCGGTCGCCCGCATCAACGTCGAGGGCTCGCCGCAGCCGGCGGTGGGGCCTGTGGGGCCACCGCCTCGGCGGGCTGGTCTACCCGCGGCAGGCTCTCCGCCCCCGGGGTCTTGGGCAGCGGCGCGGCCATGCGCGGCACGGGCGGCTCGTTGCTGACCTGCTCGACCGGCCCGGCATCTCGGCCGATCCACACCCCGGCGAAAAACGCCACCAGCAGGCAGGCCAGGAGCACCACCAGCACGCCCAGCACCTGGCGGCTGTTCAGCGCCAGTTCGTAGTAGCTCGGCTCGCGGGAATCGGCCAAGGCGGGCAGGGCTCCTCAGCTCACTCAGGCATCGCGCCCGCCAAACGCCTTGAGCAGGTCGATCGGCAGGGGGAAGACGATGGTGGAGTTCTTTTCGGTGGCGATCTCGGTCAAGGTATGGAGATAGCGCAGCTGCAACGTTACCGGATTCTGGCCGATCACGGCCGCCGCCTCGGCCAGCTGGCGCGAGGCCTGGAATTCGCCTTCGGCGTGGATGATCTTCGCACGTTTCTCCCGCTCCGCCTCCGCCTGGCGCGCCATCGCCCGCTGCATCTCGCCCGGGAGGTCCACGTGCTTGACCTCCACCATCGATACCTTGATGCCCCAGGGATCGGTCTGGTGGTCGATGATGTCCTGCAGCTGCTCGTTGAGCTTCTCGCGCTGGGAGAGGAGCTCGTCGAGGTCGGCCTGGCCGAGCACCGAGCGCAGCGTGGTCTGGGCGAGTTGGCTGGTGGCGTAGAGGTAGTTCTCCACCTCGACGATCGCCTTCCGGGGATCGACCACCCGGAAATAGACCACCGCGTTCACCTTCACCGAGACGTTGTCCCGAGTGATGATGTCCTGCGGCGGCACGTCCAGCACCAACGTGCGCATCGAGACCCGGAACATGCGGTCGATGGGCCGCAGGATGAGCACCACACCGGGGCCCTTGGGCTGGGGCAGCAGGCGGCCCAGCCGGAGCACCACGGCGCGCTCGTACTCGGGGATCACCTTGATGCAGGAGATCACGTAGAAGAACAGCAGGACCAGCCCGATCAAAGGTAAAGGCAACACGGTCGCCATGAGTTCCACCAGTCCGAAGAAGGCCTCGATCATCGCTCTCAGCTCCGCCCGCCGGCCTCAATCGACCGGCGAGAGGTCACCCGCGAGGCATCAGGAAACCGCCGGCGCACCACGCACCGGCCGGACCTTGAGCACCAGATCCTCCACCGAGAGAATTTCCACCGTTTCTCCCGCTTCCACTCTCTGCTCCGCTTCGGCATTCCACAGCTCGCCGTGGACGAACACCTTGCCGCGCGGATCGAGCGCCGTGCGGGCTTCCGCCCGGCGTCCCTTGAGCCCTTCCTGGCCGGTCGAGACTGGGCGGCTCCGGGCCTTCCAGGCCAGCCAGGCGAGCGTTCCAGCCACCGCCAGCGCCGACAGCGCCACCCCTGCGATCAGCGAGCGAGACACTTCGAAGGCCGGCTCGCTCGAGCGCATCAGCATCATGCCGCCCAGGGCGAGGCAGAGCACGCCGGCCACCGTGAGCAGGCCGTAGCTGGTGACCTTGATCTCGGCGATGAAGAAGATCAGAGCGAGGAAGATCAACGCCACGCCGGCCGCCGAGACCGGCAGCACCGAAAGACCGAGGAACGCCAGCACCAGGAAGATCGCCCCCAGGACGCCGGGCAAGACGGAGCCTGGATTGTAGAGCTCGGCCATGAGACCCAGGCCGCCGAAGGAGAGCAGCAGAAAGGCGATGTCCGGTGTCGCGAGGATAGCGAGCAGGCGCTCGAGGCGGGTCATCTCCGCCACATGGACCGGCGCACCGGTCACGGCGAGCGCCCGTTCCGGAGCTCCCGCCTTCATCACTTTGCGCCCTTCGAGCTGGCCTACCAGGGCAGCGAAGTCGTCCGCCACGAGCTCGACGAGCCGACCCTGCAGCGCCTCCTGAGCCGAGAAGGAGCGCGCCTCGGCCACCGCCTGCTCGGCGAGCTCGGCGTTCCTGCCGCGATCCTTGGCCAGGCTGCGGATCCTCGCCCGGCTGTCCTCGGAGACCTTCTTCTTGAGAGTCTCGGCGAGCTCCTCCCCTTGTGGACCCACCGCGGCGGCCGCTCCGGTCGCAGTGTTGGGGGCCATCGCCGCGATGTCCGCGGCCATCAGGATGAAAAAGCCCGCCGAGGCCGCGTGCGCTCCGCGGGGCGCGACGTAGACCACCACCGGCGTCGAGGCCTTGAGCATGGCGGTGGTGATGTCTTCCGTGGAGCTCATCAGCCCGCCCGGGGTGTCGAGCTCGATCACCAGGGCTTCGGCCCGCGCCTGGTCGGCTTCTCCGAGCACCCGCTTCAGGTACTCGGCCACCGCCGGCTGGATGGCGGAGTGAACCGCCACGCGCCAGACCTCCCGGGGCGCTCTGGTTTCCGCCTCCGCGGGAGTGGGCAATGCGCCTCCCGGCGCCAGCAGGAGCAGGGTGCCGACGAGCAAGGCCAGACCGGAGTGTGCTGGCTTCATGGGTGTTGCGAGTATAGAGCATTGACCCTGGCGCAGTAGGACCGGAGGGCGGCAGGAGCCAGAGGCCGGCTTACAATGCCGCGATGCGTTTGCTGGCCATCTCCGACTTGCACCTGCGCTACCCCAGCAACCGCCAGGCGCTCGAGGCCCTGCCGCCCCACCGAGACGATTGGCTGATCCTGGCCGGCGACATCGCCGAGACCGAAGAGCTGCTGCATTGGGCCCTGGCGCTGCTCTCCGAGCGCTTCGCGCGCCTGCTCTGGGTGCCCGGGAACCACGACCTGTGGACCGCTCCGGACCGCCCCAAGGACCTGCGCGGCGAAGCCAAGTACATGCGCCAGGTGGCGATCTGTCGGCACTACGGCGTGCTCACTCCGGAGGATCCGTACATCCGCTGGCCCGGCCCAGGCCCGAGCTGTCGCCTGGCTCCGCTCTTCCTCCTCTACGACTACAGCTTCCGCCCTCCCGAAGTGCCGGAGCAAGACGTGCTCGCCTGGGCCGCCGAGGAACACATCCTCTCGGCGGACGAGGCTCTGCTCCACCCGGACCCCCATCCCTCTCGGGCCGCCTGGTGTGCCGCCCGCTGCCAGGCGAGCGAAAGCCGGCTCGAGGCGGCCGCCCGCGAGGATCCGCTGGTCTTGATCAACCACTTCCCGCTGCGCTACGACCTGGTGCGCCTCAAGCGCATTCCCCGCTTCTCGCCCTGGTGCGGCACGCGCCGCACCGAGAGTTGGCATCTGCGCTACCGGGCGCTCGCCGTGATCCACGGCCATCTGCATATCCGCGGCACGCATTTCCGCGACGGCGTTCGCTGCGAAGAGGTCTCGCTCGGCTATCCGCGCGATTGGGACAATCGCCTGCCGCTCGCCGCCTACCTGCGGGAGATCCTTCCCGGCCCCGGCAGCAGCGCGGTTTGAGGCCGCTCGACGGCGGCCGAAAGGGCGGCCCGGCGCCACCGCCGCCGCCGGGCCGCGGTTGCCCTTCTGCATTCCTTCGCCCCGTGCTAATCTACCGATTGGACAGCGCCGGAGTCGTGGAGGGACGCTGCGGCCTAAAATTTTGGACCGCCGGATGCTAGGTGTATCGCAAGGGATCTTGCGAATCTAAGGGAGGAGTGAATATGACGAAGAGCCGTCGCAACGTAATGCTGTGCCTGGTCGTGGGTGCCCTGATGCCGATCGGCTCGGCCCCTGCCCTGGCCCAGACCGGGAGCGGCTCCTCCGACGACGTGTATGCCGAAGATGTGTACGAAGACGGCGGCAAATCGTACGACCAGAACCGCAACGCCATCGGCCTCGGGATCGGCATCGTGCAACCCAACGACGATGTCAATGGCAGCAACGGCGAGATCTACCTGGCCCTGAACTACCGCTGGCGACTGCTCGGCAACGGCCGGCGGAACGACGGCGACAAGCAGGACGCCGACTACAACGAGCGCTACAACAAGCGCCACGTCCGCGGCCACTATCCGGGCCGGCAAGGCGGCGAGACCGGCGGCATCCGCGGCTACATCGAGCCCGAGATCTCCTACTGGAAGGAAAGCGAGAAAGGCAGCAGCGTGGACGATCTCGCCCTGGGTGTGAACCTGGTGGGCGTGGTACCCACCCGCGGAGCGGACTTCTTCCTCGGCGTGGGCGTGGCCGCTCACCAGCTGAACGGCGACCTGGTGCGCCGGGACTCGCAGGGCCGCGAAGTGGACCGCGTGAAGGTGGACGACAACCGCCTGGGTGCCAACGTCCACGTGGGCGTCGAGCTCCACGTCTCGGAGAACTTCGGGGTGTTCGGTAGCGGCCGTCTCGACATCCTGCAAGACAAGCCTTTCGACCGCCAGACCAAGATCTGGGGCGGGCTACGCTTCCACTTCTAGTCCGGCCGGCAAGAGCCGCGCAGCATCCCAAGGGCGCCTGAGGGCGCCCTTGCTGTTGGTGCCGGGCCTCAGCTCTCGATGGCCAGGAGCCGGGCGAGGGGCGGCAGGCACCGTTGCTCGTTGCAGGCCTGGTAGGAAAGCCGGAGAGCGGCCCCGGGTTGTGGGCTCGCTGCCAGCTCGGCTTCGAGCACCACCTCCCCCTGGTAGACGCGGATCTCGCTTCCCCCCAAGTTCCACAGCTTCCCTTCGGGGTAGCTCACAGACGTGAGCTCGAGGCCGTGCTCCGCCTCGAGCGTGGTGGGCACCAGGAAGGGCTCGGAAGCCGGCTGGGCCTGGAGATGCCAGCCGGGGGCGATGACGAGCCGCAGGCGCAGCCGGGTCGGAGCGCCGGCAAATGGCTCGAGGTGGGGCCGAACCACCTCGAGAGCCTCCCGCTCGAGTTCGCCGAGGGTGCCACCGGAGGGCGGCCACGGCGGGCCGCCCGTACGCGGCTGCAGGCCGTCTTCGCTCGGTCGGGGCGCCTGGCCTTGGCGCTCGCGTTCCCGCTCCGTCTCCGGCCGTAGGGGCGGGCCCCCGTGCCCGCCCTCGCCCAGCTCATGCGCCCGCCGCGCCGCCAGGGCCAGCATCCGGGCTCCCTCCGGGAAGCGCTCGATCTGGTGGGCGAAGGCGCAGAGGGCCCGATCGGCCTCCTGCAAGTAGGAAGCCTCGCCGGTGAGGCGGGCGAGATCCAGGAGATTCAGCACGGCCACTGCATTGGCCGAGGGCAGGGCCCCGTCGAAGACCTCTCGAGTGCGGAACAGCAGCTCCTCGCTCGCCGCCGCGGTGAAGAAGGCGCCGCGCGAGTCCCCCAAGCGCTTTTCCTGCTCGGCGGCGAGCTCCTGGGCTCGGGCGATCCACTCGCCCCCGGCGCCGGCCTTGGCCAGGGCCAGAAAGCCGTGAACCAGGAACACGTAATCGGCGAGGAAAGCCGGCAGCCTCGCCGAGCCGCCTCGCCAGACGTGCAACAGGGGCCCCCTGCTGGGCCGTAACTCCTTCCACACGAACTCCCCCGCCGCCCGCGCGCGCTCCACCCAGGCCGGCTCGCCGAGCGCCTTGCCCGCCACGGCCAGGCCGGCGATCGCGAGGCCGTTCCAGTCGGTGAGCACCTTGTCGTCGGTCGCCGGCCGCGGCCTCCGGTTGCGCTCCGCAAGCAAGCGCCGCCGCAGCGGCTCGGTCTCCGCCAGGAGCGCCTCGGGGCTCATCCGGCGGGCGCTCGCTTCCTCGGCGATCGGGCGCGGGCGATGGAGGACGTAATGCTCCCCCTCGAAGAACGGCGCCCCCGCAAAGCCGAGAAGAGGCGCGAAGAAATGCGCATCCTCCTCGCCCAGGGCCGCCTCGAGCTCCGGCCGGGTCCAGGCGTAGAAGGCGCCCTCGTGGCCGCCGGTCTCGGCATCGATGGCGCTCCAGAAGCCTCCTTCCGGGGCTGCCATCTCGGCCAACAAGAACGCCACCGTCTCACCGCAGACGCGCGCCGCCTCCGCCGAGCCGGTGCGCTGGTGCTCGCGGGCGTAGAGCTCGAGCAAGAGGCCGTTGTCGTAGAGCATCTTCTCGAAGTGCGGCACTCGCCACTCGCGGTCCGTCGAGTAACGGTGGAAGCCGCCGCCGAGCTGGTCGAAGAGGCCGCCACGGGCCATCTCGTCGAGGGTCTTCTCGAGCAGGCGGGCGGCGTCCGCGTTCTCGGGCGCGAGCTCCTGGAGCAGGAAGAGGTTCGAGGGAGTGGGGAACTTCGGGGCGTCGGAGAAGCCGCCGCACAGGGGGTCGAAGCGCTGCTTCAGGCCCTCGAAGCTGCGCCAGGCCGTCTCCGGGCCGGGAGGCACCGGGGCCGGCGGGAAGCTCTCCTCGAGATAGCGCGAGAGGGCCGTCGCCACTTCCTCGGCCTGGCTGTCGATCTGCTCCCGGCGGTTCTTCCAGGCGTCGGCGAGCGCCAGGATCAGCGTGGCGAACCCGGGCCGGCCGTAGCGCTCCCTGGGCGGGAAGTAGGTGCCGGCGTAGAACGGCTCGAGCTCGGGAGTCATGAACACCGAGTTCGGCCAGCCGCCCTGGCCGGTCAGCAGCTGGGTGGCGGCCATGTAGATCTCGTCGAGGTCCGGCCGTTCTTCGCGATCCACCTTGATGTTGACGAAGCTGCGGTTCAAGAGCGCTGCGATCTCCGGGTCCGAGAAGGACTCGCGCTCCATCACGTGGCACCAATAGCAGGTGGAGTAGCCCACCGAGAGGAAGATCGGCCGGTTCTCGCGCCGAGCCGTGGCGATCGCCTCCTCGCCCCAGGGGTACCAATCCACCGGGTTGTGCTGGTGGAGCAGCAGGTACGGGCTGCTCTCCCGGGCCAGCCGGTTGCGGTTGCTCCCGGCAGCATCCTGCGAGCCTCGATCACCGTGATTCATGGTGCCTCCGTCGCTTGAAAGCAGCGGCTCCGCCCCTGCCCGGCGGGCATTGTAGTGCGCCGGCCCGACCTGCCGGCGGGCAAAGAGGCTAGACTCTCCCCCGAATCGCAGGCGGCCCGCCGGCCCCGCTCAGCGCAACAGGAGGTACCGTGACCCAGGACAAACTCGCAGCCCGCCTAGGGCTCGCCCTCGCACTGCTCCTCGCCGCCCGGACCACGGCTTTCGCCGAGGCGCCGGGATCGGATCCCAAGGCCGTGGCCGTCGCCGACCAGGTGATGACGACTCTCGGCGGTCAGAAGGCCTGGGAGGCCACCCACTGGATCCACTTCCGCTTCGCCGGCTTCCGCAACCATTGGTGGGACAAGTGGACCGGCCGCCATCGCGTGGAGTTCATCAACCAGAAGGGCGAGCATTGGTTGATCCTGGAGAACCTCAACACCCGCGAGGGCCGGGCCTGGAAAGACGGCAAGGAGCTGGCCGGCGAGGAGGCCAAGCAGGTGGTCTCGCGGGGCTACGCCACCTGGATCAACGACACCTACTGGCTGCTCGCCCCCTACAAGCTGCGAGACCCCGGCGTGACGCTCACCCTGGACGGCGAAGAGACCCTGAACGGCCAGGGCTACGACAAGCTCCACCTCTCCTTCGAGGGTGTGGGCCTCACCCCGGGCGACCAGTACTGGATGTGGGTGAACCAGACCAACCACCTGGTGGACCGCTGGGCCTACAAGCTCCAGGACTTCAAACCCGACCAGCAGCCGGTGGCCTGGGATTGGAAGGAATGGCAGCGCTTCGGTTCCATCCTGCTCTCGCCCACCCGCTACAACCCGGCCGAGAACAAGAGCATCCTGCTCGACCACATCGAGGTCGACCAGCCCATGGCCGACACCGTCTTCACCTCCGCCGAGGCGATGGTCGATGCCCAGAAATGAGCCCGGCCGCCTGGAGACGATCTGGGTGAAGCGCGCCCACCGCGGCGTGATGGATCCGGTCGAGCGGGCCACGTTGCTCGCCGGGCAAGGCGTGGTGGGCTCGGCCAACCAGGGTGGGCGACGGCAGGTGACGCTGATCGAAGCGTCGGCCTGGCAGGCGGCCGAGAAAGAGCTGGGCGCCACCGTGCCGCCCGTGGCACGGCGGGCGAATCTGCTGGTTTCCGGTCTCTCCCTGGCCGAGAGCCGGGGTCGGCTGCTGGCGGTGGGCAGCACCCGGCTACGGGTCAACGGCGAGACCCGCCCCTGCGAGCGGATGGACGAAGCCTTCCAGGGCCTGCGCGCCGCCCTCTCTCCCGAGTGGCGGGGCGGCTGCTACGCCGAGATCCTCGAGGGCGGCGAGATCGCTTCGGGCGACGCCGTGGCCTGGCTCGAGGAAGGCACCGGCTCGACCGAGCCCTGAGGCAGCCCCGTGCGCATCGTCTCGCTGGTGCCCAACGGCACCGAGGTGCTGTTCGCCCTGGGAGCCGGGGAGCTGGTGGTGGGCGTGAGCCATGAGTGCGACTACCCGCCGGAGGCCCGCAGCCGGCCGATCTTGACCGGCAGCGCCCTCGCCTCCGGCCTCTCCGCTGCCGAGGTGGACGCCGCCGTCTCGGCTCAGCTCGCCCTCGGCAAGAGCCTCTACAGCCTCGACGAAGAGCGCATCGCCTCCCTCGCACCCGAGCTCATCGTCACCCAGCAGCTCTGCCCGGTGTGCGCGGTTTCGACCGCCCAGGTGGACCAGGCCGTGGCTGTCCTGCCCCGCTGCCCGGAGCTCCTCTCGCTCGACCCCCACACCCTCGAGGACGTGCTGGCGGACATTCTGCGAGTGGGCGAGCGGCTGGGCCTCGCTGCTCGTGCCGGGGAGCTGGTCGCTTCCCTGCGGCGCCGGCTGGAGGTCGCTCAAGAACTGCCCCTGGTGCCCTCGAGGCCCCGAGTGGTGGCCCTCGAATGGCCCGACCCGCCGTTCCTGGCAGGCCATTGGGTGCCGGAGATGATCCACTGGGCCGGAGGCGAGGACGCCTTCGCCCGCCCCGGGGAAGCCTCTCGCCGCACCCAATGGCAAGAGATCGCCGCCGCCGATCCCGATTTCCTGCTGGTCGCACCTTGCGGGTTCGATGTCGCCGGGGCCGCCCGCGAGCTCGCGAAGATCGCCCACTTGCCGCTCTGGCAGGGCCTGCGAGCCGCGCGGGAAGGCCACGTGGCGGTGGTGGACGCCAACGGCCACTGGAGCCGCCCGGGTCCCCGACTGGTCGACGGCGTGGAAGAGCTCGCCCGGCGGCTGGCGGCGAGCTTCGGCCTGTCCGCTTCTCCCGCTGGCTGAGAATCCGCTACCAGCCCATCCGCTCGCGCAGCCGCACGATGTGCGCCACGTGATGGCGGCCATGCCAGGTGTAGAGCCCGAGCAGCACCTTGAGCGGCAGCGTGCCGTGGTCCGGGTGCTCGAGAGGCCGGTCGAGCGCCGTGTCCGGCAGGGCCCGTAGCAAGGCGGCCCAGCGCTGGTGAAGGGCCTCGAGCAGGCGCAGGGAGACCTCGATAGGCGCCTTCTCGGCATCCGGCAGCCGAGCCCATTCCGCCTCCACGTAGGTGCGGATAGTCGGGCGGTCCTCGGTCAAGGCCAGCCGGGTGCGCACATAGGCGTTGACGTGGCTGTCGGCGACGTGGTGCACCACTTGCCGGAGGGTCCAGCCCTCGGGTCGGTAGGGAGTGTCCAGCTGCCGGTCATCGAGGCCCGCGGTGGCGGCGGCGAGCTCTGCCGGCAGGGCGGCGATCGCGTTCCGGAACTCTTCGAGCTCGGCGGCGGTCGGCTCGCGGTTGGCCTGGAAGCGGCCGGTGGGATAGCGGAGGGTCTCCAGCTCCACCGGGGACGGGGCGGCGTGGGCTGCGCTCATGGTCGGTCAGGGCTCCGAAAAAAAAATTCGCGGGAGTTCAGGGGCGTCATGGTCCTGTAATCCACCGTGTGGATACTAGGCCACGATGACACGAAACCTTGGGGCTAGCGGCCAGGCCGGAGACCCCGAAGAGGAGAGAAAAAAGATGTCCAACCTGAACCCCCGCATGGAAGGGACCCGCCTCCAGGCCCCGCGTCGGGCCTTCACCCAGGCGCTGGTTCGCCTGGCCGCCACGGCCGGCTTGCTGGCCGCCGGAATGCTCACCCAGAGCGCCAGCGCTCAGACGGCGAACCTGGCCAAGGCCGACGCCAAGCTGGCTCGTCTGGCCCAGCAGATCCCCGCGGCCACCCAGGCCCTGGCCAAGAGCGACCAGGGCGGGCTCGCCCGGCACCTGCTGGCCTACCACTCGGGCATCGCCGCCCAGGACCTGAAGGCGGCCGGCAAGGTGCAGGCCGTGGCCTTCCCCGCTCTCTTGGCTCGCGCCACCCACACCTCGGTGCAGGACGTCCAGAGCCGCCTCGGCGCGGGCCAGACGCCGAGCCAGGTGCTGGCGGCGGCCGGCGTCTCCGTCGGCCACGCGGTCAAGCTCATGGAGCGCTACCTGAAGAGCGTCAAGGTGAACACTCCGCGTGCCCTCGGCGCCAAGGCCACGGCCTCGGGCGGCGGCGGCGATGACGACGACGACACCGGCGACGACGATGACGACGACACCGGCGATGACGACGACGACGACACCGGTGACGACGACGATGATGATGACGATGATGATGACGATGACGACGACACCGGCGACGATGACGACGATGATGATGATGACGACGATGACGACGATGACGACGACGATGACGACGATGACGACGACACCGGCGACGACGACGACGACACCGGCGGCAGCGACAACGACGGCACCTTCACCGTGGCTCCGTTCGTCTGCACCCCGTCCGACACCGTGGCCTGCGTGAACAACGGCCGGTTCAAGGTGACCGTGGACTGGACCGCCAATGGCCAGAACGGCCAGGGCCACGCGGTGGCCGCTCCCGGCAACGACTCGGCGATCTTCTGGTTCTTCAACCCGAACAACCTCGAAGTGATGTCCAAGATGCTCGACGGCTGCGCGCTGAACAGCAAGTTCTGGTTCTTCTCCGCGGCCACCACCAACGTCAAGTACACCATCACGGTGGTGGACGGCGACACCGGCCAGGGCCACTTCTACCGCCAGGCCGGCGGCCAGCTCTCCCGCGCGATCGGCGACGTCGCCTCGCTCGGAGTCTGCCAGTAGCCTGAGCCAGCATCCCGCAAGCCGAACGGGCCGGGGGGCGACCTCCCGGCCCGTTCTCTTTTCAGCCGCCCGCACCAGAACCGAACGATCGTGCTATTCTCGCCGCCATGGGCAAGGGCGAAGAAACCCGCCAGGCGATCCTCGAGCGAGCCGTGCAGCAGGCCAGCCAGGTGGGCCTCGGCGGCCTGACCATCGGCAGCCTGGCCGCCGAGCTCGGGCTGTCGAAGAGCGGTCTTTTCGCCCACTTCCAGTCGAAAGAGAGCCTCGAAGCCCAGGCCCTGGCCTACGCCGCCGAGCTCTTCGTGCAGAAGGTGGTGCGACCGGCGCTCAAGGCCCCCCGAGGCGAGGCCCGGGTGCGCTCCCTCTTCGAGCATTGGCTCGAGTGGGACCGAGCCCGGGTGCTGCCAGGAGGCTGCATCTTCGTCGCCGCAGCGGCCGAGCTCGACGACCAAGAAGGACCGGCCCGCGACGAGCTGGTGGCCCAGCAGAAGAGCTGGCTGGAGCTCCTCGCGGGCGTGGCGAAGACCGCCGCCCAGATGGGTGAGTTCCGCTCCGACCTCGACTGCGAGCAATTCGCCCATGAGGCCAACGGTCTCATGCTCGCCTACCACCATTCCCTGCGCCTGCTGCGAGATCCACAAGCCGAGGCGCGTACCCGTCAGGCTTTCGAGCGCCTGCTGGCTGCCAGCCGGGCGCCCGGGCCGACCCAACCCTGACCTCCGGAAGGAGACGACCATGGCGCAGCCGCGCGAAGCTCGCAACGAAAATAGTACGACCGTTCGATCTTTAGGCGCGCTCCGCGCGAGCTTCTCGGCACTCGGCTACGTGGCTCCCGACCTCGCCGCGGCCGCCGCCGAGCGCCTGTTCTTCACTCCCTTCGGCCCGCGCCGCTCTCGAGGTGAGGCCTTGTTGTCGACCGCCGAACCCCTGCGCCTGAGCCTCGCCGGCCGGCCTCTCGCCGCCTGGCGCTGGGGGCAGGGGCCGGCAGTACTGCTCCAGCACGGCTGGGCCGGGCAGGGGGCGCAGCTCACCGCTTTCGTCGAGCCGCTCCTCGAGCAAGGATTGTCCGTGGCGACCTTCGACGCCCCCGGGCACGGGCGCTCCGGCCGCGGCCTCTCCTCTCTGGTGCAGTTCGCCCAGGCCCTCGAGAAGGTGGCCCAGGCGGTGGGGCCGGTCCATGGCGTGGTGGCCCACTCGCTGGGGGCTGCCGGGGTCGCCTTCGCGCTACGTCACGGCCTTCCGGCCCGGCGCATCGTGTTCCTGGCTCCAGCCGCGGACCCGCCGGCCTGGATCCACGCTCAGGCTCCGGAGCTGGGGATCAGCCCCACCGTTCTCGGCCGCTTGCGCCGGCGCAGTGAGCGTCGCCTCGGGGTGAGCTGGGACGAGGTGAAGGTACCGGAGATGGCCGCCACGTTCCGCACGCCGCTCCTGATCTTCCACGACAGCGGGGATCGCCAGGTCCCTTTCTCGGAAGGCACGGCCATCGCCGCCTCCTGGCCGGAGGCTCGCCTAGTGGCCACCGAGGGCCTGGGCCACAACCGTCTGCTGCGGGATCCTGAGGTAGTGGCAGAGGCCGTGGAGTTCCTGGCGAGCGACCTCGAACCCTGCCCGGCCTGCGCTCGGCCGATCTCGACCGGCACTCTCTGCGAGCGCTGCCGGTTCGACCGCGAGCTCTTCGACCCCAACCTGCGCCGCAAGACGGCCGGCCCCGGCCGTGCGCCCCGGCCGGCCTGAGCGGCTAGGGCAGAAGGCGCGGCCGGCTGCCTAGGCCCGGGCCGAGCACCACGGCGTTGGCCAGCAACCGAGCCGTGCCCGCGGCGCCACCGCGGAACAAGGGCGAGGCGGCGAAGAGCAGGATCTGCCCGTTGCCGCGACTCTCCCGAGTCAGGTAGGCGGCGTTGGCCAGCAGCTGGCCGGCCTCCGGCCAGAGCAGGCCGGCCATGCGCAGATAGAACGGCCGGCCGAGAGGCACCACGCCCCAGCCGAGGGCGGAAAAGCCATCCGCCTCGACCACCGGCGGTGGCACGTAGCCGAGGCGCACCACGGCTTCGATCGGCTCTTTCGCCATCAGCACGGGCATCGCCCCCACCATCACCGGCAACGGAGCGTGGCAGCCGGCGGAGAGCCAGTGCTCCTCGTCCAGGCGAGCGGCGAGGAGGGCACCCTGGGGCAAGAAGGGGCGCTGCCATTCCTCGCGGCGCAGCCAATCCGCCCGGTCGTCGGGCCCTGGCAGGGGCAGCTCCTCCCAGGGATCGGCCCAGGAAAGCGCCGGCGAGCGACTCCAGACCTCGTCGGGGGAGACACGACCGGTCTCCGTCATCCATTCCCGCAGCAGGCTCAGCCGATAAGCCCCCACTTCCCCCGCCACGTCGCCGAGCTCACGCACAGCGCTCGGCCCGCCGTCGCGGGCGAGCTCGGTGGCGGCCTGGCCGAGGGCGATCAGCGTGCCGCCCTCCTCCACCCAGCGGCCGAGGCTTTCCGCCAACCCTGAAGGCAAGGGCTCGCCTGCCCGATCCGGCAGGATCACCACGTTGTAGCGGCGCAGATCCGCGAGCCGAAGCTGGCTCTCGTCGAGCTGCGAGTGCGTGAGCTCGAGCTGGCGGTCGAGCAGATACCAGAGCTCACCCACCGAGGTCGGCTCGGCTCCGCCTCGGCTCACCAGGGCCACCCTCGGCAGCTCGAGAAGGTGGAAGTGCTGGCCGCCCAGGTCCGGGAGCTCGCCCGCGCCGAGGCCGGTGGTAACGGCTTCCACGGCGAGCCCCTGCCGTGCCGCCTCGTCGCGGGCGACCGCCAGGGCATCGCCTGCGAATCGGCGCTGGTCACTCCGGGCCACCAGGAGAGAGCCCCGGGCGAACTTCTTTCCGGAGAGCTCGAAGGAGCGGTCCGCCCAGCGCACCGCAAGCCCCCGCTCGAGCCAGCGCAGCGCCAGGGAGAGGCTGGCGTCGTCCTGGCCACCGGCCACCAGGGCCACCGCCCCGTCCAGGCGCGCCTCCACCTTGGCGGCGCTCGCGCTCTCGAACGGCTTCAGCTTGGCCGGCAGCTCACCGGGCACCAGCCAGGTCTCGAGGTCGAAAAGCAGCGGCAGGCTCCAAGCGCTGACGTCGTAGAGCAGCGAGCGGCCGTGGCGCATCACCTCCTGGCGCTCGCGGGCGAGCACGGCGTTGTCGAGCTTGAGGTCGAAGTCGAGCAAGGCGCCGGCGAGGTGCGCTTCGGGCTGCCGGGCCGGAATCAAGAGGGTGCCGGCGGGCAGGCTGATCGTGGGTCGCAGCTCGCCCAGGGCGTTGCCGGCGTTCTCCACTGTCATGGCCGAGGGGGCCGAGAACACTGCCAGGCCGTGGAGGCGCAACAGCTCGCCCAGCCGCTGGAGGCGATCTGAACCATCCCCCAGCACGGCCCAGTAGCGGCCGGCGAACGGCCCTTCCGCGGCCACCGCCCGCCGCCGGAGGGCCAGGTAGTCCCGGGCGATCTTCTTGCGATTCTCGGCCAGGGTGGAGAGGCTCGCGAGAGCGCCCGTCGCCGGCCGGGCCACCGTGTCCCGGTAGGCGAGGACATCGCCGCCGCCCCGCACTACCTCTCCCTGGCCGATGCCGGCCTGTTCGTAGAGGATGCCCACCGCGCCCCGGTAGGAAGCCCAGGAATTGGTGTAGCCCGGGTACCACTCCTCGCTCCACTCGCCGGTGTAGTAGCTCCAGCCCTTCTGGTCGAAGGCCGCCGCCTGCTCGCGGCCGAAAACCTCCCACCAGCGCTGCACCTCCGGTGGCATGTAGGGATTGATCGGCGGCCTCGGCGGATAGAACAGGAAGCTCTCCTGGGCGTCCATTTCGTGGGCGTCGATCACCAGCAGGGGGTTCCAGCGGCGGATCGCCTCGATGCGGGCGCGGGTCTCGGGCTGAGTGGCGAACAACCAATCGCGATTCAAATCGAAAAGGAAGTGGTTGCCCCGGCCCTCCGGCCAGAAACCCCGGTGGCGCAGGGATTGGTCGTCGCGGTCCAGCCGCCCGGCGCTCACCTCGGCGAGCTGGGAGAGGAATCGCTCGCGGCCGTCCGGGTTGAGCACCGGGTCGAGCACGATCACCAGGTTGTCGAGCAGGCGATCGATCTCCGGGGAGTCGCCGGCGATCAGGTGGTAGGCGAGCGCGAGCGCCGCGTCGGCGCCAGAGGTCTCATCGCCGTGGATGGAGAAACCCAGGTAGGCCACCGCCGGCAGGCTCGCGGTCAACGAATCGCCCTCGGCCGGCGCCAGCTCGCGTGGGTCGGAGATCCGGGCCCAACCTTCCTGGATCTTCTTCAGGCGGTCCAGGTTGGCGGCCGAGCTCACCACCAGGTTCCACAGCGATCGCCCCTCGACGCTCCTGCCGATCTCGATCAGCGCCGCCCTCGAGCTCGCCGCCGCCCAGGCCTTGAGGCAGCGCTCGATCTCGGCCGGCCTCGCCGCCCGGCTGCCCAACGGGAAGCCGAGAAGACTCTCCGGCGTGGCCACCTTGTCCGAGTAGGCCGTGCCGGCGAAGAACGGCTCCGCCTCCTCCTCCGCGAGCGCCGCCCCGGCCGAGGCCACGAGCGCGATCAGCAAACCCGCCACCCAACCCTTGCTCAAGCCATCTCCTCTCCGGCGCCGGTTCGCACGGCCCTCACCTCCGGCGCCACGCCGCCTCTACTTTTCTTCAGAGTGTCAAGGATTGCGCGGCGTGACGTCGCGCGCTCGCGGAGCGGCCTCGGCCGGCCCTGCAGGCTGACGCCGGACCTTCCAGCTGGCAAAGAGCGCCGTCGCCAGGGCGAGGAAGATCTCGTCGAGAAAAGGGATGAAATCCGGCACCAGCAGGTCCACCACGAAGAGCACCGCCAGAATGGTGAACAGCTGGGGAAACCGCAGGCCGGAAAGGAAGCGCTGCAACAACCCCTGGCGCAGGGTGGCGTCGACCGGGCTCATGCAGCGGAATCCTATCGAAAAAATCGCGCGAGGGCGCTCATTTTGACCGTTGTAACATCGTCTCTCGTGTCGCTTTGTTGAGCGGACGCGATCCGGCGTCCTACCACGGAGGAACTCGTCATGATTCGAAGTCTGTTGCCCCTGGCCATGGTGTCTCTCCTCGCCTTCGCCGCCGCCACCGGCGCTTCCGGCCAGGCCGCGCCCGACGCCGCCGCTCTCTTCGCCCACGAAGAGTGGGAGAAGGCTCTGGCGGCCTACCAGGACATCACCGCCAAAGAACCGGGCAACGCCGAAGCCTGGTTCCGCCTGGGCTTCTCGGCCATGAAGCTCGGCAAGCACGACCTCGCCGCGAGCGCGTTCGCCAAGGCCGAGGCCGGCGGCTACAAGGCTCCGCGCCTGTTCTCTTCGCAGGCGGTTTCGCTCGCCCAGCTGGGCAAGAAGGACGAAGCCTTCGCCTCGCTCGACAAGGCCATCGAGGCGGGCATGCCCGTGGGCCCGCTCGATAGCAATCCGGGCTTCGGCCCGCTCAAGTCGGACCCCCGCTTCAAGGCCGCCTACGAGAAGGCCGAGCGGGCCTCGTTGCCCTGCAAGTACGAGCCGGAATCCAAGCAATTCGACTTCTGGCTGGGAGAGTGGGACGTCTTCGCCCAGGGCAGCCTTACCGGCCACAGCCGCATCGAAGCCCTGCAGGGCGGTTGTCTGATCGTCGAGAACTACAGCAACTTGAGCGGCTACGCCGGCAAGAGCATGAACTTCTACGATCCGGCCCTCGGCAAATGGCGCCAGATCTGGGTGGACAACGGCGGCACCATCATCTGGTTCCAGGGCACCTTCCAAGGCGGCAGCATGGTCTTCGACGGCGAGCAGCAGCCCCGGGGCGGCGAGAAGAGCACCGTGCGCATGACCTTCACCCCCAACCCGGACGGCAGCGTGCGCCAGCTGATCGAAGACACCGCCGACGGCGGCAAGACCTGGACCCCCTCCTTCGACGGCAAGTACGTGCCGAAGAAGGGCTGAGGAGCCGCCTCAGAGTCGGATCCGGCTGGCGTAGGGCTCGGTGAGGTTGCCGAGGTAGAGCCAGCCGGCGTGCTCCCAGGCGGAGGTGACCTGGGGCACACGCTGGCCGGTGGGATCCTGCAGGGTGCGCAGCACCCGGCCGTTGGCGTCGAGCTGCACGGCCAGCCCGTAGCGTTGGGGCTTGGGCCAGAAGGCCCCGGGCAGCCGGGCCAGCAGGCTTTTGGCGAAGGGATGGCGATGGAGCAGATCGGCCTGGGGGTTGCGCGGCGCGAACATCGCCACCCAGAAGCCGCCCCGGCCGTCCGCGGCGATGCCGTCCGGAAAGCCGGGCAGGTTGTCCGCGAAGACCTCCGAGGTGCCTCGCTTCTCACCCGCCAGCCAGTAGCGGGTGATGCGGTAGCGGTAGGTCTCGTTGACCAGCACGAAGTCCTCGTCCTTCGACAACGCCACGCCGTTGGCGAAGTAGAGGTTCTCGAGCAGGGTTTCGGTGGTGCGGGTGGCCGGGTCGTAGCGCAGCAGCCGGCCCCAGGGCCGGGCCTCGAGCAAATCGAAGAGGTACTGCTTCGCGCCCCAGCGTGAGCTGGCATCCGAGAAGTAGATCCGCCCATCGCTCGCCACGGCGACGTCGTCGGTGAAGCGGAACGGCTTGCCGCCGGCGCCCTCGGTGAGCACGGCGAGTTCTCCGGCCGGGCTCACCGAAAGCAGGCCGCGCACGGCGTCGCAGACGATCAAGTTGCCGGCCCGGTCCCAGTCCAGGCCCAGGGGGCGGCCTCCGGTGGTGACGAAGGGCGAGGCCTGCCAGCCGCCGGGCCCCGGCGTCAGGCGCCACACCTTGCCGTCCGCGGTGCCCCCGTACACCCGGCCGGCGGCGTCCTCGATCAGATCTTCCGGGCCCAGCAGCTGGCCCTCCCCCAGTCGCTCGGCCTGCGCCAACTCCGAGTTGGGAGCGAGGGCCCCGGCGAGCGGCGGCGGCGCTGCAGGGTCCCAACCGAGGGGATCGATCGGCGAGGGAACCAGGATCAAGACTGCCCCCACCAGTAGGGCGAGCACCACCAGCACGCGTAGGGCTTTCAAAGCATCCTCCTCCCTTGCCCCTACCTACCGTGGCGTGGCATCCGGCAGCCCGCCGTCCACCGGCAAGGTGGCGCCGGTGGTGGGAGTTTTCCGCAGGGCGAAGAAGAGCACCGCCTCGCCCACGTGGCGGGCGGTGACCCGGGCCTTGAGCAGGTTGCGCTGGCGGTAGTAGTCCTCGAGGCCGGCGGAGTCGAGGCCGCGGGCCTTCATGCGCGCCGGCCCCACTTCCTGCCACAGCCCCGAGGGGCGGCCGGCGTCGCCGAAGACGGCGTCCGGCGCCACCATGTTCACCCGCACGCCCAGCTCGGCGAGCTCCAGGCTCGCCACCCGGGCCAGCTGGTGGGCTGCCGCCTTGGTGGCCGAGTAGGCACCGAAGCTCGCCCCGGGCGCCGGCACGTTCTTGGTGGAGACCAGCACCACGTCTCCCCCGGTGCCCTGGAGGCGGAACAGCCTCGCCGCCTCGGCCAGGGTGTGCAGGGTGCCTTCGAGGTTCACCCGCTCGAGGCGTCGCAGCTCTTCGAGCTCGAGCTCGGCGAGCGGGGCCACGTGGGCGAGGCCGGCGTTGGCCACCACCAGGTCCACTCCGCCCCAGGCGCAGCAAGCGGCTGCGAAGCCCGCTGCCACCGAAGCGCCGCTGGTGACGTCCATCTCCGCGGCCAGCACACGGCCCGGGAACTCTGTCTCGAGTTCGGCGGCGAGGCTCGTCAGCCGCTCGCCGGCAAGATCGGCCAGGGCCACATGGGCCCCCGCCTCGAGCAGCACCCTCGCGCAACCGGAGCCGATCGCCCCGGCCGCGCCGGTGAGGATGGCCACGGTGCCGCCCATTGGCTGGGCCGAGCGCTCGAGCTTGGCCTGCTGGAGCGGGCGATGCTCGGCTTCGCGGAGATGCTCGCCCTCGAGGCCCTGGTAGCGCACTCCGGCCGAGACCATGGCCGTCTTGACCATCAGATTCTGCAGGGCGAGATCGAGGGCGATGCCGGCTTCGCGGGCGTCCCGCCCCCGGCCCACCACCCCTACACCGGGAACCAGCGCCGTCCGGGGAAGCTCGCCGGTGCGCCGCTCGTAGGCCTCGACCCACCCTCGGAGCTGCGAGTCCAGGGCTTCGAGGTCGGTCCAGGGCAGGTGGGCGAGCCAGAGCGGCTCCCGGCCGATGCGAATCAAGTGGTCCGAAGTGAGCGGCGGCGAGATCACCTGCGCTTCGGCGCCGTGGCTCGCGAGCGCGAGGAGCGTGGCAGCGTCGGTGGCCGAGGCCAGGATCGGCCGTTCGAAGGGACGGTCGGGATTCCCGCTTTCCGCGCTCAGCAGGCCTCGCATCCGCGGCGCCAGCTCGGCCATCCTCTGGCGGGCGAGCCCGGGGTGGGGGATCGGTTCGGTCACCGCGAGCGAGGAGGGCACTGCACTGCGAGCCCGCTCCCGTGAAAGGAAAGCCTCAGCGCGGCTCACCAGGTCGACGGTGCGATCGTAGGCGTCTTTCGCCGTAGGGCCCCAGCTCAGCAGCCCGTGCTGCACCCAGACCATGCCGATCGAACGGGGCTCGGCGAGGATCGCCGTCCGGCTGGCCGCCGCCAGCTCGAGGCCCGGCCGCACGTAGGGCAGCACGATCACGCCGCGGCCGAGCGCTTCGGCCACGCATCCGGCGCCGCCGACGCGGTTGGTCAGGCTGAGGATCGCCTCGGCGTGGGTGTGGAGCACGAAGCGGGAAGGCAGGGAAGCATGGAGCGGAGTTTCGATCGAAGGCGGTGGGGCCTCCGGCACCAGTGCGCAGATGCGCAGGCAGCGGGCGATCTCGCTGTCCGGCAGGCTGCCGAGCCCCACCAGGCGCGCGGCCCGGTCGAGGTCGAGCAGGGAGAAGTCCTCGGGCTCGATGCCGGCGAGGTCGCGCCCGGAGCCCTTCACGTAGAGGCCGGGGACTTCCTCGCCCAGGAGGTCCCTGGCCGGCAGCTTCACCGAGGTGTTGCCGCCACCGTGGAGAGCGAGCGCCGGCTCGGCGCCGAGCAGCCGGCTGGCGTAGAGGCAGGCGACGAGGTCCTCGGGCCACCCCGGGTAGCGGGCGAGGAGAGCCTCGAGCTCGGCGTCGCTCCACCGGCTGCGCATGACTGGCCTATTTGGGCCTGGGCGCCGGGCGGGCCGGCAAGGAGCCCTTGAGATCCTGGAGGAAAGCCCAGGCCTCCTCCACGCTAGCGCCTTCGTGGACGATCTTGCGCACCGCCTGGATCATTGCCGCCGGGTCGTCCGCCTGGAAGATGTTGCGACCCATGTCGACGCCCGAAGCTCCCTCCTGGACGGCGTTCCAGGCCAGGGTGAGGGCGTCTTTCTCCGGCAGCTTCTTGCCGCCGGCGATCACGATCGGCACCGGGCAGGCGGCGGTGACGGTGTCGAAGCCGTCCTCCACGTAGTAGGTCTTGACGTAGGTGGCCCCCAGCTCGGCGCAGATCCGGGTGGCCAGGCGCATGTATTTGGCGTCGCGCACCAGCTCGCGGCCCACGGCGGTCACCGCCAGCACCGCGATGCCGTGGCGCAGGCCCTCATCCACCAGGCGAGTCATGTTGTGCACCGAACGGCTCTCGTGCTCGCCGCCGATGAACACCTGCACGGCCACGGCCGCGGCGTTCAGGCGCACGGCGTCCTCGATCGAGAGGGCGATCTCCTCGTTCGAGAGCTCTTTCAGGATCGACGGCCCGCCGCTCGCCCGCAGCACCAGCCCGCCGCGGTAGGTGGGCGGGATCACCGAGCGCAGGATGCCGCGGGTGAGCATCAGCGTGTCCGCCCAGGGCAGCAAGGGCACGATCGACAGGTCCACCCGCTCGAGGCCGGTGGTGGGCCCCTGGAAGTAGCCGTGGTCGAAAGCCAGCATCACCGTCCGGCCGGTGCCGGGGTCGAAGATCTGGGACAGCCGGTTCTGGAGGCCCCAGTCCAGGTGCTGGCAGCCCTTGAGCGGGAACGGAGTGCTCGCCTGGGCAACGTCGACGTGGAACTCTTTGGCGCTTTTCAGATCTTCCGTATCCGCCATGGCCGGAACCTGGTGATCTCCTCGAACAGGAAAACGATGACCGTCCCGGCAGGATAGCAGAGCCGGGGCGAGGTGGACCGCCTTGCCTCGATGCTCGGAAGCTCCACGATCAAGAACCACCCCTGTATCATTTGGCTTCGATGCCCACGGTGCTGCGAGTCGGGCCGTTCCGCTGCTACTTTCACAGCCATGAGCCGAACGAGCCGCCCCACATCCACGTCGATCGCGACAACCTGTCGGCGAAGTTCTGGCTGCAGCCGGTCGCTCTGGTCCGAAACGTCGGTTTCTCGGCCCACGAGCTGCGGCATCTCGAGCGCCTGGTGAGCCGGCATCAAACTGAGCTTCTGGAGGCTTGGTATGGGTATTTTGGCCGCACGAGCTGACGAACGAGTTCGCGACGTCACTCTCACGGAGGACTCGCTGGTTGTCCAGCTGATGGACGGCAGGATCCTCAGCACACCGTTGGCCTGGTTCCCGAGGCTGCTGCACGGCACCGCAGCCCAGCGTGCCAACTGGCAGCTAGCAGGAGGCGGCTATGGGATCCACTGGCCCGATCTGGACGAAGACCTCTCCACCGAAGGGTTGCTCCGAGGTGCTCCGGCCTCCTCGCAGCGAGCCGTGGCCGTCTAGGCCGACTCTCTGCTCCTCAGCCCAGTCGCGCACACTCCCGCCAGCGGGCACCGCTCGCAAAGCGGGGCCGAGCGCTTGCACAGCTCCTGGCCGTGACGGCGCAGCAGCTGGTGGGCGCGCAGCAGGGCTTCGAGATCCTGGCCCAGCTGCTCTTCTCCCAGGTTCACCGCCGCCCGGTAGGTGGCCGCGTAGGCCTTGGCTTCCTCGACCCAGCCCAGTCGCACCAGCACGCGCAGGGCGTTCGAATCCGGCGCCAGCGAGGCTGCGCGGCCGGTTGTGAGCAGGATCTTCTCCGCCGCCGGTTCGCCGATACCGGGAAAGCGCCGGAGCGCCTTCTTCGCGGCGGCTGGGCTGCCCGAGAGCGCGGCGTCGAGGTCGCCCCCGAATTCCTCGAAGGCGATCCGCGCCACCTCGCGCAACTTGGCCGCGAAAGTGCCCGGCAGGATGCCCCTCCCGGCCACCGCCACCAGCTGCTCCTGCGCAGCGGCGAGGATCGGCTCCGGCCGCGTGCCCACCGTGCGTACGAGTTGCTCGAACGCCTCGCGCCGCCGCGCGTCGTCCGCCAGGTAGGCCACATTCTCGAACAGCACCAACTCGAAGGCCGTCCCAGGAAAAGGCGCGGGCGGTGGGCCATAGAAGCGCTCGAGCTGGTCGATCGCGGCCGGCAGGTCGGCGGGGGCGGCGCTCGGCACGGCAGTGCCTACGTGGAGCCGCTACCCTGAAAATCGAACGCCGCGTGTTCATTTTTCACGGTGTCGTTCCCGCTGGAGGCGCTTTTTCTGCGGTTTTCTTCCACCGCGGCAAACAAGGCCTCGCAGGTGGCCGGGCAGGCCAGGTGCACTTCTCCCCCGTCCGGGCCGAAGGCGGCCACGGCGTCGCGCAGGGCCTCGCGTACCGAGATGGCCAGCATCAGCGGCGGCTCGCCCACCGCCTTGCTGCCGTGGATCACTCCCGGCTGGGTGGCGTCCGGCAGCAGGCTCACGCGGAAATCGAGCGGTGCGTCGCTCACGGCCGGAATGGCGTAGGTGCTGGCGCTGTGGGTGAGCAGGCGGCCGTCGGGGCTCCACAGCAGTTCCTCGCGGGTGAGCCAGCCCAGGCCCTGCACGAAGCCGCCCTCGATCTGCCCGCGATCCAGGGCCGGGTTGAGCGAGCGGCCCACGTCCTCCACGATGTCCACCCGCAGCACCCGGTGCATGCCGGTGTAGCCATCGAGCTCCACTTCGGCCACCGCGGCGGCGTTGGCGTAGTAGTAGAACGGCCGGCCGCTCGCCGTGGCCCAATCCCAGTGGATGTCCGGCGTGCGGTAGTAGCCGGTGGCGGCCAGGCTCAGGCGGCGCTGGTAGGCCTCCTTGCACACCGCCGCGAACGGCACGGCGGCGCCCTCGGTGCGGGCCTCGCCGGCCTCGAAGCGCACACCCTCCGCCGGCACCGGATGGCCCAGCCGGCG
>CALMKX010000123.1 GCA_937867335.1 uncultured Acidobacteriota bacterium
TCGGCGATGTAGATCGGCCCGTCGTAGGCCTGCACCCGGCCCTTGTTGGACTTGCCGTCTGGCAGGGTGGTCTCTTCGAACACCACCGCCCAGCTGTCCGGAGACTGGCCCGCGAACACCTTGGAGTTGTACATCAGCACGTTCGGGCCCCACTGGTAGGGCACTCCGTAGTGCTTGCCCTCCACCGTGTGCCAGGGGGCGTTCTGCAGGCGGGAGTCCACTTTGGACCAGCTGGGGATCAGCGCCAGGTTGATCGGCTGCACCTTGCCGCCGGCGATCAGGCGGTTGCTGGCGTCGCCCGAGGCGGTCACCAGGTCCACGCCGCCCTCGTTCATCAGGGCCACCATCTCGTCGGAGGTGGCGGCGGTCTTGACGGTCACCTTGCAGCCCGAGTCCTTCTCGAACTGGGTCACCCAGTCGTAGGCCCGGTCGGTCTCTCCGCGCTCGATGTAGCCGGGCCAGGCGACGATCGCCACCTCGCCTTCCGCGGTGCCTACCCCCTGCCTCGCCTCGCCCCGCACCTGCGGCGTGTTCGCCGCCGGGCTTTGCTGCCCGCCTTGTCCGCCGCAGCCCACCAAAGCGACGACTCCCAGAACGCCCAACGCCAACCACCCTCGACGGTCCATTCCCCTACCTCCTGTCGTCCTCGAGCCGCTCCGAGGCAGGCCCGCCCGACACGGCGGCAGCTGGCCTCCAAAGGCCCTCAGCGGCGAGAAAATCCCAGAAAATGCCCGCCAAGCCTAGCATGGCCGAGCGCTGCGGCTCCAGGTGGAGGAGTGCCGGGAGGCGCGGCGGCGCCATCCGGGTCGCGCGGCGTCTCTTCGCGCCGAGAGGCTCAGGCCGGCTCGCCCGTGCCGGTCTTCCAGGGCTCGGGCTCGGCCAGCAGCCAGTCCTCGATCGGCGCCGCGGAGCCGTAGAAGGAGCCCTGGGCGAAGTCCACGCCGAGCTTTTCGAGGCAGGCCACGGCGGTGGAGGATTCAACGAATTCGGCCGCGGTCTCGAGGCCCATCTGCTGGGCCACCTCGGTGATCGACTTGACGATCACGTAGTCCGGCGTGCGGGCGCGCAGCTTGCGCACGAAGTTGCCGTCGATCTTGAGCAGGTCGACCGGCAGGGACTTCAGGTACTGGAAGGAAGAGAGGCCCACGCCGAAGTCGTCGAGCGCGGTGTAGCAGCCCAGGGCGCGGATGCGCAGCAGGGTTTCCGTGGCGTGGGAGAGCCGGCTGATGGCGGCGGTCTCGGTGACCTCGAAGCACAGCTTCTGGGCCGGCACGCCAGTCGCGGCCAGCTCGGAGGCGAGGAAGTCCACGAAGCCGGGGTCGTCGACGGTGGTGCCCGAGAGGTTGAGCGAGAACCAGCGGGTGCGGCCGAGCACCTCCGGATGGCTCGCCAGGAAACGCACCGTGGTAGCGAGCACCAGCCGGTCGGCCAGCTGCATCTTGCCACTCTCTTCCAGGGCCTCGAGAAAGGAGATGGGAGCGATCAGCCGGTCATCGTGGCCCCGCAGCCGCATGAGGATCTCGTAGGCCACGTGGCGAGTCCGCTCCTCCCCGCGCAAGGCCACCAAGGGCTGACACCACAGCGCCACCGCGCCCCGCTCGAGGGCGTCGAGCACCTCGCCCGCGAGCTTCCAGCGCACCCGATGCGCCTTGCGGTGCTCGCTGTCGCTCGCCTCCAGGTGAACGGTCGAGGCACCGTTGTCCAGAGCCAGGGCCGCTGCGTGGCTGGCGTCCGCCAGCAGGGCCTCGAGGGGGCGGTCGCCCGGAGTGAAGGACACCGCGCCCAGGCTCGGGAACGGGCGCAGGGACTCCTCGCCCCAATCGAAGCGCAGCGCCGCCACGGATTGCAGCAGCCGTTGCAGGGCCGGCACCGTGGCAGGCGCGCTCTGCTCGGTAAGCAGCACGAAGTTGCCCATCGGCACGTGGGCCAGGAACATCTGCGGCGGCAGCTCTGCCAGGAGTTCGGCCGTGACGCCGCGCAGGAGCTCCACCTGGGCGCGCAGCCCGAGCGTGCTCCACAGCCGGTCGACACGGTGGAGCTTGAGGATCCCCAATGTGGCCTCTTGACCCTCCGCGGCCTTCGGGGCTCGCTCCAGCCGCTGGGCGAGGCCGCGGTAGTCGGGCAGGCCGGTCATCCAGTCCCGGTTGAGCTGGCGGGCCAGGCGGCGCATCGTGCGCCGGCGCTCTTGCACCACCACCGCGAGCAGCAGGCAGATCAGCTGGAGCACCACCACATGGGCCGCGAGCAGCCAGAGGTCGATGCTCTCGAAGAGCGCCGGCTTGGCGCCGATCAAAACGTGATTGAACAGCAGATAGGCGTCGCAGATGATCGTGACGCCGAGGCTGGTCCAGCCCAGCCCGAAGCGCAATGCGCTCCAGACCAGCAGCGGATAGAACAAGAACCGCAGGTGGAGCAGCCGCAGCAGCCCGGCTGGAGTGTCGTCCGCGAGGCCCAGCGGCAAGGCGAAGATCAGGGCGGAGATCACTGCCACTGTGAGCGCTAGCCAGGCGAGCTGCTCTCGTCGCAGGCGAACCGGCCAGCGGCCCCGCAGCAGGTGAGTGGGCAGGCCGAAGAGGAACGGCGGCGCCACTGCCGCCACCCCCAGAACCTTGGCCAGGAACAGCCGCTCCACCACCTCCCAGTCGTACTCGAGCTTCGGCACCAACGGGATCATCAACAGCCCGACCAGGGTGCTCACCAGCGGCACCACCACCAGGCCGGCCACGATGTACCCCGCGACGAACCGCTGGCGTGCCACGCCGGGCCGGTGCTGCGCCAGGGTCTCGAGTACCTGTCTGCCCGCGAGGCTGGCACCCACCAGGCTGAGCAGATAGAGCAGAGCGAAGGGAAGGGCGGCGGCCGGCTGCATGCCGCCGAGGGTGTAGTCCAGCGCCAGGGTTAGGCTGAAGCTCGCCGAGTAGATCAGGGTCAGCGGCAGTCCCTGGGTCACCATCAGGCTGAAGGCGAGGCCGGCTTGAAGGTGGAAGAGGGAGAGGGGAGAACCGGAAGGGCCGATGGGCACCGGGTAGCGCAGGAACACGGTGATGCAGCCGGCCAGTGCGGCAAGCAGCGCGGCCGTAGCGCTCAAGGGTCGCCGGTTGCGGCCTTGCCCTTCCGGGCCGGGGCGCCTGCCCGGCCAGCGCCCCGCAATCAGCGCTCCGCCCGCGGGCCATCTCGAGCCCGTTTCTCCGGATCGCGGCCTTCCGCGAAGGACTCCCATCTTCAATAGCAGGTGGTGCTCCTCTTATCTAAGTCGATTATAGTCTTCGTAACCTGTTCCCAGGAAGCTCCGCCGGAACCCTATTTCGACTCCGCGGTGGAACGCCCTCGCCACTCCTCGCCGCTATACTGCGAGCAAGATTTGCCCTATTGGCAATATCTATCTCATCTGAAGGAGGAGTCGAGAATGATCATCTCACGCATCGCGCCTCGAGGAAAGCGCTTCATCGGTTGGTTGCTCAGTGTGTTGATCGGTTTCACGCTGAGCGGCGCCGCCTGGGCCGAGCACGATGATTGCGACGCCGGGTTCCTGGCTTTTCTCGGCGCCGATGCCTACCGCTTCTCGCCGACGCTCGGGGGCACGGCAGGCACAGTACGCCTGTTCAGCGTGCTCAGTTACGAGCAGGCCGCCGTGGAGGGGACACCGGGCTGGGCGCTCTGGCGACTGGAGATCCGTGGGCCCCAGGACGCCGCCACGGCCGGCGAGGTGGTGGCGAGCTTCGAGGGCTCGGCCCGGCTCGGCCAGGAGGGCTCCGCCCGCGTGGAGGCCCGCTGGGACGGCCGGGATGCCAAGGGCAGGGCGGTGCCGCCCGGGCTCTATCGTTATCGCTTCCTGGCCCGCTTCGCCCCGGATGCCCTGGGCCTCGCCCCGGCCCCAGGCTACGCCGCCCTGACCGGTAAGCCCGGAGTGGTGGAAGCGCGTTTCTCGGAGGAGGAGCTGTGGGTGGACGACACTCTCACTGCCGAGGCGGATCAGGCGTTGCGTGCCAGCCGCGCCCTGGCGGCGTGCCAGGTGCAGCAGAACACGCCCCTCGAGCCGGGCTTCGGCTACAACTTCTACTACGGCTCCACGCACAGCCACTCGAACTGGTCCGACGGCGGCCAGCCCACCACCGGCTGCTCTTCGGGCAACGCCTACGGCAGCGGCACGATGGACCCCGCGGCGGTGCTCTCCTTCGCCCGCAACAACGGCGGAGTGGACTACTGGCTGATCAACGAGCACAACCACCTGATCCAGGACGCCATCGCCACCAACGACCCGCCGGTCACCGAGGCCAAAGTGCGCCAGCGCTACGCCGCCGGACTCGCCGCGGCCCAGGCGGCCACCGTGCCGGACGTCTTCGTGGCGCTCTACGGCATGGAATGGGGCGTGACCACCAACGCAGACCAGGGCCACGTCACGTTGATCGAAACGCCGACCCTCTTCGGCTGGGAAAGCTGCACCACCTGCAACGGCCCGAACGCCGAATGCACCCCGGGCAGCAATTGCTACTTCGACGTCTTCACGCCGAAACGCTTCGGCTATCTCACGATGTACAAGCGCAGCGTCGAGCACCCCTCCTCGGCCGGAGCGCTGGGAATCCTTTGCCATCCGGGTACCGGCCAGTTCGACAACTACGCCTTCAACGCCGATGCGGACGAGGCCCTGCAAGGCATTGCCGTGCGCAGCGGCCTGGCCTTCAACACCGCCACCAACTGCGCCGACGTCAACGTGGCGAGCTTCGACTACTCGAGCTTCTGGAAAGACGCGCTCAACCGCGGCTTCCACCTCGGGCCCACGGCCGACCACGACAGCCACTGCAACACCTACGGCACCGGCATGCCCACCCGCACGGTCTACCTGTTGCCCAACAGCACCACGCCGGTGCTCACCCGGGCGGCGCTTCTCGCGGCGCACAAGGCCCGGCACTTCTTCGCCACCGAAGACGCCAACGTCCAGCTGGTGTTCGCCACCGGCGACGGCAGCCACATCGGCGGGGATCTCTTCAGCGCCGCGGGCGGGGCCACGCTGCGGGCCGCGGTCTACGATCCGGACGGCGAGAGTGTGTCCACGCTCGAGATCTGGCGCGGGCAGATCGGCGCCGGCGTGCCGACGGCCGCCTATCGCTCGGTTTCGGGGCAGTCGAGCCTGAGCTTCACCGAGAGCCTCACTTCCGGCAGCTTCTACTACTACGTCCACGCGGTCCAGGCCGACGGCCACGATGTGTGGTCCGCGCCGATGTGGATCACCTACACCCCGGGCGCGTGCACGGATACCACGGCTCCCACGGTCGCCATCGTCAGCCCGACCGCTGGCTCGACCTTGCCCTGCGCGGCCACGGTGGTAGCCGTCTCCGCGGCGGACGCAGCCGGCATCGCCTCGGCCGAAGTGAGCCTGGACGGCGGCGCGTGGACCGCCGCCACCTTCGATTCGGCCAGCGGCCAGTGGCGGTGGAGCTGGACGAGCCCCACGGCCGGAGCCCACACGCTCTCGGCTCGAGCGACGGACAGCTCTTGCAACGCCAACGTCGGCCTCTCTGCGCCGGTGGCCGTCACCGTCTCGAGCTGCGCCCCCACGGGGCTCTCCCTCGCCGGCTGGAAAGTGAACCAAAGGAACGCCACCTTCACTTACACCTTCCCGGCGGGAACGCTGATTCCGGACAACGGCTACCTGGTGCTCGGGCGCGATGCCACCCGCGCCCAGTTCGAAGCCTTCTGGGGCGCGCTACCGGCCGCCGCGGTGTACGTGAACTCGGCCGGCGCCCTGCCGCAGATCAACGGCGACGAGCAGTTCAGCCTCACCAACGCGGGCGGCACCACCGTGGACGGCTTCACCGTGCGCATGCCCGCCGGCGGCGGCAGCGCCCTCCAGCGCAAGGACCCTTGCCTCGCCCCCGGCCAGGCCGCGAGCTGGAACACCCTGGCCACCACCGCTGCCACCCCCGGCTCCGGAGCCGGCGCCGGCTGCGCCAAGGGAGTGGTAGTGAACGAATTCGCCGACGCCCTGGGCACCGGCAACTTCATCTACGAGTTCGTGGAGCTGCACTACGACAAGAACTGAGCCGGCCGAGCGGACTTGCGGAGCGGGGCCCTACGAAATATAGCTCGACGAATAGTCTCGCAGAGGCCGCGCCGACTCTCCCGGTTTGATCAAGTGCATGCTTCTCATCTGGCGCTCGCGCCAGAGGTGCCACCGCTTGGCTTCCTGCTCGCGCGAGTAGCTGTCGAGCAGGGTGCGGCTGACGGGCATTGGGCGGGCTTCGGGGATGTGGATGAGGTTCTGGCCGAGGCGTTGGGGCACCCACAGCTTCTCGATCTTGGCCACCACCTTGTCGAACTTTCCCTTGAAGTCCGCCACTTCGAGCAGATAGAGCTCCACTTCGAGTTCGTCGGTGCCCGGTGGTGGCTTCCTGGCGGTGAGCTCCCGCCACTTCTCGTGAAGGTAGTCCTTGAGGTTGGAAAGCCGCCAGAACTCGGCCGCCTGGCCGGGTGGGATCACCAGGATCTGGCCACCCTTGGCGGCACGCACCAGGCCGTCGAAACCGATCACCGCGTTGCCGAAGCCGGCCTGGCGCAGAGCGGTGGTGAACCTCTGAACGAACGTCGAGCCGCCCAGAGTGGCCGAAGGCGTGCCGGAGTAGCAGCTCACCAGGCGGATGGTGCCGCCGTGAAAGCGAGGGTGCAGGCCCCGGTCGATCAGATAGGCCACGAATTGATCCGGATCCATGTCTTCCACGGACCCTCCTCCGCCGTGGATGATCAGGTGGAGCGACTCGCGTGGGCCGAGCTGATCGAACGGCAGCCCCACGAACCAACGGTCGAGCGCGCGAAGCGAGCCGGTCGGGTCGGTGTGGCCCTCGGGGATCTGGGTGAGGTTCCGGTAGGTGCCCTGAGTGAGGGCGTCGTCGCTGATCAAGTACACCAGGCGCTGCACCACGCCCGTTGGCCTGCGTGGCCCCGGAGCGGGCGTTCGGGGCGGCGAGGCGGCGCTGGCACGGGGAGTCCTCAGCCCGGGAGCCGCCGGCCGCGCCTGGGCGGGAGCTGCGCCCGGTCGAGGCGGCTGAGGCCTGGGCGGGAGAATCCTTGCCGCCTGCCAGCCCATGCGCTCCGCCTCGGCTTCGAGCACCGGATCCTGGAGCAGGACGGGGCTCGAGCCCAGGGGGTTGCGGGCGCGGCCGGAGCGCTGCTGCACCACATGAGTGAGCTCGTGGCCGAGCAGCCTCAAGCCTTGAGAGGTCGTGGGCTGGTACTGCTGCGGGGCAAAGAACACATTGTCGCCACAAGTGAACGCCAGGGCGGAGAGCTGCGCGGCCTCGCGCCCCACGTGAACGCGCACTGCCGAAAAGTCCGCACGGAACAGGCTCTCCATGCGCTCCCGAACGTCGGCCGGCAAGCTCTGCCCGGCGCCGCCGGCGGGGACGGCCGCCAGGGCGATCGCGTGCGGATGCTCCCGGCCGGGGCGCTGGGGGAGGCTCCGGCTTGCCGGCAGGCTCGCGGGCGCCTGCAGGAACTTGCCCTGCACCACGGGCGCGCTCCGGCCCGAGGGCCGCCAGCCTCCGCCTGGATGGCTCATGGTGCTGTCCAGTGTAGCGCAGGCCTAGCTGCGGGCGAGCTGCGGAATCCGGAGCGGCGGTGGGCTGCGCCGGAGCGCGGCGCGAGCTAGGATGGCCCTCCGGCAGCGCTCGACCAGCGAGGCTCCTGCGGCTTCGAGAGGCACTCGAGCCGCCCGCCGAGAGAGCGGAGGAGACGATGAGCCAGATTCGCCCGGAGTCCGAGAACCAGGCCGTACAACGCTCCCTCGAGTCCAGCTACTGCCCGCCACCCATTCGCGAGGCGCGCGAGCGGCAGGACCAGCTGCTGCTCGACCGGCTGGCCGGTGCCCGGCACCAGATCGCCGACATCGGCTGCGGCAACGGCTACCACGCGGTGATGCTGCAGCCGGTGTGCGCCGTTTACCACGGCTTCGAGATCTCGCCGGCGATCGCCGACACCGCCCGCGCCCTGTGGCAGCGCGAAGGCGTGCAGAACGCCGAGATCTTCTTGACCGACGCCGCCGAAGCCGAGCTTGCCCCCGGCTTCTACGACGTGGCGCTCTGCCTCTACTTCACCCCCGGCAACCTGCGAGACCGCGGCGCAGCCCTCAGCCTCTACACCGACGCCTATCTCGATCGCAACCCGGTGTTCATCGGCATCCTGTCCCGCTTCTGGGCCGCGCTGCGGCCCGAGGGTTCGATGTTCCTAACCGTCTACCAGGACGTCCCGGCGGCCGAAGCCGCCCAGGTAGACTTCTACGAGAACACCGGCCAGCACGTGGTCACCCCGCCCGGCTCCCGCTTCGTGGCCACCCGCGAAGGCTTCTGGTCCGCCCGCTGGACGAAACGAAGTCTGCTCTCGAACCTCGAAGGCTGCGGCATCGAGCCTCGCCAAGTGCAGCTCCACGAGCTCAACCCCATCGCCTGGCTGGTGGAGATCCGGAAGAGCGGGGGCGGGTAGGGCAGCCGCAGCAGCCCCTCACCGCAGCTCCAAGCGCCCCCTGGGCGAGTTCAGCACCGCCACCAGAGCCGCCCTCTCCGCCCGCTCGACGGGGATCTCGACGCCGAGCGCCGCGAGCCAGCGCTCGAGCTGGGTTGGGTGTGGGTGCTCCGCCCAGAGGCTCTGGAGGGCGAGGCCTTGGGCCGCGACGGCGGAGGGGTGGGGGGAGGAGCCCCAATCGATCAGGAAGGGAACCAGCCCTTGCTCCGCCAGGGTCCAGGGGCTGGAGAGGCGCCAGGAGAGTACGGTGCCGTCTTGCCGCGCCCGGGAGCCGGAGAGGATCTCCCCCAGCAACAGCCCCTCGGCCGCCGCTTTCTCGACCACTGCCTCGATTCCCTCGCAGCGCAGGGCCCAGGTGAGGAGGCGGGAGCTCGGCACGGAATCGAGCTGGAACGGCCGCGGGTGCGCGGGCGCCGGCTGGGCCGGATCGGGGGCGATGATCTCGAGATAGGCCCCGGAGCCGAGCGCAGCCAGGGCGTTGTGCGTGCCCCAGCCGAGGTGCTGCCCGCCCGGGGAGGCGCGCACGCCGGAGAGAGCCTCGATCTCGTCGATGCCGCGGGCGAGGTCCGGGGTGGCGTAGACCAGGTGGTCGAGGCAGGTCGGGGTCATGGTGGGCTCGGGCTCCGTTGCCTCCGCCTACAGGCCCTGGAGAGCCTCCACGAAGATCCGGGTGACAGCCTGGAAGCCGCTCCGGGTGGGGTGAAGCTCGTTGCCCCAGGAGTCCTTGTAGTCGTCGCCGTTCGAGAGCGCCGGGCGCAGGTCGAGGTAGTGCACGTGGTCGAAGTCCGGGAGCTCGGCCACCTGGCGGATCATCTCGTTGAAGCGGTCGATCAGCTCGCCGGCGAGGCGGATGCGGTCCTCCCGGTTGGCAAAGCCCTTCTGCCGGAAGCCGGGCTCGAGCCAGGGCCCGGGGAGAAACCAGGCGCCGCCCCAGAAGCCGCGGCCATCGGGCACCGGGCGGGCGTAGCCGTGGAGCAGGATGGGCACCTCGTGGCCGAATTTGGCCCGGCAGCTCTCGGTGACGGCGCCGAGGATGGTCACGTAGGCGTCCCGGATGCGCTCGTCGATCACCCCTTCCACCACTTTCGCGTTGAGCCCGGCGAGCGGGGAGCGCTGGTGGTTGAGCAGCATGGAGAAGACATCCCCGGCCACGTCGTTGCCGCCGCCCGAGAGCAGCACGGCCTTGGGGCGCACGCCCCGGCGCTCGAGCTTCTCGAGGCAGCGCAGGAAGTCCGCCAGCTGGCTGCCGCCGTAGGCCATCTCCTCGATGGCGTCCCCCATATGCGCCACGGATTCGACGTCGTAGCCGTGCTCGTCCTCGAGCAGCTGGATCACGTCGAAGAAGGGGTAGTCGAACCAGGAATCCCCCTCGGCCACCAGGTGGCCCGCGGTGGTGGCGCCGCCGGGGCCTCCGAGCCCTCGCCTGGCGCCCCCGGCGAGCTCGGCCAGCGCCTCCTCGCGCGAGTTCAGGGCCTCCTGCCTCCGGGCCAGCATCTCCTGCGCCAGCTCGCGGCCGATCGCTCGGGCCCGCTCCGCTCGGGCTGTTTCGCTCATGGCTTCTTCCTCCTCGGCACGACCCCGGATTTTCTCGGTGCTTCAGTTGCTTTTTGGGGATCATCCCAAGAAAATCTGCGTGCAATCAAGTCAGTACGGAAAGGGCGGCACGGTGTCCGGCGAGCGGGCCACGGCGGTTGCGAAGGAGGTGCTCCAGCGAGCGGGTTTCGAGCCGGCGGAGTCGGCAGGGCTGTTCGTGGGCGTCTCGGCCTTCGAGGAGCCTGGCTGGCACTCTCTCGAATTCGCCGTGGACGACGCCGTGGAGCTCGCGGCCCTGTTCGTTCTCGAGCTCGGGTTGATCGAAGCCGGCAAGGCCGTGCTGGCGCTGGCCGGAGAGCCCCGGGGCGAGAAGGCGCGGGCCCACCTCGAGAGCTTGAGTCGGGCCGGCGCTCGCCTAGAGCGGCCAGGGTTCACGAGCCTGCTGCGTCTGGTAGGCGAGCAGGCGAAGGCCTCGAGGCCACGCGGGCTCTGCGTGCTCGCGGTCTCCACCCACGGCATCTCCCACGAGGGGGAGACCTACTTTCTGCCCACGGATGCTCTGCGCGCGAAGCTGGTGAAGACCGGCCTGCCGCTCAACGCGGTGCTCGCCGACGTGCAGGATGCCGGAGCGGTGCGCCGGCTGGTGCTGCTGGACACCTGCCGAGAGCGACTGGCTGCGGGGCAGAAGGGAGCGGGCAGCCCCGAAGGCATGGATCAGACGTTTGCGAGGGCCCTGGCCCGAGCAGACGGCACGGCTGTTCTGAACAGCACCACCGAAGGGGGCTTCGCCTACGAGGACCCCCGCCTCTGCCACGGCGTGTTCACCGCGGCGGTGCTCGAGGGCCTTCGGGGTGGGGCGCCGGGGGACGAGAGGGGCCTCATTACTGTGGACCGCCTGGGCGATTACGTGGATACCCAGGTGAAGGCCTGGGTGAAGAGGAACCGCGCCGAGCACGCCCACTTGAGCAGGGGCATCACCCTCTCGGGGGCGCTCGATGCGAGAGCCCTCCCCCTCGCCATGAACCCAGGCCAGCAACAGGAGCTCGCTCTCCAGCAGCTGCAGCTCGAAAGCCAGCGCGCTCGACACCAGGCGGCGCTCGGCCGGCTGTTCGAGAACCGTGGGAAAGTGCTCAACGTTGACCTTCGACGGGACGTCGAGCGTTGGCTCGAGCGAGCCGAGGGCAGCCCTCGCGAAGAGCTGCTGGTAGCCCTCGAAGGGCTGGACGGGAGCGAGCGATCCCAGCGGGTGGTGAGGGATCTGTTCCGGGAGATCCAGGAGAGCGAGGCCCAGCCCAAGGCGCCCGAGCCCGTGCGTGCCGCGCCACCCCAAGAGCCGGTCCACAACCCGCCCAGAGCCGTGCCACCACCGGCACCGAAGAAGGCCCCAGCCGCTCCCGGGCCGGGCTCCGTGACGCCACGGAACCCGACCCCCGGCACTTCGCCCGGGCGATGGCTACGCCGTGCCCTGGTCTTCGTGGCGGCTGCGGGTGCGCTCTGGGTGGGCTTGTGGCTTGTGCCTCGTGTTTTCCAGGCGCGGAAGCAGCCGCAACCACCGCAGCAGGTCCAAAGTCCGCGACCCGAGGTCTCGCCGCCACCAGCCACGCCGGCACCCGCAGCGCCAACCGCGAAAGAGCTCCTCCCAGGAATCCCCTTCCACTTCGTGCCAGCGGGTATCTACACCATCGGCAGCCCTGCCGGCGAAGCGGGTCGTTGGGATGACGAGACCCGCCACGAGGTGGAGCTGAGCCGCGGCTGCTGGCTCGGCGAGACGGAGGTGACTCAGGCCCAGTGGCAGAAGGTGATGGGCGGAAATCTCTCGAAGTTCAAAGGCTGCCCGGACTGCCCTGTGGAGAGCGTGAGCTGGTTCGCCGCCGCGGAGTTCGCCAACCGCTTGTCCAGGAGCCAGGGGCTCGAGGTCTGTTTCGACCTCAAGGGTTGCCAAGGGGATGCGAGCTCCGGGGACTACCCGTGCAGCGAGGGCAGGCTCACGAGCCTCGGCTGCCAGGGCTACCGCTTGCCCACGGAAGCGGAGTGGGAGGTGGCGGCCCGGGCGGGAACGCTCACGGCGACTTACCAGGGGAATCTCTCCATCGACTCAGAAGGCCGTGCGCCCGAGCTGAACCCGATCGCCTGGTACGGCTTCAACAGCGAGCGCCGAACCCACCCGGTGAGGGGCAAGCAGCCCAACGAGTGGGGGCTCTACGACATGCTCGGCAACGTGTGGGAGTGGTGTGCGGACGCGCCCCTCATGGCCACCCCAGCCCGAGGCCGGGACCCCCTCGGTGTGGGCTCGATCCGCGTGGTTCGGGGCGGCTCCTGGGACGTCAGCGCGAGGGGCGTGCGCGCTGCCGCGCGGTACTGGGACTCGCCGGGCTACCGCAGCGGCAACGTGGGCTTCCGCCTTGCCCGAGGTCAGGCTGCTGCGCCCAGCCAGTGACGGGGCGGCGGAGCCGCAGGGATGGAGCGGCCCCCGGTTCGGCTAGCCAGCCTGGCGGGGGACCCGCCAGCGGCAGCCGACCGAGGGCCGCGGCCGGCGCCGAGTGGGTGCTGCCAGCTTCAGTGGGCGGGGGCCCGGCGAATTCGAACTCGCCGCGGGTCGGCGGTAGCGTAAGCCAGGCAGGCGAGAACATCCTCGCGCTCGAGCCAGGGGTAGCCCTCGAGAAGCGTCTCGAGGCTGTCCCCGGCCGCCAGCATTCCCAGGACATGCTCCACCGCCAGCCGACGCCCGCGCACGATGGGCTTGCCGCCAAAGATCGCAGGGTTGACGGTGATGCGTTCGAGCAGCTCGTCTTCGCTCATGGCTCTCGTAAGGATCCACCCCGCAACGCCGGCGCGGCGAAGGCGGGCTGCCTGGCGCGCTCGGCTGCGACCTCCTCGCCGTCTCGGCGAAACAGGTCGTCGTAGACCTCGCAAGCATGGATCGCGTGGAGCGGGCAACGATGGCTCTCTTCCAGGAGAAGCTCGCCCGCTACGGCTGAACCCTCTTCGCCTTGGAGGAGCGCCAACACAGCGCAGGCGTCGAAGACGTAAACCTGCTCAGCGGGCAAGCTTCCTCTCCTCGATCTCGACCTCTTTCGCCTTACGCCGTGCGAATTCCTCGGGCGACTTCGAGGGGCTCTCGTCGGCGGCAAACACCCCGCAGCCGCCTACGGCGTCACCGAGCCCACCAGAGCCACATCGTAGGGGCTCTCATCGGCATCGTTGCTCAGAATCGTCACCGCCCCGTTCACCGTCCCCGCCGCCGGGCACAACAGCCGCACCCGGAAGAACGCCTCTCCGCCCGGCGGGATCGGCGTCACCGGGGTCTCGATCTGCTGGAAGCAGGAGCCCGAGACCAGTCCCGCTGGGTTGGCCAGGTCGAGGTTGCCGGTGCCGGTGTTGGCGATGCGGTAGCGCACCGAGGTAGAGACTCCCACCGGGGTCGGCCCGATTGAAGTGCTGCCTCCATCGGTGATCGCCAGGCCGTCGATCGCCCGGCTCACGGCGATCTCCGGCGGAGTGGGAGACTCGACCACGCCGGTCACCGTGAAGCTGTAGGGGCTTTCGTCCGGATCGTTCGAGAGGATCGTCACGGCCGTGGAGCGCACTCCCACCTGGGAGCAGTAGAGCCGCACCCGGAAGAAGGTCTCCCCACCCGGAGCCACCGGCGAGAGGGGTACTTCGGCGAGCTCGAAGCAGGGGTCCGAGACGAGCGTGGTGGGATTGGCCAGACTGAGCGCCTCGCCGCCGGTGTTGGCGATGCGGAAGCGGGTGGAGGTGGACACCAGTGGCTGGGTGGGCGGCAGGGAAACCGTAGCCCCTCGAGCCACCGGTGAGCCGTCGAAGGCCAGGAACAAGGCCAAATCCGCCGGTACGGGCGGCGGCAGGGGCACGTTGACCGTCACCAGGTTGGACCAGCGGGTGTTGGCGCAGCCATCCCAGGCCCGGGCCTGGAGCGTGTGGCTGCCGGCCGCGGCCGCCGCGGCGTTCCAGCTGCCGGTGTAGGGGCTGGTGGTGTCCGAGCCCAAGAGAGAGCCATCGGCGTAGAACTTCACCACCGAGACTCCCACGTTGTCGCTCGCCGTGGCGGCCAGGGGCACCGTGCCCGAAACCGTCGCCCCGTTGGCCGGGGCGGTCAGCGAGATCGTGGGCTGCTCGGTCTCGCAGGTGGGGTTGTCCACCACGAAAGGAATTTCGGCGCTGGTGGTCCAGCCGAAGCGGTCGGTCGCCACCACCTGGAGCGTGTGCGGGCCGTTGCTCAGGCTGCGAGTGTCGAGCCGGCCCGAGTATCCCGAGTTCGGCAGGCAGCGTGGATGGGGCAAGCCGAGCGGGAGGCGGCAGGCGTCGTCGTCCCGGAAGCCGACGCTGTACTGACTGAGCACGGTCTCGGTGCCGTCGACGCCGAAGCTCACCGAGCCCAGGCCCCCGAAGTCCATGGCGAAGCCCTGAACCGTGATCACTCCCGAGACCACCGAGCCCGGGTCCGGCAGTTTCACCGCCAGGTGCGGGCCGAAGCCCTGGTTGGTGGCCAGAGACTCCGGCGAGGGCGGAGCCTCGCTCGGCCCGGTCGGTGTGGCGCCGCAGACCCACGAGCAGTCCGTGATGGTGTCGCTGAAGTCGATCGTGGTCGACACGCAGGCCCACTGGCAGGAGATCCCCCCTCCCGGCCAGGGTGGCCGCGAACGGCAGAGCCACGGGTACTCCTCGCAGAAGAGCCCCGCGAGGCCGTGCCCGGCGCCCTCGGGCCCTCCCGGGTCGCCATCGAGGGTGGTTCCGTCGTCGTGCTCGCAGGGGTGCTGCTCACCGGGCTCGGCGTCGGCGTAGTTGCACTTGCGGTTGGCGTTGTTCATGGCGTCGGCCAGGTCGCAGTGCTCGGGACGGATGGCCGACGGCACTCCCTGCTGCCAGTTCGCAGCCATCACACCCCCACCACAGGAGCCGCCCGTGCGGTCGTGATCCAGCCACAGAGAATGGCCGATCTCATGAGCCAGCACCGCCTCGAACATCCCCGGCGTGCTCCAGAGAATTGCCCCACCCGGCCGCCCGCCGGCGCAAGGAAAGCCCGCGGTGGTGAACTGCGGGCACTTCGAGTAGATCGAAATCGTGTTGTCCGCTGGACTGTGGAAGGCCATCTCGTAGGTGTCGAGGTGTCCCTGGACTGGAGGAGCGAAAGTGTCGATGAGCTTGAGCTGGATCGAGGTGCGGTAGGCCACGCTGGTGGAGTCGCCCGGGGTCAGCTGCGGGCGGCTTCCAGTCCAGTTGAGCTCGAAACGGGGAATGTTTCTCTTTGAGCAGGCATTGTTCCAAGCGTTGGCTCCCTCCCGGACTCGGCTCTCGGTAATGATCGGTGAGTTGCGGAGGCCTTCATCCACATAGAGCGTGACCGGCGTGCCCGGCACCACCTCCACGTTGCCGAAGAACGGCGTCGTGACCAGCTCGCCCTGGGGGTTGTGGTTGGGCAAGCCCGTGGTGCATCCCTGGCCCAGGAGCCCCCGGCTCGAGGCCAGCCCTAGGAGGGCGAGATGAGACAAGGAGAGAAGGGCGGTTCTAGTCATGGAGGCCCCCTTCCCGCAAGGTCTTGCGCAGGCTTGAGAGGGGCAACGGGCCGGCTTGCTGAATGTCTCCGTACCTTCCTCGCTCCACAACGTCGTTCACCACGGCGAGCGCCAGGCCCGAACCGTCGAGGGGATCGATGTCGCTCTGGCCTAGCAGGAAAAGCAGCCGCCTTCCCGCCGAAGTGTCCGGATCCTGGCCGTCGGTGACATGGCAGAGTTGGACGTCGACCACCTGGAAGTCTGCGCCATAGCGAAGCCAGCCCAGGGTGTCGCCCACTTGGGTCCGGCGGTAGGTGTCCTTGAGAACTTCTTCGACTTCGAAGTACACCACCGTACTCGGAGTCAGGTTAGATGTGAACCACCCCGGGACCTCCTCGAGAACGCGGCCGACCACCAGCAGGGGCGCCTCCGCGAGAACATCGGCCAGGGCTCGTGCGGTGGGCGAGCCTCCCGGGCGGTACTTCGGTGTCAGCCGACCTTCGCAACCAAGTGGCTTCTTGCTGCGCTCCGCGGACCTGGGGAGGGGCGGGTTTCTCGCGCGCACCAGAGTGGCGAGAAACGAGTCCCGATCGCCCTGACTCATGGGTAGGGCCTCGGGCTTCATCTCGTTGAGCACCGTGGCCGGTATGAAGGTGGCTTCCGTGTGCTCCTTGTTCCGCCACAGGATCCGCCGCGAGTAGTCCTCGGCAGTGGACGGTGCTGCCAGCCCCAGGAAGGTCAGCACGGCGAGTGTGAAGCAGAGTCCTCGAGCTGTTGGGTTCGGGATCGTGGTCATGAGTGGCTCTCCTCGAAGTCGAAACCCTCTCGCCCGGAAGTGCCTCGCGGACCCGCGGGCGAGTTGGCGCAGCTGGATGCCGGCCCCTCTGTGCAAGGGGCGGACCAGCGGCTGTGCGGGGCTGCGCCCGCGAGTGTGGCTGGTAGGACCTGCGGATCTCTCATCATCTCCGAGTCTCGCATGTCCATTATCTTGAAGATACTAGTCAATTCCCTGAAGCGCCCTGCCAGGGGGGCCGCTGAAGTCTCGACCCCATTCCGCAAGCTCGGGTCTACTCGTTGCCTCTCCGGACTTCCGCGGGCGAGGACAGAGTCCCCTGTGCCGAGCTAGGGCCAAGGCTCCAGTCTCAGCCTGAGTCGAGGAGAGCAGTTCTTGGAGGAAAAACCGTGGGACCTGGAGCCGGCGATCGGACTTGAACCGATGACCTGCTGATTACGAATCAGCTGCTCTACCGCTGAGCTACGCCGGCGCGGTGGGGGAGCGGGGCGGATTGTAGCTTATGGCCTCTCGGTGCGGCAACTTGGGTGGCGTAAGGTGTTGGGGGCCTTGAGTTTATCGCCCCCCCTGGGCCGCCGCACCGGGGAGGTGCGGCAGCCGGGGGATGTTCCGGGCTAGGAGCCGCAGGAGAAGTCGCAGCTCACGTCCACGAGGTCGAAGTTCTGGCAGAAGCCGGGGTGGCTGCAGTCCGGCGGAGCCACCGGGTCGGTGAGCTGGAGCATGCCGGTGGCGCAGGTGGCGGGGACTCCGCAGAAGCAGATGTGATTCTCCTGGCGGATGGCGAAGAGCTGGTTGCGGCGGAAGACGGCGCAGAAGTTGCCGGCGTCGTCGGCCTGGACCTCGTCGATCGGCACGTACACGCCATCCACGTTGGCCACCACCAGGTCGTAGGTTCCGCGCAGGCCGGACAGGCAGCTGCTCCCGAACTGGCGCAGCGTGCCCACCACGCAGCCGGCGGTGTCCACCACGGTGGTGCCGACGTCGGTGACCCCCCCGGCTTCCGGCGGCACGATGGCCGAGAGGCCGCTCACGGCATCCCCGGCCACGGTGCCTTCGACGCTCACCTGCACGGCGCCCAGGTAGGTAGGCATTCCCGGCAGGGTGAAGCGGCCGTCGGCGCCGGTGGTGGTGGTGAAGGCGGTGCCGGGCAGCCGCAGCTCGGCGGCCGGTACGAAGGGCTGCCCGCTCGCCGGTTGCACGACCACCCTGGGCACCAGCTCGTGGGGCAAGGCGCTGGGCAGGGGGAACTCCTCGGGCGGTGGCGTAACCAGCAGGCGCAGCTCGGCCTCGCCGCCGACGTGGAAGTACTCGATGCGGAGGTCGGCCCGGCCGAGCCCCAGGAAGAGCTCGCCGTCCGCCTCCTGGAACGTGCCGTCGCTGACCAGTTCGACCACCAGCGTGTCGTTGACGAACAGCCGTGCGCCGCCGCTGCTGCCGAGGCGGAACTGGTGGTTGCCGCCGCGGTCGATGCGCAGGCTGCCGGTGAAGCGGGCGGCGAAGCTGGGGGCGAGGCTCAGGCCGAAGGAGTTCGAGCCGAACACCCCGCCGGGATTGCGGAAGTTCACCGCGGAGTAGGCCTTGGCGGCGTCCGGGGAGAGGCCGCTCAGATCCGGGAAGTCGTCGAGCGGTGCGGCGAAGTTGAAGAACTCTCCCAGCACGCCGGCCGCCCGCAGGGATACCAGGGCATCCGCCACCGGGGCGGAGGTGTTGTCTACCACCAGGCCCGTGACCAGAGTGGGCTGCGAAGGCGCCACCAGCACGGAGACCGGGTCGGCGTGGCCCTGGTTGCCGGCGACGTCGGTGGCGGTGGCCCCGAGCGTGAGGCTGCTGAGGCTCTCGGGCACGGTGAGGGCGAGGGAGTAGGGGAAGCTGGCATCTCGGGCGAGGGCAGCGCCTTCCACTTCGAGGTCCACCGTGTCGACGATCACGTTGTCGAACGCCTGGAGGGCCACGTTCACCGTGCTGCCGGCCATCAACACATCGCCCGGAGCCGGCGAGAGGATCGATACGCTCGGCGGCTCGGTCTCCGGGTCCAGCGGGTTGAGGCCCAGGAAGGCCTGGTTGCCGTCCGAGCGGCCGTCGTGGTCGCTGTCTTCGGCGCCGTCGAGGATGCCGTCTTCGTCGGTGTCCGGGTTGTTGACGCCGCTGCCCACCACGAGTTCGGCCCAGTCCGGCAGGCCGTCGTTGTCGAGGTCCTCGAAGCCGTCGAGAAGGCCGTCGCCGTCGCTGTCCGGGTTCCCGGGATCGAAGCCGAAGATGCGCTCGAACACGTCGGGAATGCGGTCGAAGTCGCCGTCGTCGAGGGGCAGGGTAGTGAGGGTGAGGTCCCCGAGCTCGGTCACGCCGTCCTCGACGCCCACTACCCCCAGCACCTCTGCGCCCACGAAGCGGCGGGGCAGGCGGATGTAGGCGAGCACGTTGACGGGGCCGCCGCTCACCACGATGCCCGGCAGGCGGAAGCTCCCGTCCGGGGCGGTGGTGGCGGTCAAGAGTTGGCCTTCCACGCGCACCATGGCGCCGTCCGCCGGGCTGCCGTCGGCGAGCACGGCCCGGCCGGCGAGCTCGGTGGTGACGCCGCCGGGCGAGACGCCCAGCTGCACCACGGCGGTGACGCTGCGGTTCCTGGCGGTGATGAAAGCGAGGCCCGGGGCATGGGCGGTCACCTGGCCCGTCGTGTCCACGGAGGCGATTCCCGGGTTGCTGCTGGCGTAGGTGCTGCCAGCCGAGCGGGCGGTCACGTCGGCCTGGCTCGAGTCGGCGAAAGTGCCCGTGAGGTGCACCTGGGTGGTAGCTCCGGCCCCGATCAGCACCAGCGAGTCGGCCGCGGCCCGCATCGAAGCCAGGGCGGGGGGCGGCTGGAGGCCGATCGCGATCGGGCCGGGCAGGGTGACGGTCTGCTGGTCGAGCACCTGGATGAAGGTCGAGGCGCCGAAGAGCGGGGCGCCGCCCCGGCTGCCGGCGAGCTCGGCGCGCACGAGGTCGTTCGAGGTGGGAACGTTCCTCACCCGGAAACCGCCGTCGCCGGTGGTCAAGGCCACGCGCCCGCCCACCTGCACCAGGGCGGTGCCGAGCTCCGGCGTGCTCGAAGCCGGGTCGAGGGGGTTCGAGCCCTGCTCGTTCTCCACGCCGTCATCCACGCCGTCGCCATCGCTGTCGGCCTGCTGGGGATCGGTGCCGGCAAGGGCCTCGAAGGCGTCGTTCACGCCGTCGCCGTCCTGGTCCGCATCCCGGTTGTCGACCGAGGGGTCGAGGCCCTTTTCGAGCTCCCAGGAATCCGCCACCCCGTCGCCGTCGGCGTCCGCCGGCAGCACCGCGAACTGGCCGATGCCGAGCTGATTGCCGTTGCCCACCCAGACGTAGAAGACCGGGGTCACCTTGGCGTACGGGTTGGGGGTGCCGGACACCGTCAGCCGCCCGTTGGCGTCCACGCTCACCCGAGTGTCGCCCACGCCCACGAAGTACTGCGTGCCGGTCGAGGCCGCGGCGAGGTCGTGGCCGGCGCGGTCGAGCACCTGGAGCTGCACGCTGGTGCCCACGGGCAGGAAGAAGTCCCCGCCGGGGGTGCGCACGGTGAGCGCCGAGTCCGCCGCCAGCTCGGGAGAGAAGAGGTCTCCCACCGGTGGCGGAGAAACGGTGGTCGCCCTCTCCTCGACGGCGGCGCTGCGGCCCAGGGAACGGCAGATGTTGCCCAGGATGATGCCGCGCGTTGCGCGCGCGCCGATCGGCACCAAACGCTTGGCGATTTCCCGGCCGGCGGTGGAGAGCTCCGGGATGGTGTCGAAGCAGCCGGGGATGACGTCGATCAGCCCCTCGTGGTCGTTCACCACGTCCTGCTTGGCGGCGTCCACGGAGTAGCCGCGGTCGATGTCTTCCCGCACCTGCTCGCCCATGCGGCGCTCGAAGCCGGGGAAGAGTTCGCGCGCGAAGTGGTAGCCGCCGCCGGCCAGGGCGCAGACGTCGCTCGAGTTCACCGGCACCGGCAGAGGCGGCAGCGGGGGCGGCGGCACGAACAGCACGGGCAGCCAGGTGGGGATGTGGCGGCAGGCCTCGTCGGCCGGCGAGGGCATGGTGCGCCGGTTCTCGGCGATGTCCTGCAGCAGCTTCGAGACGAAGCGCTGGGCCCACGGAGGCCGGGCGTCCGGGCCGGCGCCGCAGGCGCGGCGGCCGAGGCATTGGATCTGCCGGGCGAGGGCCACGGAAGCGGTGCCTTCGCGCGAGGCCACGTCCTGGCGCATCTTCTCCTTGGCCTCGTCGAGCGGGTCGCGGGTGACGTCGCCGCTGCGCGGATAGGGCGGGCAGAGGCCTCCCCAGCCGGCCACGGGGATGCCGCTGCCCGGGTCGCTCTCGAGCTTCGAGCCGTCGTTGGCCACCCGCGCGGAAGCCACGATCTCGAAGCGCTCGGTGTCGTGGTCGAAGGAGAGGAAGTAGGCCGTGGCTCCGGCGGGCAGGCCGGCCATGTTGGGCAGCTCCACGGCGACCGGCGGGTCGAAGGAGGCGCCCGAGGGCTGCAGGGTCCAGGCGAAGGGCGGGGCGATGCCATCCGGCAGGGGCATCGGCACGTCGTCGGTCTGCACCTGGTTGAGCGCCAGCACGGCAGGGTCCGACGGCGAGGGGATCGAGCCGTCGGCACGGCGCATCGAGCCGGCTCTGACGCGCATCTTGAGCCCGGCGATGCCGGCCACCGTGAGCTCGACGTCGGCGGTGCCGTCGTAGATCCGCGCGTTGGCGGGGTCGAGGGCTGGCAGCCGCACCGGGCCCAGGAGGGTGTTGGCGGCGTTGGGCACCAGCACCAGGGAGAAGGCGAGCGTGGGGAAGCTGCCCGGGGGAATCGGCGCTCCGGCGAGGCTGGTGGCCACCAGGCCGTCCACGTGCAGATGAGCCGGCCCGGCCGGCAGATCGGCGAAAGAGCAGAGCCCCTCGACGTCGCTCAGGGTCGGTGGCTGGACGGCGCCGTTGACGGTGAGCACGCAGTCGGCGCCGCCGATCGCCCGGCCGGCGTTGTCCAGCACCCGGGTGGAGAAGCTCGTGGGCTGGCCGGGCACCCGGGCCAGCGGGTAGATCGTGAAGGCCACCGGTGGGCCGGTGGCGCCCTCGAAGTTGGCTTCCACCACCTGTTCGGTGATCGCGGGGCCGAGCACGAAATTCACCGCCGCATGGCCGCCGAGGTCGGTGGCCACGGTGGCGGTGGTGCCGCCGTTCACCTTGCCGTCGCCGGTGGTGACGGTGAAGGTCACCGGCACGCCGGCGGAGCCGTTGCGGCCGTCGCTCACCCACACCACCAGCGGCGCCGTGGCGGGGCCGCCGAGCTCGGCGAACTGGCCGTTGCCGGTGGCGAGTACGATCTGGCTCGCCGGCCGAGCGTCCCCCGAGGCGGTGGCGTAGAGCGGCTCGGCCACGCCGGGCGCCGTCACCTTGACGCGGTTGTTGCCGCAGCCGGATTCGGCGCCCAGCGTCCAGCGCACGGCGGCCTCGCCGTGGACGTCGGTGATCCGCTGCAGCTCGAGGGCGGGCGGGTCGCCGGTGGGCGGGTCGGCCGTCAAGCGGCCGTCGCTCCTGTCCACCTCGAAGCGCAGAACGTGGTTGGGCACGGGCAGACCGGCGTCGTCGCGCAGCCGCACGGCGAACGCCTCGGGCAGCAGTGCGCCCACCAGGGCCCGCTGCTGGTCGCCTCCCGCCACCTCGAGGTGCAGGCCCGTGGGCGCCACTCGGGTGACGTTCAGGGTTCGGCTGACGGCGTTGCCCAGGGAGTCTTGAGCCACGATCTCAAGGCTGTTGTCGCCGGGGGCTAGAGGCACATTGCCCCGGTTGAAGGTGCCGTTGGTGCCGATGCCGACGTCGACGTCCGCGGCAACTCCGTTGACAGTCACCACGATGCCCTGGGCACCGCTCAGGCGGTCGGCCACACGGCCGGAGACGTTGACGCTCGAGGCCGAAAGCACGGCGCCGTCCCCGGGGAAATCCACGAAGAGCGAGGGCGGCTGGCCGTCTTGCATCACCGCCGCCACGGCCGGCGCGCTGCGCTTGCCGGTGGAGTCCACGGCCGTCACGAACAGCCGATTGAGCGTGTTGCTGGCCAGCGGCACCACCACGCTGAAGCTGCCGTCGCCGGCGGCGGTGGTGCTTACGTCGAGGGCGCCGCCGTGCACTTCCAGCCTGACGCCTGCCCCGGCTGTGCCGCTCAAGGCGAGGGAGGTGTCGGCCGTCGGCGTGGTGAAAGGCGCGAGCTGGGGCGTGGTGGGCGCGGGCAGGGCCACCACCACGTCCTGGGTGGCCGTGGTCACGTTGCCGGCGAGGTCGGCGAGCCGCGCCTCGAGCAAGTGAACGCCCTCGGCGAGGGCCGGCGAGCTGCACTGGGCGCTGCCGGCACGGGTATCGCCGGCGAGGGTGCAGGTTGCGGTGAGGTCCGAGCCGTCGAGGAGCACCTGGAGGGAGCCCGGCACCAGGCCAGAGAGCAGATCCGAGAAGGTGAGCTCGAGTGGCGTCGTGGGAGTGCGCACGGCGGCGCCCAGGGCCGGAGTGACGATGTCGAGCCCGGGGCCGGTGCGGTCCAGGTTCACGGTCACGGTGAGGCTGGCCGTGTTGCCGGCGCGGTCGCTGGCGGTCACGGTGGCGCTCTGGCCCCGGCCTTCGCCCTGGAAGCCGAGCGGCGAGGGACAGCTGGCCACGCCGCTGCCGGAGTCCGTGCAAGTGAAGCTCACCGCCACGGCGCCGGAGTGCCAGCCGGCGGCGTTGGCCGGTGGGGCGAAGGTCGCGGTGATCGTCGGCGGCGTGGTGTCGGCGGTGTTGTCCTCCACGGTCACCACCAGCCGCGGCCGCTGGCTGCTCGTGCCCTCGCGGGAGGCGTAGGTGGCGGTGCCGTCCTTGGCCGGGCCGGTCTTCTTGATCAACCAGCCCCGGTTCGGGGCGGTGCCGCGCAGGAAGGCCACCAGGTCGGCGGTGACGTC
>CALMKX010000124.1 GCA_937867335.1 uncultured Acidobacteriota bacterium
CGCCATCCCCGTGCCGATGTATCATTGCAGGCCGTGGATGGCCGCCAGCCAGAGCATGGCCGCGCCCAGGCCGGCGGCCAGGCTCCACTTGAACAGCTGCAGCCGGCGCTGGAAGGCCGGCTCGCGCTCCTCGAAGCGCCAGACCTGACCGTTGGGCGAAGCGAGCACCAGTTCGCCCTTGTCCATGCGCCAGACATTCGGATTGAGCCGCGTCAGCGCGGGATCGAGAACGATTGCCAGCGGCACCGTGCTGGCATGTGCAAACGGTTCCTTGTGATGCGTTTCTTCGTCCATCGCGCCGGCAAAAATATTATACTCGCCCGCCGAAAGGGTTGTCGGCACGCAGATGACATTCCGCTTCAACTCTTTGTTCCCGATCGGCCCGCATCGCAGACTGTCGGGGTTCATCATGTCAGCGCAGCGGATCGCATTCAGGTCGTCACGGTTCTTGACTTCCAGCGCCGTTGCGAGGGCGATGATCTTGGTGGCATCGGTTACCGATCCGCCGCCCACCGCCACGAACAAATCCGGACGGAAATCACGTGCATGGCTGACCGCGGTCAGGATATCGGATTTCGGCACATGGGCGCGGATGCCGGTATGCACAACACAATCCCGCGCCGCCAGGGCCACCGGTGCTATGGCCTCGAGGCTCCGGGCTTGGAGCTCAGCGAGTTTCTCTCGCGGCAGCCGGGGCCAGAGCTTCGCTCCTGCGGCGATGGTTCCAAGGTCGAGCGAGAGCGGCCCGAGCCTGGCCTCGGCCAGGGCCAGAGCCGCGCTCGCTGAGCCCCCCTTCGCCGAGGAGCCTACGGCCTCGAGCACAGGGGGCCAGAGCCGCTCGGGTCGCGCGGCGGGCAGGGCGAGGAGGCGTGGGAGCTGGCCCTCGAGGTTCTCCCCCTCGAGGAGAGCCGGCGCCAGGGCGGCCAGGCGGTCCAGGTTCTGCACCTGCGCCAGAGCCTCCCAGAGCCCGCGCGCAGTGCGCTTGCCCTGGGCCAGGAAGCCGGCTGCGAAGGCCAGGGCCACCTCCTCCGCCTGCGCCGGCCAGGGGGCGAGCCGGGCGAGCCAGTTCGGCAAGGAGCCCTGGAACTCGGCCGGCAGCTCTCGGGCGAGGGCGGCGTAGGTTTCAGCGCGGCGAGCCGCCTCGGCTGCGTCTGCCTCAGGCGCGCTCTCCTGCCAAGGGCGTACGCTTTCGGCCAGCTCGGCCTTGAGAACATCCCACCGGGGATGGGCGCGCGGCAGGCTCGAGAGAATCCAGGCTCGAGCGCGGATCTGCTCGCTCGCCGTCGGCAGGGACTTGGCCAAGCCCAGAGCCAAGGAGAGCTGGCCGCCTCGGGCGAGAGCGGCCAGCAGGGGCCGCTGGTGGAGGGCGCTTGCCATCTCGCGCAGGTTCACCGCCAGCAGCAGCCCGTAGAGAGAGCGCTGCGCCTCTCCGAGCTCGATGGCCGCCGGCACCAGGTGTTGCTCGAGGGCCGAGATCAGCGGTTCGAAGCTGCCCCGGTTCGCCGCCACCTCGCGCAGGATGGGGCCGCTCTCGATCTTCTCGAACAGCCGCAGCCGTAGCGTCGCAGGCAGGCTCTCGCCGAATTTGGCGAGGGCCGCGAAGGCGTCGATCCCGGGGCGGCGAGGGGGCAGAGAGGTCATGCCCAGGTCTCGGGGTCCGGTGCCATCGGGGCAGCCTTCGCCAGCCAGTTGCGCAGGGGGAGCCACAGCGGCGCCATGAGGCCGCCCAGCGGCAAAGCCGCGGAAGCCAACAGGCCCCCCAGGGCCCAGCGCAGCCGGCGCGGCAGCCGAGGGTTGGCAAGGTCGCCGAGAGTGAAGGGCTCCAACAGCTCAGGGTACCGGCGATACGCCAGCCAAGCGCCCCAGAGCCAGGGCAGCAGCAAGAGCAGCCAGCCGCCCGAGATGGGGTGGGTATCCCTGGCGAGGAAGCCGAGGGCTCCGGAGCCTACCTCCAATGCGAAGTAGAGGGGCACGAAGAAGAACGCGTCGCGCGGATCCCTGCGATGGCCAGCTGCTAGCGAGAGCTGGCTTGTCAGTAGGCCGAGCAATCCCAGCATGAAGGCGCTGCTGGCGAGGAGGGCGCTGATGTAGAACAGCCCAGTTGCTCCTCTCCACAGGCCCAGGCCGCTCGGCAGGCCGGCAGAGAGCACCATCCCGGCCCAGGCGGCGTAGCGCAACAGGGGAGTGCGCTCGAGGCTCTTCGGTCCTTCGCTCCGGGCGAGCAACGCAAGAAGCAGCTGGGCCACGCGGAGCAGAAAAATGATCCCAAACCACACTCCGAGCGAGCCCAGCTGGAGCCACAGCACATGCACGAGCCTCGGCTCCCCGGCAGCACCGGCCGCCACTCCGCGGCCCAGGAGCCAGCCGAGCGCCAGACTGTCTACGCTCAGTGCCGCGATCTTCCAACGTGCCACACCGAGCAGGCGGCGCTCCGAATCTGTGAGCTCCGCCGCGGGCCGGGAGACGGCGAAGCGGCCGAACACGCGCTTCAGAGCAGGGGCTTCAGGGAGGCTCCAGCGCAGGGCCCTGACGAGCTGGCTCCAGCTCGGCAGAGCGTCCACGGACCGCCGGCCCACCATAGCGCGGTAGGTCAGAGTCTTGTTTCGGGAAGACATTAGACTTCGCCCGGGCTCTAGAGCGAGGCCCAGCAGGCTGAAGGGTGAGGGCAGCAGCCAGAGCCAGGCCAGGCGACGGCGGCGAGCTCCCCAGCGTTCGATGATGCTCGGATCAAGGTACGTCAGCCGGGCCACGACGAAGGATGTAAGGTGAGTCAACGCTGCGCCCGCGAGCAAGGCCTGGCGCTCGCCTGCCAGAGTGAACGGCCCAGCGGCAGCCAGCCGGGCGGCACTCAGGGGTACCAGCACGAAGCCCACCAGTTGGGCAAATGCCAGCGTGAGCATGGAGAGCGGCAAATGGACCCAGCCACGTCTCCCGGTCGAGGCGGCGGATGGGCGGCAGCTCGACAAGCCCGCAGGGTGAAGCTGTTGAGGTGGAGCCCACCGGCTGCCGGGATGCGCCTCCAACCAGCGCCAGGTGCCGGGTAGCAAGAAGTTGACCAGGGGCAGCCCAGCTGCTACCCAGAGCGCCACTCGCCAGGGCCAGCAGAATGCACGTAGTTCGCTGCGGGCGTCTAGCGCGCGGATGATGAGGGCAGCGTGGACCATCGAGCCTCCGGCCAAGAGCAAGGCGAGGAGCCAGGGCGGGATCAGCCGGAAGGCGAAGGAGGGGTCCGGCAGCTGCTGCTTCAGGCCGCCCGGCCACAGCGGCACCTCGAGCCCGAGCGCTGTGAGACCCAGGCCCATCTGCGCCAGGAAGGCTCCATTTCCGATCGTCTGCCCCTGCCACCAGGCAGCCGAGAGGGCCCGGCCTCTGGCCCGGCTCCAGCGGCCGTGGAGCTCCAGCAGACGCAGGACTCGACCGGGGCCTTCGGGGTCTCGGCCCGGCGAACCTGGCGCTGCGGAAGGGCTTGGCCTCAGCTCCTGCATCGAGCTCGACTCAGCATGGGGATCGGGTTCCGGCGAAAGCGTATCTCAGCACCGGTGGAGACCGGGCGCTCGAGGGTTCTGCTCTTAGAACGCGAGAATCAGACCGAGATAGAGCGGTTCCAGACAGGCGAGAACCCGGAGAAGTCGGCTTCTCCGGGTTTGAGCGAGCAGCGAACTGCGAGCCTGTTCGGCTGGAAGCGAGTGGAGCGGCCTAGCAGATGTTGATCTGGCAGTGGTAGTTCAGCCAGCCGGCGGCCAGGAACACTCCGGGGGAGATCTCGCCGCAGACCTGGGTTTCGCGCAGCGACAGGGAGCAGGGCGCGATGGCGTCGTAGCCGTTGACGATGCAGGAGTTGCCGATGGTGGCCTTGAGCTGGTTGGTGAGGTTGGTGCGGGCCGCGGTGCAAGAGGAGCCGGTGGCGGTGCCGGGGGCGGTGGAGAAGAACACCGGCCCGTAGCAGGAGAAGCAGCCGGCGCGCAGCTGGCCCTGGGGCGTAAGCAAGGCCTCGAGGCCAGGGTCCACGGGCGCGACGAGCTCGCCGGTGCTGGCAGCGCTGGGGGCAGCCGGGGTTTCGGCCTGGGAGGGCAGAGCGAGGCCGAGGCTCAACAGGGCGACGAGGGCGAGGGCGAGTCTGAGGCGCATAGAGGTCTCCAGGGAGTGTTTTAGATCGCCGAAGCGGCGACCAGGACAAATATCGTAGCAGTGTCATGTCTCGATTAGCAGGTCTTTTGCGGCTTGCGGAAGACTCTGTCGAGGGTCTCTGCCCTTGGCTCCCCGCCGAGGCCGTGAGAACATAGCCGGGAGTCGAGGAAAGGAGCGGCCATCTCTCAGCCCGTCGTTGGAAACCTCCAAGGCCTGAAGAGCTCGGAGCGCCGCGCGCTCGAGCGCACCTACCGCCGTCGCGTTCCCCCCGAACAGCTGATCACCCCGGATCTCGCCCGTCACTTGACCGAGATCTCCCTGCGCCTGGGCCGCCAGGTGGGCGTGCTGCTCACCCGCGAGGGCGTGGTTTCGAGCGTGGTGGTGGGGGACGCCCATCAACTCATGCTGCCGGACATCGGCCGCCTGCGCGGTGGCACCGGCCGGTTCCGCGGCCTGCGCCTGGTGCACACGCACCTGAAGGGCGAGCCGCTCACCGCCGACGACCTGAACGACCTCGCCCTGCTGCGGCTGGACCTGGTGGCGGCGATCGAGGTGATGGCGAGCGGCCTGCCCGGGCGGGTGGAGCTCGCCCACGTGGACCCGGCCGCCTTCACCGCCGACGGCGAGGACGGCCACGCCACCTCCTCGCCCTTCCTGCGCCTGCGAGCTCCCGACCTCCACCGCCTGGACTTCGACTTCGAAGCCACCATCACCGCCCTCGAAGAAGAGCTCGCCCGCGTGGTGGGCTCGCGCGCGGGCGCCCCGGGCAGCGAGCGGGCGCTGGTGCTCGGCCTGGTGCCGGACGACGAGCACTTCGAGGAGACCCTCGAGCTGGTGCACTCGGCCGGCGTCACCGTGGCCGGCACGCTGCGGCAGAAGCGCGCCGAGGTGCACCCGAAAACGGTCGTGGGCCGCGGCAAGCTGCAGGAAGTGGTGCTCGAGAGCATGCGCCGGGGCGCCACCGTGGCCATCTTCGACCTCGACCTGAAGCCGGCCCAGGCCCGCGCGTTCGAGGACGCCACCGGCCTCAAGGCGATCGACCGCACCCAGCTGATCCTGGACGTCTTCGCCCAGCGGGCGCGCAGCCGCGACGGCAAGCTGCAGGTGGAGCTCGCCCAGCTGCGCTACTCGCTGCCCCGCTTGACCGAGAAGGACGCCGGCCTTTCCCGGCTCACCGGCGGCATCGGCGGCCGAGGCCCGGGCGAAACCGTGATGGAGATCGGCCGCCGGCGCATCCGGGACCGCATCCGCGCCCTCGAAGCCCAGGTGGAGAGCCTCTCTCGCCAGCGGGATCTGCGTCGCAAGCGCCGCCGCCGCGAGGGCATCCCGGTGCTGTCGATCGTGGGCTACACCAACGCCGGCAAGAGCACCCTGCTCAATTCCCTGACCAAGAGCGAAGTGGAGGCGGCGGACCAGCTGTTCATGACGCTGGACCCCACCAGCCGTCGGTTGCGCTTCCCCCGCGAGGGCGAAGTGATCGTCACGGACACCGTGGGCTTCATCGCCGACTTGCCGGAGGACCTGGTCACCGCCTTCCGCGCCACCCTCGAAGAGCTGGCCGACGCCGACCTGCTGCTGCACGTGATCGACGCCGCGGACCCGCGCCTCGCCACCAAGGTGGAGGCGGTGGAAAAGCTGCTCGCGGACCTCGAGATCGAAGGCAAGCCGGTGCTGCGGGTGCTCAATAAGATCGACCGCCTCACCCCCGAGGAAGCCCGCTCGCTCGCCCGTCGCTTCGACGCTGTGCCGGTCTCGGCCTTGTCGCGCCGCGGCCTCGCCGAGCTCCTGGCCACCGCCGAGGAGCGCCTGGGGGCGGCGCGCGCCTTCCTGCCCAGCTGGGAAGGCGAGGCCGGCGCCGAGGTGGAGAGCTCCTGAGGATGGAAGAGGAACGGCCGTCCCCCGAGCCGCAGTGGGCCTTCGAAGAGAGGGTGGTGGTGGCCACCTTCAACTTTCCCTGGGAGGCCGAGGTGGTGCGCGCCCGGCTGGAGGCCGAAGGGCTCTCCCCCGTGCTGGCGGACGACCACTTGATCGCCCTCGACTGGTTCGTGGCCCAGGCCGTGGGCGGGGTGAAGCTGCTGGTGCACCAGAGCGAGGCCGAGCAGGCCCGCGCCCTCCTCGCCGAAACCGCCGAGCTGCCGGAGATCGGCCTCGCCACGGACGACGACCCGGCCCAAGAACCCCGCTGCCCCCGCTGCCAGTCCACCAACCTGAGCTACGCTCGGTGGTCCCGCGCCGGCTTCGTGGGAACCCTCCTCGCCTTCGGCTTCCCCCTGCCCATCCCCCACCCCCGCTACCGCTGCGGCCGCTGCAAAGCCGAGTGGAGCCCGGAAGAGGTGGAAAGGTAGGGGAGGGCGCCGATTCGCCGCACAGTGTTCCGAGTCAGGCCCAGGAACTGGCGCTGAAGGTTGGGGGCCGGCCCCTGTTCCGGCCCACGAGCCAAGAGGCTGGCACCTGGTCCGGCGTCGCCCGAAGGCGTGATTCGCCCGCCTTGGCGCCAAAATCACCCGAAAGCATGACGCGCGAGCCGGGGGCGCAGGGGTAGATTCCCGCCCCAAGGAGACCCATCTCGATGAAAAAGACCGTACTGAAGTATGGACTGATTTCGGGCGTGATCGCCGCCGGGCTCATGCTCGCCCAGGTGCCGTTCATGGACGGCAGTAGCCGGGCGCTGATCGTCGGCTACGCGGGGATCGTGCTGTCCGCGCTGGTCATCTTCTTCGGCGTGCGCTCGTACCGCGAGAACGTGGGCAGCGGCAAGATCTCCTTCGGGCGAGGGTTCGCAGTGGGGATCCTCATCGCCGTCATCTCCGCGGCCTGTTACGTCGCCGCCTGGGAGGTGGTCTTCTACAGCTCTCCGGGGATCGCCGACCACATCTTCAACCAAGAAGCCGAGCACCTGAAGGCCACCGGGGCGCCGCAGGAGGCGATCGACAAGGCGGTGCAAGAGGCCGAGTCGTTCAAGAAGCTCTACTCGAACCCGCTCGTCAACGCAGCCTTCACCTTCATCGAGCCCTTCCCCGTCGGGCTGCTGACCACGCTCATCTCGGCCGGCCTGCTGCGCCGGAGGTGATGGGGTTCGCCAGCGAGGGGCCCTGGTTTGGGGGCGAAGGGGCCTTGGTTTGACGTCGTGGCCAAGAGGCTGGCACCTCGCAAACAGGCATGCTGCGCCCCTACGGCTGGTCCCGTCGCGGGTTCTGCCAAGAGGCTGGCACGGGTTGGCGCCGCTGGCGGCCACCGGCCCTCACCGGTACACTCGCGCGATGCGACCCCTCCGATATTCCATCAACGTCACCCTGGACGGCTGCTGTGACCATCTCGCGGGGCTCGCGGACGAGGACACGCATGGTCACCACACTGAGAACCTGGCGCAGGCCGATGCCATCCTTCTGGGCCGGGTCACCTACGAGATGATGGAGGTCGGGTGGCGTGAGGTTGCGCAGGGCGGAGTGCGGCCTGATTGGATGGCCAGCTGGATGGAGCCCTTTGCGCGGACGATCGACGCGACGAAGAAGTACGTGGTGTCGAGCACGCTGGAGCGGGTGGACTGGAACGCGGAGCTGGTGCGCGGGGATGTGGTGGAGGCGGTTCGGCAACTCAAGCAGCAGCCGGGCCAGGGGCTCCTGCTGGGTGGCCTGAAGCTCCCGCTGGCCTTGGCGGAGGCGGGGTTGATCGACGACTACGAGTTCCTGGTGCAGCCCAGGCTCGCGGGCCACGGGCCGACGCTCCTCGCGGGGCTCTCGAAGTATGTCGACTTGAAGCTCATAAGCCGCCGGGAGTTCGACTCGGGGATCGTGGTGTTGCGGTATGAGCCGAGACGGTAGCGCTGCCGCTGCCAGGACCACCGGCGGGCGCCCGGCCGTGGCGGCAGTTGTGGCGCTTCAGGCAGGAGCCCCTCGATGCCCGCGCGACAACGGATCGTCGGCTCGGCGTCGGAGAGGCTGGCCGGCGAGCTTGATAGAACCATCTTCGACGGCATGGGAGGAATCGAAATGAGATCAGACTTGAAGTGGTCGCTCGGCGTCTGTGGTTTCGCCACCGTACTGGCAGCTCTTCTCGTCGAGTTCAGCCTCGACCTACCGTTGGTGAGCTTTCTGGGCTGGCTCGCGTTCGTGGGCCTGCTCCAGCTTCCGATTCTCGCCAATTCGGCACGAGGCAACCTTGATCCCTGCACGTCTTGGATTCGCAAACGATTCGCGATCGGGCGCTCCACTGAACCCCTCGCTTGAGCCGCCCCGGTGTCGGCCTTCAAGGGAAGAAGCTGGCACCTGAAGAGACGCACTCGCACCTGGGTGAGGCCCTTGGCCGGAGCTTGGCTGTAGGGGCGCAGCACGCTGTACAGCCTCAGGACAAGGGTGACGGATCGACCTCAGGAGATGGGTGACAGG
>CALMKX010000125.1 GCA_937867335.1 uncultured Acidobacteriota bacterium
AGCCGAAAACGGCTGCGTTCAGGGAAAGAATGGCCTGCCTTTGTGCTGAGGCAACTTCCGGCGGGAATTCGGTGGGGCGCTCGTCGAGCCGGGCCTGGTGCTGCATGTGCCGCAGCGCACGGTATGCCCCGGCGGCGGCAGAGCCCACGGCGGCGGCCCTACCTCCGGAGCTCATGGCGGCGAGCCCGCAGAGCCTCACCCCCGCTCTCGAGCCGCGGGCGAACTTCTGCACCAAGGAGGTCTGCTCGGTGAACCGGATGGCCTGCAAGAGCGACTGCCTGCCTTGTTCGTTCTCGTTCCAGTGCAATTTCCCGGTGTGCAATTCCTGCCAGTGCCTCTGCTAGGCGATCGAGGCTGCCGGGGCTAGCGCACGGCCTTTTCGATCCGGCAGCGGACCCGGCCGCCTTCCTCCTCCACCAGGGAGAGAAGGCGGTGACCGCTGCGGTAGCAGTAGACGGGCATGTCCTCGGCGATGGCGGGATCGTCGCCCAGCACTTCGAGCACCTGGCCCACGGAGAGCTGCATCAAAGCCTTGGCGGTCATCAAAATGGGCAGAGGGCAGGCGCGGCCCAAGGTGTCGAGGAAGTGTGCGGATTCCTGCATGGAGTTTTCCTGGCGAAGATGCCCTGTAGTGCCCCTAGAATAAAGCCGTCGTGGGCCGCCCTCAAATCACGTTCGCGTTAATCTTGCTGCCGATCCTGGCTCCGACCTCCGCTCGGGCCTTCTCGCCCCAGACGCAGGAGGACATTGCGATCGAGGCTGCGTACCTAGCTCCCGCAGATCTCGGCCGGCAGATCGTCAAGCACCTGGATCGCCTCAAGGCCGGCACCCTCGAGCCGTTCCGCAACGGCGACCCGGCCCGCCACATGAAGAACCCGGACGGCACCGGAGAGCTGGACCGCACCATCGGCGCCGAGGTGGAACGGGCGATTGCCGCCCTGCGGGCCCAGAGGCCGTTCGCCGAGATCGTCTTCCAGCTGGGAGTGGTCTCCCACTATCTGGCAGACGCCAACAATCCGCTCAACGCCTCCAATCGGGACGGAGCCGAGGGCCGCTACTTCGCGGACTATCTGCGCTACGTGGAGGCCACCTCGCCGCGCTTCCCGCTCATCTTCTACGGCTTCTTGCCTCGGCCCGAGGAGCCGCAGACGCTCCGGGAGGTCGTAGGCCGGGCCCTCGGCCGCAGTCGCCAGGCTTACAGCTCGGTGGGCGAGGAGTATCGCCGGGTGGGCTACCGCTCCGGCCTCGGGGCGTTCGACGACCGCTCCACGGCTTTCGGGGTCTCTTCGATCTCGTTCAGCCATGCGGTGACCGATGTCGCCGAGGTGTGGCGCTACATCTGGCTCCACGGCGGCGGCGGGGATTGGCGCCAGGGGCTGTGGCCGTCGAGCGGCCTGCTGCGGGCGGTGCCCCGCCACAGCGGAGCCGGCCGCTAGCCCAGCCAGCCGCTCACCACCAGGCCGAGAATCAGCCCGCCGAGGGCCACTCGGTAGATCGAAAACGGCAGGAAGCTCTGCCGGCGCAGCCACGAGAGCAAACCGCCGATCACCACGTACCCCGCCGCCGCGGTGAGCAGCACGGCTGCCATCAGAGGGCCGGGAGCCACGCCCTGGAGGTGCCCCTTGGCGATCTCGAGGCCATCGTGCGCGGCCACCAAGAGGCCCACCGGCACTGCCAGCAAAAAGGAGAAACGGGCGGCGGCGGCGCGCTCGAAGCCGAGGAAGAGGGCGAGGGTCATGGTGATGCCGGAGCGGGAGGTGCCCGGCACCAGGGAGAGGGCCTGGGCGGCGCCAATGGCGAGGGCGTCGACCCAGCGCAGCGAGCCGAGATCGCGATTGCGGCGGCCGAGGCGATCCGCCACGGCCAGCACCACGCCGTAGACGATCAGGTTGGTGGCCACCAGGGCCGGCTTGCGCCCCGCGGCCGCCACCCAGGGATGGATCAAGAGGCCGGCCACGGCGACCGGCACGGTGGCCGCCACCAGCTGCCAGGCGAGCTGGCCCTGGCCCACGAAGCGGCGCCCCCAGAGGCTCGCCCAGCCGTCCCGCAGCAAGGCGATTAGGTCGTGCCGGAAGTAGGCGAGCACGGCGAGCAAGGTGCCGGTGTTCAAGGCTTCGTCGAAAAGGAGCCCCTGGTCCTGCCAGCCGAGCAGGCGAGGCAGCAACACGAGGTGACCCGAGGAGCTGATGGGCAGGAACTCGGAGAGGGCCTGGACCAGCGACAGCAGGGCGGCCTGGAAGTAGCTCATGGGGAAGAGAGCCGGCGGCCGGTCCCTCAGAGCAGCACGCCGCCGAGCACGATCTGGGCGGCGGTGAAGTAGATCACCAACCCCACCACGTCGACCATGGTGGCCACGAAGGGGGCCGAGGCGCTCGCCGGGTCGAGCCCCAGGCGCTGCAGGAAGAGGGGCAGCATGGCCCCGGAAAGGGTGCCCCAGAGCACCACGCCCACGAGCGAGAGGCCGATGGTGATGGAGAGGAGCAGGGCGTGGGCCCCATAGCTGTGGAAGATGGACTGCCAGACCAGGATGCGCACCACGCCGATGGCGGCGAGGATCAGGCCGAGGGCGAGGCCGGCGAGGACCTCCCGCTGGGCGATGCGCCAGCCGTCGCGCAGCCGCACTTCGCCGAGGGCCATGGCACGGATCACCAGGGTGGAGGCCTGGGAGCCGGAGTTGCCGCCGCTCGAGATGATCAGCGGCACGAAAAGGGCGAGCACCACGGCCTTGGCGATCTCGTCCTGGAAGCGGGCCATGGCGAAGGTGGTGAGCATTTCGCCGATGAAGAGGGCGGCCAGCCACACGGCCCGCTTCTTGATCATGCTGAAGAAGCCGGTTTCCAGGTAAGGCGCGTCGAGGGCCTGGAGACCGCCGATCTTGTGGATGTCCTCGGTGGCCTCTTCTTCGACCACGTCGACGATGTCGTCGACGGTGACGATGCCCTTCATGCGGCCTTCGCCATCGACCACCGGGATCACCGTCAGGTCTTCCTCGGCGAAGATCCGCGCCACCTGCTCCTGGTCCATGTCCTCGGGGACCGAGATCACTTCGCGCTGCATCACTTCGGAGACCGGCCGGCCGCCGGGCGCCGCGAAAAGGTCGCGGAAGGAGACCACGCCGAGCAGGCGCTGCTCGCCGTCGAGCACGTAGGCGTAGTACAGGGTCTCGAGCCGGCCACGGGCCTGGAGGCGCAGATAGGAGATGGCCTCGTCCACCGTCATGTTGGGGCGGATGCGAGCGAAGCGGGGGCTCATCAGGCCGCCGGCGTCGTCCTCGGCATAGGCGAGCAGAGCGCGCACTTCTCGGCGGGTGGGCTCGTCGAGCAGGGCGAGGAGCTCGTCCCGGGGCTCGGGATCGACTTCCTGGAGCAGGTCGGCTGCGTCGTCGGGAGCTAGCTGGCGCAGCCACAGGCGCTGCTCGCCGGGAGCGAGCTCGCCGATCAGCCCGGCCTGGCTCAGGGCGGAAAGGCTCTGGAAGAAGTCGTCCGCCTCGGCTGGATCGAGCAGGCGGAAGCCCTCCACCTGCTCCTCTGGAGCGAGCGCCGGCCAGGCTTCGTGAAGCTCTTCAGCCGTCAGTCGAGTCGTGGTGAGACCCCCGTCCACGGCCGGGAGCATAACCTCATTCCCGCCGGGAGCGAACGCCCCGAAAGCGACGGTTCAGCGACCGAAACGGCGCTGGCGCTGGTGGTAGGAACGCAGGGCTCGGAGCAGGTCGATGCGCCGGAACGCCGGCCAGTAGGTGTCGCAGAAGTAGAACTCGGAGTAGGCGCTCTGCCAGAGCAGGAAGCCGGAGAGTCGCACCTCGCCACTGGTTCTGAGGATGAGGTCCGGTTCGGGGAGGCCCGAGGTGTAGAGGTGGGGCTCGATGCTCTTCTCGTCGTAGCTGGCGAGGACTTCGGCGAGGCTCTTGCCGGCCTTGAGCTCCTCGCCGAGGTAGCGCCGGAAGGCGTCGTGGATCTCCTCGCGGCCGCCGTAGGCCATGGCGATGTTGAGCTGGAAGCGCTGGTAGGACGCGGTGGCGCCCTCGGCCCTCTCGATCGCCGCCTGCAGGCTCTCGGGCAGGAGCTCGAGCTTGCCCAGGTAGCGCACCCGCACCTGGTTGGTGTGGACGTCTTGATGGCCGGCGAGGCGCAGGGTCTCGCGCTCGAAGAGGGAGAGCAGCATCTCCACTTCGGAGGTGTCGCGGGAGAGGTTGTCGAGGGAGAAGCTCCAGACGGTGACCACCGGGATGCCGAACTCGTAGCACCAGGAGAGCACTTCGCGCAGCTTCTCGGCCCCTCGCTCATGGCCGGCGCTGGCATTGCCGAGGCCGGTCTCGCGGGCGAAGCGGCGGTTGCCGTCCATGATCACGCCGATGTGCCGGGGCAGTCGCCAGCTCCTCACCTCGCCGGAGAGCTTCTTCTCGTAGAGAGCGTAGAAGGGGCGCTTGAAGAAATCCCGCACGATCTGCCAGAGCACGGGCAGCGTGCGCCATTGAGGGCGGGCCTGGGCTACGGGGATCGGGGCTGTCAGGGAGGTTTCCTCGCGGGGGAAGTCGGACCGCGCGCGATCTTAGCACTTCCTTCGAAGCCTGCCAGGCCCGGAGGATCGGCTCATGCCCGGCCCAGCTGGCTCGAACCCCGCACGGTCCTCGCCCTCGGGCCCGTTGGGGTTGCGCCTCGGGCCGAAACCCTTGGCCCGACAAGTCGAGGCCTGTTGGGGCGCAGCATGCTGCGCCCGCGGACTTCCCGGACCCGCACGGTCCTCGCCCTCGGGCCCTAGGCGCAGCATGCTGTGCCCCTACGTCCGGGAAAAGACCGAATGCCGCTGGGCATTGCTCCTGTCAGGGGCTGCCCGCCCGGCTGAAGCTCAGCAGGTGGCTTCGGGTCCTCAGGTAGAGGGTGTTCGCCACCAGGGCCGGGGTGGCCAGGCAGGACTCTCCGAGGGCGCTGGTGGCGAGGAGCTGGTAGGTGGGGCCGGCGGCTACCACGTAGACGGTGCCCTCCTCGCTCACCAGGTAGAGGCGATCGGCGGCGAGGACGGGGGAGGCGGAAAAGCGGGCGCCGGCAGCCACGCGCTGGCGGTAGATCGACTCGCCGGTGGTGGCGCGATAGGCCGAGAGCACGCCGTCGTCCGCCAGCACGTAGAGCAGGCCGCCGGCGAGGAGGGGAGTCGTGTAGTACGGGCCACCGGTCGCGCTGCTCCAGGCGATCGAGTCGTTGCTGGTGTGGCCTTCCGGGAGGCTGATGTCGCCCAGGGCGCCGGGGTGGATGGCGTAGAGGGGTTTCGCTGGGCGGTAGCCGTTGCCCACCACGATCAGGCCCGAGCCGGCGATTGGGGTCGAAGCCGAGATGAAGGAGTTGGCGGTCTTGAGGTGCCAGAGCTCCTTGCCGGTCCGCGGGTCGTAGCCACGGATGGCATTCGTGGCGTTGGTGACGAGTTCGGCGTGGCCAGCGTCCTGGTAGATCGTCGGCGTGCCCCAGGAGGGCAGCTCGTCGCGCTCGGTGCGCCAGGCCGGAGTGCCGTCGTCGGCGTGGAAGGCGGCCACGTAGGAGCCCTTCTGCACGTCCACCTGGACGATCACCAGGCCCTCGAAGAGGATCGGCGAGCTGGCGCTTCCCCACTGGTATTCGGGGTCGTAGAAGAAGCCCACGTCGCCGCCGCCGAGGTCTCGCTGCCAGAGCAATGTGCCTTCGAAGTCCCAGACGAAGAGGCCCTTCTCGCCGAAGGAGGCCACTACGTGGCGGCCGTCGGTGGCGGGGGTGGGGCTCGCCAGGCTGTTCTTGGCGTGCCGGCCCACGGTGGGCACACCGGCAGCCGCGGTGCGCTCCCAGAGGAGAGCGCCCGTGTTGGCGTCGAGGCAGAGGAGCTTCCAGGTGGTGGGCCGCTTCTCTTGGACGGAGTCGAGGGGGTTGCCGGTGTCTCGAACGGTGAGCTCGCCGCCTTCGGTGACGGCGGTGGTGAGAAAGAGGCGGTCCCCCCACAGGATCGGGCTCGAATGGCCGAGGCCGGGGATTTCCGCCTTGAAGCGCAGGCCACCGCCCGGCTCGAGGCCGAACGAAACCGGCGGATCTCCTTCGCCGAGCCCCGACGCGTGAGGGCCCCGGAACTGCGGCCAGGACGGCGGCACCAGCGAAGTCGCCGGCGTCGCGGGGCTCGGCAGCTCGGCGAGCCGCTTCTCGAGCAAGGGAAGGAGGTCTTTGCGACCGGTCTGGCCGGCGATCTCCACGGCCTGGGTGAGGGTTTCCCGGGACAGCCGGCTCGAACCGAGCAGGAGGTCGAAGCAGGCCCTGGGCGCCCGCACCACGGCGAAAGCGAGAGGGCTGAGGCCCTTCGCCAGATCTCGCACGTTGGGATCCGCACCGTGCTCGAGCAGCACCGGCAGCAGGTCGCAATGACCGCCGACGGTGGCCCAGGCGAGAGCGCCCCAGCCGTTCACTTCCTCGCGAGCGCCGACGTTGGCTCCCGCGGCGAGCAGCAGCTCCAGTACGTCTCGGCGCCCATGCTGGGCGGCGAAGAGCAGGGCCGTGCCACCGGCCCGAAAGGGTGCGTCCACCTGGGCGCCGCGGGCGAGGAGGTCCTTCACCGCGGCGGCATCTCCCAGCCTCGCCGCCTCCCAGAGCTGGTCCTCGAGCTCCCCGGCCTTGGCCACGCCGCCGGCCGCCAGGCCCAGCGCCAAGCCGAATCCGGCCGCCCGCAGCCAGGCCGCCCGGCCCCTCAGCGGAGCGCCCACACCAACCCCAAGGCGTAGGCCAGAGTGGCCAGAAGAGCCAGAGACAACGGCGGCAAGAAAAAATACCGCCAGGCGAGAAGCGCCGCGGTTCCCGCGGTCAGGAAGTCCACCAGGAGAAGCGGGACGCTGCCGGCGAGCTGCGGCGCCACCCAGGCCAGCACCAGGTTGAGCAGGCCGAAGGCGAGGGCCATGAACGCCGTCATCCAGCTGTAGCCCTCGTAGAGATGAAAACGGCTCTTCTGCACGCCTGGCATGTTCGAGGGTGTGGCCTTGAGCATGCGAACGAACTCGCTGTCGCGGTCCTGAGCTCGGCCGGTGGCATAGCCCAGGGTGTGCCCCACGCCGTAGAGCGCGAGCGCCCCGCCGCCGACGTAGAAACTGATCAGACTCCCGTTCATCGCCAGCCCCCAATAAGCTGGATGCTCCGCCGCGGCGCTCGGTGACGGCCAGCCGCCTAGCTTTCGGCGAGGGCCGGTCCCGCGCTCACCGCCGGGGCGGCGGAAGGCGCGAGAGCCGGGGTCTCCCCGGTAAGCCAGGGCGCCCAGCGGTGGATCGCCTTGACCAGCGGGGCCACCAGCAGGAAGGAAAGCAAGGTGGCAACCGCCGAGCAGAGCGTAAGCGCCAGCGGCGACTGCCACTTCAAGCCGGTGTACAGCCAAGCCGTCACCGGTCGATCGATCCAGAGAAGCAAATAGCTGTTGAGGCACATCAGCACCAGGGAGTTCTCGCCCAGGAAGCGCGACCAGCGGCCGGCCGGCAGAACGCGGGACACGAAGAACAGGAAGATCGAGCCGACGATGCCGGTGGTGTAGAACCAGCCCAGATGGCCGAAAGCGCTCAGGCCCTGGAGCGGCATGTCCAGTTTGGACTGCGGGAAGGGCCCCTGGTTGCGGTCGAAGATCAAGACCAGGATCACCAGAGAGACCAGGCTCACGGCAACGTCCACGGCCCGCGAGCGCGGCGCGAAGAGGTTCAGGCGGTGGCCGAGCACGCCCAGCTGGTAGAACACCATGCCGGCCAAGGCCGGGGTCAAGAACCACCAGGACTGCCAGTAGCCCAGCTGCTGGTCCGCCTTCACCTGGAAGGGAAACGCCCAGGTGGCCAGGCCGAAGGCCAGGATCGAGGCGGCAAGGGCCCAGCTGCTGCGGGTGAGCGGCCGCAACGAGTAGTGGAACACCTCCACCGTGAACAGGCAGACCAGGAACCAGCCCACGGCGGCGAGCATCGGCCAGCCGGCGACGATCGCCACGAGCAGCTTGGCGAGTGCCAGGAAGGACTTGCTGCTGAGGTTGCCGGTGGCCGCCAACCCTGCCAGGGCGATCACGAATCCTGCGACGTGGAAACCCAGAACCGGCAGCAGCCGGCGCCGGGCCTGGCGCTTCACATAGCCGAGCCAGCTCGCGCCCCGCTCATGGAAGAAGTAGCCCGCGAGCATGAAGAAGCCGGCCACCACGAAGGTGGCCAGGAACTTCATCTGCTGGTGGCCCACCCGGTTGCCGAGGAGCCAGTAGCTGCCCACGAAGTGCCCGTAGAAGACCGCGAGGATCCCCAGGGCGCGAAACACGTACGGCCACTCCAGGCGCTCGCTCATACTGTCGCCTCCGTCGGCTCAGCCTTCCCTCGCAGGCATGAGAGTGCGGCGGGTGATGAGAGCAAGCGAGGTGCCAGTGGTGGCCGAGCGCCCACCCGGGCCGATCTCGGCTGCTGGCCGGCCGCGCTACCCGCGGCGGGTAAAGGCCGGCCCCCCACGCTCGCGGGGCACGCCTTTCTCACCTGCGGGTAGCGCTCTGCCCAGGTGAGCCCGGCAGCGCATCGCGATAGGCTCCCTACCCTCGAATGCGTTGGCCAGAATCCCTCCGCGGTCTCCGCCTGGCCGGCCTGGTGGCCGGCCTCGCGGCCTTCCTGGCGCTCGCCCTGCTCGACACTCCGCTCGCGCGCAGCCCCGAGTGGGGCTCGCGGCCGGCGCTGGCCGCGGCCGGTGCCGCGCTGATGGCGATCTGGTGGCTGAGCGAGGCAGTGTCGATCTACTGGACGGCTTGCCTGCCCTTGCTGCTCTTCCCGCTGACGGGAGTCTTCGGCGGCGGCTTCTTCTCGGATCTGCGCCACACCGTGGGGGTCTACATCGACCCCTATCTCTTCCTCTTCGCCGGCGGCATGGCGATCGCTGGCGCGATGCAGCAATGGGATCTCCACCGCCGCATCGCTCTCACCATCATGAAGGCCATCGGCACCGACCCGCGCCGCCTCCTGGCCGGCTTCCTCGCCGCCACGGCCTTCGTCTCGCTGTGGATCTCGAACACGGCCACCGCTGCCATGATGCTGCCGATCGGCCTCGCCCTGGTGGCCCAGATCGAGCGCCGAGAGGGCCGCCGCTTGAGCCTCTACGGCTCGGCGGTGATGCTCGCGATCGCCTACGGCGCCAACATCGGCGGCATCGGCACCAAGATCGGCACCGTGCCGAACGCCCAGTTCTCCGGCTTCATGGAGAAGCTCGGCCGGCCGATCTCCTTCCTCGAGTTCGCCCTGGTGGGCTTCCCGTTCGTGGTGATGTTCCTGCCCCTGGTGTGGCTGGTGCTGTGGCGGATGGGGCGCAAGGAGGGGCTCGGCGCCGGCGTGGGTCGCGCGGCGATCGAGGCCGAACTCGCCGAGCTCGGGCCGCTCAAGCCGGCGGAGAAAGTGATCCTCGGCGTCTTCAGCCTGGCGGCCACGGCCTGGATCCTGAGCAAGAACCTGGCGGCCTGGGCTCAGGGCCTGCTGCCGGCCTGGAAGATCACTTCGGCCCACGTGGAGGGCACGGTGGCCTGCCTGGCTGCGGTTCTCCTGCTCCTGTTCCGGGCCGGCGGGCGCCAGGTGCTCGAGTGGCGCTCGCTCAAGCGGGTTCCCTGGGCCGCCCTGCTGCTCCTGGGTGGCGGCTTCGCCCTCGCCGCCGGCGTCCAGGAAAGCGGCCTTTCGGGCTTCATGGGCCAATCCCTGTCGCACCTCGCCACTCTGCCGCCCCTCGCCCAGGTGCTGCTCGCGGCCGTGGTGAGCGTGGCCGTCTCCGCGGTGGCTTCGAATACCTCCACCATCGCAGTTCTCCTCGTGGTGCTCAAAGAAGCCGTGGCGCCGGATCTCCTGCCCACCGTGCTCTTCGCCGCCACGGTGGGCTGCTCCTGCGACTTCGCCTTGCCCGCCGGAACGCCGCCCAACGCCATCGTCTTCGGCAGCGGTTACCTCACCATCCCCCGCATGGCCAAGACCGGAGCGCTGCTCGACCTCGCAGCGGCCCTCCTCGCCGGCTTCTGGTGCTGGCTGGTGGTGGACTGGGTGCTCTGAACCGGACCTATGGGATTCCGGGACTAAGAAGGCAGGAGGATTTCGCGCCCGCCGCGAGCAGCGACCCACAGGTTGTCACGCTTCCTTCTTGAGAATGCACTCTTGAGTTGGCTCTTGCCGACATCCGCCCCTGAATCCGGACATGTTGCGCAAGAGCTGCGTTTTCTGGATGTACTCCCTTCTGTGTTGAGAGGGAGGCAGCCCTCAAGACCCACGATCTTCTGTTTGGAGGTAGGTTCATGAAAGCAAGCAGTAAGGCTCTCGTCGTCTTCGCGCTTCTGGCCCTGGTGGGCTGGAGCTGGATGGCCGGCGCCGACTCTTCGCAGATCGGCAAGGAAGTCTCGGTTCCCCGGCACTTGAACGACGGCCAGGAGTACCAGATCTCCGTCCAGGCGCTCATTTCGCACGGCGCCCGGCTGTTCTCGGCCATCTGGACCAGCGAGGAGGGCGGCGGGCGGCCCCTGACCAAGGGCACTGGCTCGCCTGTGGCGGACGCCACCAGCCCGCTCACCTTCCCCCGCAACTTCAACCGGATCTCGGCGCCGGACGCCAACTCCTGCGCCGGCTGCCACAACCAGCCTTTCCCCGGCGGCGCCGGGGACATCGTGGCCAACGTCTTCGTGCTCGGCCAGCGCTTCGACTTCGCCACTTTCGACGGCGACGACACCACGCCCACCCGCGGCACGGTGGCGGAGAACGGCCTGCCGGCCACGCTGTCGGACATCGCCAACAGCCGCGCCACCACCAGCATGGCGGGCTCCGGCTATCTCGAGATGCTTGCCCGGCAGATGACCCAGGACCTCCAGAACATCCGCAACGCCACTCCGCTCGGCGGCTCGAGCCAGTTGATCACCAAGGGCGTGTCCTTCGGCACCCTGCGGCGCAACGGCGACGGCAGCTGGGATGCTTCCAGCGTGGTCGGCCTGCCGCTCGGCAGCGTCGGCACCGCGGGCGGCGCAGTGCCCAGCCTGATCATCAACCCCTGGCACCAGGCGGGCGCGGTGATCTCCCTGCGGCAGTTCACCAACAACGCCATGAACCACCACCATGGCATCCAGACCACCGAGCGCTTCGGCGTCAACACCGACGCGGACGGCGACGGCTTCCAGAATGAGATGACCCGCGCCGACGTCACCGCGGTGACCGTGTTCCAGGCCACCCTGCCGGTGCCCGGCCGGGTGATTCCCCGCGACAACGACATCGAGCAGGCCGTGCGCCTGGGCGAGCAGAAGTTCGCCGCCGTGGGCTGCGCCAACTGCCACAAGATGTCGCTGCCGCTCGCCGGCAACGGCCGCCTGTACGTGGAGCCGAACCCCTACAACCCCACCGGCAACCTGCGCCCGGGCGATGCACCGATCTACTTCGTGAACCTGAACGACCCGGCCCTGCCCGGCCCGCGCCTGCGCCTGCGCAACGGCGTCACTGAGGTGCCGGCCTTCACCGACCTCAAGCTCCACGACATCACCAGCGGCCCGGACGATCCCAACCGCGAAGCCCTCAACATGCAGGCGCCGGGCGGCTCGGCGGCGTTCTTCGCCGGCAACAGCCGCTTCCTCACCAAGCGGCTATGGGGTGCCGCGAGCGAGGCTCCGTACTTCCACCACGGCAAATTCACCACCATGCGCCAGGCGATCGAGAACCACTTCGGCGAGTCCGACAGCGTTCGCCAGGCCTTCCTCGCCCTGCCCGCCTCCGAGCAGGATGCGGTGATCGAGTTCTTGAAGACGCTCCAGATCCTGCCCCCGGGCGTCAAGGCTCTGATCGTCGACGAGAACTTCCACCCCCGCAACTGGCCGTAGGCCACAAGCTTCCCGGCCGGATCGAAGGCCCTGGCTCGCCCTCCGAAGGCGGCCGGGGCCTTTTTGCGTTCGGCAGTTGGGATACGCTTCGAGGGCTATGAAAACCTTGCGAAGCTATGTCTGCGGAAGCTGGCACGAGGCCCGGACGGGCCTGGCCCCTCTGGTTAACCCTGCCACCGAAGAGAACATCGCCCAGGCCGGAAGCGACGGGATCGACTTCCAGGCCGTGCTCGACCACGCCCGCCAGGTCGGGAGCCCGGCGCTGCGCAGCCTGTCCTGGCAGCAGCGCGGGGAGATCCTGAAGTCGATGTCCAAAGTGTTGAGGGAGAACCGCGACGAGCTCCTGGCCCTCTCGCGCGAGAACTCCGGCACTACGCTCGCCGACGGCTCCTTCGACGTCGATGGCGCTTCCGGAACCCTCGCCTACTACTACTCCCTGGCGCGCACCCTGGGCGAGAAACCCTTCCTGATGGAGGGCGAAGCCACCGCCCTCTCGAAGTCCGGCGAACTCGTGGGGCAACACGTGCTGGTGCCCCGGCGGGGGGTGGCGGTGCACATCAACGCCTTCAACTTCCCCACCTGGGGCTTCGCCGAGAAGGCCGCCTGCTCGATCCTGGCCGGCATGCCGGCGATCACCAAGCCGGCCACCGCCACCGCCGCCTTGACCGAGCGGGCGATCGAGCTGATCGTGGCAGCCGGAGTGTTGCCGCCGGGGGCCCTGCAGCTGGTGGTCGGCAGCACCGGCGACTTGCTCGACCACCTCGAGCCGCTCGATGTGGTGGCCTTCACCGGCTCGGCCGACACCGCGCGCAGCCTGCGCTCCCGCGCCCATCTGCTGGAAGCGAACGTCCGTTTCAACGTCGAGGCGGACAGCTTGAACGCGGCCGTGCTGGCACCGGACGTGGCTCCCGGCAGCGCCACCTTCGAGCTCTTCGTGCGCGACGTGGTGCGCGAGATCAGCCAGAAGACCGGCCAGAAGTGCACCGCGGTGCGCCGCATCCTGGTGCCCGCGGCCCGGCTCGCCGCCACCCGCGAGCGAAACCGCCGGCTTCGGCCGCCGCTGCCTCCTCGCCCGC